>NZ_FXXN01000024.1:0-300000 GCF_900184795.1 Magnetospirillum sp. 15-1 | reverse complement strand
CGCGGCGGGGGAAAGAACTGGACGTTGGCCTTCAGCGCCGCCATCAGGCAGGACGACACGCCGAATCCGACCAGGGCGCGGCCCAGCACCAGGGCCGGTACCGAGTCCGCCAGGGAGAAGACGAAGGCGCCGGCGGCGGCGAAGCACAGCAGGATGCTTTCCACCCGGCGGGGGCCGAAGCGGTCGAGCAGGATGCCCAGCGGCAATTGCGCGGCGGCGAAGGTCATGAAGTAGATGCCGGTCATCAGGCCGATGTCGGAGCCGTCCAGATGGATGGCGCGGCCGATCTCGGGGGCCAGCACCGCGTTCACCGTCCGGTACAGGTATGACAGGAAATACCCTGCCGCAAAGGGCAGGACCACTCGCCCCAACATGGCGGACGCGGCAGGCGGGGCGGACGAGGGCAATGCTTGGATCCTTGGGTCAGCGGAATTCCCCATGGAAAACCGCAGCCGGGGGAGGGAGCAACTGAAAAATTTTGCAAGGCACTATGCGGTTTCTCCACTGACCATCGGATATCCGCAATCGACAGTCACACCCCCGGACGGGTAGGAACCCCGTAGTTACCGCACCCCATCGAGGACCAAGCCGATGAAGCGCCTGACCGGTCACCTGTATTTCTGGGTTCTGCTCGCCATCTTCGCCGGCGGTACCCTCGGCTATTTTTATCCGGATGCCGGCGTCAGCCTGAAGCCCCTGGGTGACGGTTTCATCTCGCTGGTCAAGATGCTGATCAGCCCGGTGATCTTCTGTACCGTGGTGCTGGGCATCGCCGGGGCCGGCGACATGAAGAAGGTCGGCCGGGTCGGCGGCAAGGCGCTGCTGTACTTCGAGGTGGTATCCACCTTCGCCCTGGTCATCGGTCTGATCGTCATGACCGTCCTGCGGCCCGGTGACGGCTTCCACGCCGACCCGGCCGCCCTGGACGCCAAGGCGGTGGCCAAGTACGCCAAGGCCGCCACCGAGCAGAGCACCGTCGACTTCATCTTGCACATCATCCCCAAGACCCTGGTGGACGCCTTTACCGGCGGCGGCGACCTGCTGCAGGTGCTGCTGGTGGCGATCCTGTTCGGCTATGCCATGACCCGCATGGGGCGGGCCGGCCAGGGCGTGCACATGTTCATCGAGGAATGCTCGCACATCTTCTTCGCCATGATGAATACCATCATGAAGGTCGCCCCCCTGGGCGCCGGCGGCGCCATGGCCTTCACCATCGGCAAGTACGGCGTGGCCGCGCTGAAGCCGCTGGCGGCGCTGATGGGCAGCTTCTACCTGACCTGTTTCCTGTTCGTGGCCGTGGTGCTGGGCATCGTCGCCATGCTGGTCGGCTTCAACATCTTCAAGTTCATCATCTACATCAAGGAGGAGCTGCTGACCGTGCTCGGCACCTCGTCCTCGGAATCGGCCCTGGTGCCGCTGATGAAGAAGCTGGAGGCCATGGGCTGTTCCAAGTCGGTGGTCGGTCTGGTGGTTCCGTCGGGCTATTCCTTCAATCTGGACGGCACCAACATCTACCTGACCATGGCGGCCCTGTTCGTCGCCCAGGCCCTGGACATCGAACTGACCTTCACCCAGCAGATCACCCTGCTCGGCGTGGCCATGCTGACCTCCAAGGGCGCGTCGGGCGTCACCGGTGCCGGCTTCATCACCCTGGCCGCCACCCTGGCGGTGGTTCCCTCGGTGCCGGTGGCCGGTCTGGCGCTGATCCTGGGTATCGACCGCTTCATGTCCGAGGCTCGGGCGCTGACCAATTTCGTCGGCAACGGCGTCGCCGCCGTGGTGGTCTCCAAGTGGGAAAAGGAACTGGACCACGACAAGATGAGGGAAGTCCTGGGTTAGGTCGTCCCCCCTTTCCCCAGGACCGAAACGGGCCCGTTCAGCCGACGCTGGACGGGCCCGATTCCGTCAGAAGGTCGGCATGGTCGGCGCCGATGATGTGCCGGGCCAGCCAGTCCGACAGTTCCACGATGATTTCCTGCCGGACGCTGGGAGCGTCGTCCTTCTGCCAATGGGCGCGAAGGCGGGCGACGGTATCGCGGAATTCCGCGTGCAGGCCCCGGTGCCGGTCGAGGCGGGGATGGCTGGTTTCCGCCATCATCCGCTCTTCCAGGGCGAAATGGGCCGCGACGTGATGCTCGAGGATCTTGATCTGGGTATCGACCAGATCGTGGTCGCAATATCCCCGCGACAGGGTGGCAAGCACCTCGAACAGGGTCCGATGTTCGGCATCCAACCGGGGATGCCCCATCTCGTAATCGCTATTCCACTCCAAGAGAATATTCTCTCTGTCCCGGAGAAGTCCGGGGCGGAGAATATCCCTCTTGAAGGGAATATCAATGATCGCGTCTAAAATGCATATGTAAAAAGACGTGTTTCTACCTATTCGGCGGCCAGGGTGGGACGGGCCAGGGCGAGACCCGGCCAGGCCCGCGCTCCGGCGGCCCGGTATTGCGGCGGATAGCTCATCTCGGCCCCCAGCACCTGGGCGGCATGCCAGACCCAGCGGGGATTGTCGAGGAAGCCGCGCCCGATGGCGATCAGGTCGGCCGATCCGTCGGCCATTGCGGCCTCGGCCTGTTGCGGCGTGGCGATCAGGCCGACGGCGCGGGTGGGAACTCCCGCCTCGCGGCGGATGCGCGCCGCCAGATCGATCTGGTAGCCGGGGCCGATGGGAATTTTGGCATAGGACACCAGCCCGCCCGACGAGACGCAGACATAGTCGATGCCGGCTTCCTTGAAGGCCTTGGCGTAGACCACCGCCTGATCGGCGTCCCAGCCGCCCTCGACCCAGTCGGTGGCGCTGATGCGCAGGCCCAGCGGCTTGTCGGCGGGCCAGACGGCGCGGACCGCCCGGATGACCTCCAGGGGGAAGCGCATGCGGTTTTCCAGGCTGCCGCCGTATTCGTCGTCGCGCCGGTTGGACAGCGGCGACAGGAACTGGTGCAGCAGATAGCCATGGGCCGAGTGCAGCTCGATGAGGTCGAAGCCGACGCGCAAGGCGCGCCGGGCGGCATCGACGAAGGCCTGCTTCAGGTGATCAAGGTCGTCGCGGGTCGCCGCCTTGGGGGCCGGCCAGCCCTCGTCGAAGGGCAGGGCGGAGGCGGAAATGGTCGGCCAGCCGTCGGGCGAGAACTTGCCGCCTTCCCACGGCGGGGCGGAGCCGCCCTTGCGGCCGGCATGGGCCAATTGCACGCCGATGGCGCCGCCGCCGCCGAAGCTTTTCAGGGCGGCGACCAGCCGGGTGAACCCGGCCTCGGTGGCGTCGTCATAAAGGCCGAGGCAGTTGGGCGAGATACGGCCTTCCGGCGTCACGCCGGTGGCCTCGATCACCACCATGCCGGGGCCCGAGGCGGCCAGGCTGCCGTAATGCATCAGGTGCCAGTCCTGGGGCACGCCGTTCACGGCCGAGTACTGGCACATGGGAGCGACGGCCACGCGGTTGGGGACGGTGAGGCCGCGCAGTGAAAGCGGCCGGAAGAGATGGGGCTGGGTCATGCGGGCCTCTGAAGGCTAGGGGAGAGGTGGGCTTGGATGATGATCTCGGCGCACGCGGCCACCGAGGCGGAGGGGCCGTCGGCCCCCATGGTGTTGCCGGCGGAATAGGCGCCTTCCAGCAGCAGCATCAACTGGTCGGTCAACGGCTTGGGCTGAGCCAGTCCCAGCCCCTCCACCAGGGCCGAGAGGCGGCCTCGCAGCTCCTCCATGTGGCGGGCCACCACGTGGCGGCCGGGATGGGCGTGGTCGGGGAACTCCACCGACATGTTGACGAAGGGGCAGCCGCGGTACTGGGTGCCCGAGGTGCGCTTGGCAACCGCCTCGAACAGGGCGCGCAACTGACGGCGCGGCTCGTCGGGATGGCGGGCCATTACCGAGTCCCACCAGTCCCAGTACATCTTGTCGCGCATCTCCAGGAAGGCGGCGATCAGGTCGTCCTTGGAGGGGAAGGCGCGGTACAGGCTCATCTTGGCGACGCCGGCCCGCTCGATCACCGTGTCGATACCGATGGCGCGGATGCCTTCGCGGTAGAACAGGTCGTTGGCGGCGGCCAGGATGCGGTCGCGGGCGCAGGGCTTATCGGCGGGTTCGGTCATCTTATGGCGGAGGTCAGTGGGTTGTTGCGGTTGACATGATACAGACCTGTCTGTATTAGTCAAATGATACAGACTTGTCTACCTCATTTTCGGAGCAAGCCCATGTCCGAGACCGCCCGCCCCACCCGTCTGCACTACGGCTGGATCGCCGCCGGTTTGACCTTCGTCACCTTGCTGGTGGCGGCGGGCATCCGCTCGGCGCCCGGCGTGATGATGGTGCCGGTGGAGGCCGAATTCGGCTGGAGCCGCGCCACCATTTCCTTCGCGGTGTCGGTCAATCTGGTGCTCTACGGCCTGATGGCGCCGTTCGCGGCGGCGGTGATGGACCGTATCGGCATCCGCCGCACCATGGCGCTGGCCCTGGGCGTGCTGGCGCTCGGCGTGGCGGCCACCACCTTGATGCGGACGCCCTGGCACATGGTGCTGCTGTGGGGCGTGGTGGTGGGCGGCGGTTCCGGCACCATCGCCCTGGTGCTGGGTGCCACGGTGGTGACCCGCTGGTTCGATGCCTATCGCGGCACGGTGATGGGGCTGCTGTCGGCGGCCACCGCCACCGGCCAGCTGATCTTCCTGCCCCAGATGGCCATGCTGGTCGAGCGTTGGGGCTGGCGCGAGGCGGTGCTGCTGATCGCCGCCGCCGCCGCCGTCTTCGCTCCGGTGATCTGGGTGTTCATGCGCGACCGCCCCGCCGACCTGGGGCTGTGGCCGGTGGGCGCCACCAGCGCTCCGCCGCCGGCCATCCGGGCCGGCAATCCGGCGGTGGCGGCGATCATGGCGCTGAGGGAAGGCATGCGCTCGCGGGATTTCTGGCTGTTGGCGGGAACCTTCTTCGTCTGCGGCCTGTCCACCAACGGCCTGATCGGCACCCACCTGATCTCGGCCTGTTTCGATCACGGCATTCCCGAGGTCAAGGCCGCCGGGTTGCTGGCCGCCATGGGAGTCTTCGACATCGTCGGCACCACCGCTTCGGGCTGGCTGTCGGACCGCTGGGATTCGCGCAAGCTGCTGTTCTGGTATTACGGCCTGCGCGGCCTGTCGCTGATCTTCCTCGATCTCGCCTTCGGGCCGGACGTGTTCGGGCTGTGGCTGTTCGCAGTGTTCTACGGCCTGGACTGGATCGCCACCGTGCCGCCCACCGTCAAGCTGACCACCCAGGCCTTCGGGCGGGAAAAGGCCGGCGTGATGTTCGGCTGGATTTTCGCCGCCCACCAGTTGGGGGCGGCCACCGCCGCCTTCGCCGCCGGAATGATCCGCACCGATCTCGGCGATTACTGGCTGGCCTTCGTGCTGTCGGGCCTGGCCTGTCTGGTAGCGGCAGCCATGTCGCTGATGATCGGGCGCAAGCTGGGGCCGCAGCCGGTGGCGGAAGGAGCGGCGGCATGACCCATTATCTCGAGGACCTGACACCCGGACGGGTGTTCTCCTCGCCGGCCTACGAGGTGACGGTGGCCGACATCAAGGGCTTCGCCGCCGACTGGGACCCGCAGCATTTCCATCTGGACGAGGATTCCGCCCGGGACTCGTTCTTTGCCGGACTGGCGGCCTCGGGCTGGCATACGGCGGCGGCCACCATGCGCCTGATGGTGACCAGCGAGTTGCGATTGCCGCTGGGCATCATCGGCAGCGGGCTGGACTACCTGAAATGGCACCGGCCGGTGCGTCCCGGCGACGTGCTGACCGCCCGCATCGAGGTGGTGGAGACCCGCGAGATGCGCTCCAAGCCCGGCCTGGGGCTGGCCCGTTTCCGGGTCGAGACCCTGGATGCGGCGGGTGAGCCGGTGCAGACCCTGGAGACCCAACTGGTGGTGCCGACCCGGGCCGGGGCTGGACAACAGGCTTGAAAATGATCAGGTTTCCCGGAAGAGGAGTTCCGGGGATGATCATGCGCCGACTTGCCGTTGCCTTTTGCATTCTGCTGGTTCCCCAGGCGGCCCTCGCCTGGCCGAAATGGCTGAGTTTCGGAAGCGAGCCCAAGGTCGCCGCTCTTCCGGCCAGGCCGCCGGCTCTCGATTTCAGCGATAAGGCCAAGGCCGGGGATTGCGCCATCACCTTCGACGACGGGCCGGGGCCGCATACGGAATCCCTGCTCGACCTGCTGGCGGTCCACAAGGTCAAGGCGACCTTTTTCGTGCTGGGCCAGCATGCCCGCCGCTATCCCGACCTGATCCGGCGCATGGTGGCCGAGGGCCACGAGGTGGAGAACCATTCCTGGGACCACCCCGACATGCGCAAGCTGGACGAGGCGGCCCGGCACAAGGAGATCGAGGATACCCTGGCCGAGTTGAAGAGCCTGGGCGCCACTCCCCGTTACTTCCGCCCGCCCTACGGGGCCTATGATCCGGCCCTGGTCAGTCTCGCTCACCAGGATGGGCTGGAAGTGGTGCTGTGGTCGCGCGACAGCGAGGATTGGCGCTATCACACGGTCAGCGCTATCGAGGGGAACATCCTACCGGTGGGCCAAGGGGCGCACGGCATCTTCCTGTTCCACGACATCCACGACAGCACCATCGCCGCCATGGGAGGCGTGCTGGACGATCTGGGCTCCAGGGGCTGCCGTTTCGTCACCGTCGGGCAGTTCCAGACCGACAACCCGGCCAGGAAGCGGGATTAGACTCCCGCCCGGCCGATGGCGGTCCAGTAGCGGTAAAGGTCTTCCCGGCTGCCGGCGAAGACCGAGCGGTCGCAGCGGTCGACGCCTCTGACCTCGCGGGCGCGGTCGCGGAAGGGGCCGCCGGTATTGGCGTCGTCGCCGGCATATTGCCACAGGCGCCAACCCCGTGTTTCCCAGGATCGGGGCAGTTCCGGCTCGTAGCGATAATCGGCCAGCCACAGATCGCAGGCGGCCAGCGCCGTGCCGGGAAGGATCGGCCCGCCCAGGGAGGCGCTTCCCCTGGGGCCGGGCAGGATCTCGCCGTCGGCCCAGGCGGGATGGGTATAGAGCAGCGGCAGGCGGCCGGTGGTTTCGGCGATTTCGCGCACGAACTCCTCGGCCGCATCGAGACGCATGGTGTTGCCGGGGGCGCGTTCATTCAGCTCCAGGTCCAGAACCAGCAGGGTGGCGGGATCGGGCCGGGCGGCGGCCAGGAACATCCGGGCCTGGGCGCGGCCGGGATGCTGTCCGGTGCCGAAATGGTAGGCGCCCCACAGCAGGCCGGCACCCATGGCTTCGGCGCGGCGCTCCTCGTAGCGGGGGTCCTGCCAGTCGCCTTCGCTGGCCTTGTGGATCACCGCCAGCACGCCGCTGGCCTCGCGGGCGGCGGCGAAGCTCTTTACCCCGTTGGCGTGGTGCAGGTCGATAATGGCGTTGAGCCCGACCAGGGCCGGCTCGTCCACCATGCCGGGGGTGGCCTTGGGGCGGGGCGGACGGGCCATGCGGGCCGGCTCGCCGGCGCAGGCGGCCAGCCCCAGGGCGAGGCCGGAGGACAGCAGGGCGCGCCGCGTGATCATTCGTCTTTCTTCACGGGAGCGGCCTTGGGCTTCCAGGCCGAGACGGTGACCGGCTTGCCGTTCTGGGAGCGCATCATGCGGGGTTTGAGCACCTGATCGATGGAATCCACCGCCGAGGCCGGCTTGTTGCGGGCGGCGGCCTCGTCGGAATAGTACTTCACCATGTCGGCGAAGGGGATTTCCTCGTTCTGGCCCTTGGCCATGGCCAGGGCGACGGGGGCGTGCTCGGCGATCTTCTTGGTCAGCTGGTCGGCGGTGTAGGGGCCGTAGCGCCGCCAGATGCCGTCGAGGAAATGGCGCACCTGATCGCTGAGCGCGTTGCCCTCGATCATGTGCGGCCGTCCGAAGGCCAGGGCGTGGAACACCGTCGGCTCCACCGGCCCGAAGGCGTCGGTGACGAAGGTGGCGGGCATCAGCTTGCGGCCGTGATAGGCCACGGCGAAATAGGCCTGCGACAGATAGAGCAGGCGGTGCAGCTTCTGCGGCTGGATGTACTCGCGATCGTTCAGCGCCTGATCGGAGATCCAGAACACCACGTCGAGAGAGGATTTAACGGCAATGGGCATCGGGACCGGTTTCCTTGAAGCGATGCCGATGATAGCGTCGTCGGGTGCGCAAATCAAAGGAGCGAGCCCATGCGCGTCGCGTTCATGCTGAACGGCCGGAAGGTGGAGGCGGAGATCGAGCCCCGCACCCTGCTGGTCACGCTGCTGCGCGAAAGCTTCGGGCTGACCGGCACCCATGTGGGCTGCGATACCGGCCAGTGCGGCGCCTGCACCATCCATCTGGACGGCCGCGCCGCCAAATCCTGTCTGATCCTGGCGGCCCAGGCCGACGGGCGCCGGGTTCTGACCATCGAGGGCGTGGCCACCGAGGGGGCGGATGGGGGCGAAAATCTGCACCCGCTGCAGGCCGCCTTCCGCGACCGCCACGCCCTGCAATGCGGCTTCTGCACGCCGGGCATGGTGATGAGCGGCCTGGATCTGGTCGCCCACCTGGACAGCCCCGACGAGGCGGCCATCCGTCACGGCCTGGATGGCAATCTGTGCCGCTGCACCGGCTATCGCCCCATCGTCGAGGCCATCGCCCAGACTATCCGGGAGAAGGGCTGATGTTTCCCTTCGACTATCTCCGTCCGCAAAGTCTCGCCGAGGCCGTGGCGGCCCATGACGGCCTGGAGCGGCGCTATCTGGCCGGCGGCCAGAGCCTGCTGGCGGCCCTGAAGCTGCGCCTCGCCCAGCCCACCGCCCTGATCGACGTGGCCCGCCTGCCGGAATTGTCGGGAATCGACATCGAGCCGGGCCGGCTGGTGGTGGGGGCGGCGACCACCCATGCGGCCTTGGCGGAGTGCCGCGAGATTGCCGCCCTGGCCCGGCTGGCCGGCTCCATCGGCGATCTGCAGGTCCGTAACATGGGAACCCTGGGCGGGGCGCTGGCCAATGCCGACCCGGCCAGCGACCACGCGGCGGGGGTGCTGGGGCTGGGGGCGGACATCCATACCGACCGGCGGATCATCGCCGCCGACGATTTCTTCCTCGGCATGTTCGAGACGGCGCTGGAACCCGGCGAACTGATCGTGTCGGTCAGCTATCCCCGGCCGCGCCGCGCCGGCTATGCCAAGGTGCGCAATCCCGCCTCGGGCTATCCGGTGGCCGGGGTGTTCGTCGCCGAGACGGACGAGGGGGTGCGGGTGGCGGTGACCGGGGCGGCATCGTATGCGTTCCGCCTGACGGACTTCGAGACGGCTTTGGCCCAGGATTATTCACCGACCGCCCTGGAGGGGCTGAGCGTTCCCGCCGACGAACTCAGCCGCGACCTGCATGCCAGTGCCGAATACCGTGCCGCGCTGATCCCCGTCCTGGCGCGCCGCGCCCTCGGTCAGGAGGGCGAAGAATGAGTCTGGCCGGGTTGGTGCTGGCGGCGGGACGGGCCAGCCGCATGGGCGGCGACAAGCGCCTGATGCGGGTGGAAGGGCGCTCCATGCTCGACCGCGCAATCGAGGCGGCCCTGGCCGGCGGCCTGTCGCCGGTTTTGGTGGTCACCGGACCGGAGGCGCAGCCCCATCTGCCGGCCGGGGTGATCCGGGTGGTCAATCCCGATCCCTCGCGGGGGATGGCCTCGTCCCTGGCGGCCGGAGTGGCGGCCTTGCCCGCCGGGGCCGAGGGCGTGATGGTGCTGCTGGCCGATATGCCCAGGGTAACGGCCGGGCACGTGGCCGCCCTGGCGGCGGCGTTCCGGCCGGATGGCATCTGCGTCCCGGTGTTCCAGGGACGGCGGGGCAATCCCGTGCTGCTGGCGCGGCGCTACTTTGCGGAAATCCAAGGCTTGACCGGCGACAAGGGCGCCAGGGGCCTGATCGCCGAGCATGCCGAGGCGGTTGCCGAGGTCGTGGTGGCCGACGACGGAATCCTGATCGACGTGGATACGCCCGAGGCCTTGCGGGCATTGGGGGGAGACACATGAGCCAGACCATTCGCGAAGCCTTTCCCGCCTTGGCCCGGCCGGGCTTCCACTACCTGGACAGCGCCGCCATGGCGCAGATTCCGGGCCTGGTCTCCGAGGCGGTGACCCACCACAACCGCACCGCCCGTTCCAATGTGCGGCGCGGCCTGCACGAGATGGCCCAGCGCGCCGATGCCGCCTATGACGGCGCCCGTGCCGCGGTGGGCCGTTTCCTCAACGCTCCGGCCGAGGAGGTGGTGTTCACCGCCGGCTGCACCCTGGCGCTCAACATGGCGGCCTGGGGGCTGGGGCGGACTCTGGGGCCGGGCGACGAGGTGGTGGTCAGCCGGCTGGAACACCATTCCTCCTGCCTGCCGTGGATGGCCCTGGCCAAGGAGCGGGGCTTCGGCCTGCGCTGGCTGCCGGTCACCCCGGACGGGCGGCTGGACCTCTCCGGTCTCGGCGCCGTGGTCACGCCGCGCTGCAAGGTGGTGGTGGCGACCCATGCCTCCAATGTCAGCGGCGCGGTCAGCGATCTGCCCCGGCTGGCCGAGGCGGCCCATGGAGTGGGCGCCCGGCTGGTGGTGGACGGTGCCCAGATGGTGCCGCACGGCCGCGTCGATCCCCGCGCCCTGGGAGCCGATCTTTACGCCTTCGCCGGGCACAAGGCCTATGGCCCCACGGGTATCGGGGTGCTGTGGGGGCGGGCGGAAATTCTCGACGGCATGGCGCCGCTGGTGGTGGGTGGCGGCATGGTCGGTACGGTGGGCGACGATGATTTCACCTGGGGCGAGCCGCCCCACCGCTTCGAGGCGGGTACTCCGCCGGTGGCCCAGGCGGTGGGGCTGGCCGCCGCCCTGGACTGGATGAGCGGCCTGGATTGGCAGGCGGTGCATCAGCAGGAAGCGGCCCTGACCTGGCACCTGTTGGATGGGCTGCGTTCCATGGCGGGGGTGAGGATCGTCGGGCCGCTGGGCCTCGAGGCCCGCGTGCCGGTGGTGTCCTTCACGGCGGAGGGCTGCCATCCCCACGACCTGTCGCATCTGCTGGCCGAGCGCGGCGTGGCGGTGCGCGGCGGCGCCCATTGCGCCCGGCCGCTGATGAGCGTGCTGGGGCTGGAGGAGGGGACCTTGCGCGCCTCGCTGGCTCCTTACACCAACCGGGATGACGTGGACGCCCTGCTGCGGGGATTGGCCGAGGCGGTGAAGGTGCTGCGATGAGTGATGATCTGTACGGTGCGGCCATCAAGGAACTGGCCGCCAGGGAACCGGCGGTGCTGGACGGCGCCGATGCCAGCGTTACCCTCGACAATCCCCTGTGCGGCGACCGGGTCAGTTTGGATGTCGCGCTGGAGGGCGGCCGGGTGACGGCGTCGGGCCACCGGGTCAAGGGCTGCCTGCTGTGCAAGGCCGCCGCCGCGCTGGCGGAGGAAAGGGCGGTCGGCCTGGAGGCCGATGACGCCGCCCGACTGCTCGATCAGGTCTCGGGCATGCTGAAGACGGGGGCCGATCCGGCCTTTCCCGCCCTGGCGGTCTTTTTGCCGGTACGGCCGCACAAGAGCCGCCACGCCTGCGTCCTGCTGCCCTTCAAGGCCCTGGTCAAGGCGACCAAGGGAGGGTGAGGGGACTTCAGACCATGATGCCGATGCTGGCCAGGGTCTTGGTCAGCAGGAGCATCTTGCGGTCCCGTTCCTCTCCCGAGGCGGTGCCCAGGTAGTCGGTCAGGAAGCCGCCGTCGCGCAGATAGCCGTTCAGGATCTGGCGGACCGCATCCATGTTGCCGCCGTCGATGAAGGTTCCCTTGCGGGAGAGGTCCAGCAGGGTCAGGACTTTCTGGGCCGGACCGCCGCCCTTCTTGTCGATCTGCTCGAACAGGCGGGAATTCTTCAGCAACTGGGTTTGCGCCGCCTCCACCTGGGCCGCGAACGCCACCTTGTCGCCGTCGGGCAGCCACGAGGCCTTGATCGTCCGGTGGATGCCGGTCAAGGTCTGCAGTTTGGGCACCGGGGGCTCCTGGCCCGCCACCACGCGCGGTATGAAATCCTTGTCGCCGAAATAGTGCTCGATGAAGGTCTTCAGCATGGCCCGGTTGCCCTGGCCCACCGCCACCGTGCTCAACTGCATCAGGAAGGCGTAACGGTCGGCCACCACCTTGCGCTCGCGCAGCAGGTCGGTGACGCCTTCCTTGTTGAGGTGGCGGGCCTGGCGGCGTTCCAGCGAGATCAGCGCCTTGCCGCCGCCGATCAGGGTGGTCCCGATCCACATGCGCTTGAACAGGTCGAACAGGGCGAAAATCTCGATCTCGGGCTCGGCCGAGCGCAGCGGCATCTTGCTGGCCAGGGTGCGCAGCAGGGAATATTCCACCGAGGCCTTGCAATTGGGAGCCGAGCCGTCGGAAATCATGGCGGCGATGGTCTCGACCACCGGATGGGCGGTATCGCGCTGCTTCCACTCGCCCTTCCAAAGATCGGCGAGGTCGTTGCAGCGCTCCTCCAGCGTCTCGCACAGGCCCAGCATCTGGTCCAGCGCCGGATCGCTCTTCAGGCATTCGGACAGAACCTGCTCGACATGGCGGTTCTCGTCCTTGCCTTTGGTCAGCGCGAACATCTTCACCAGGACGGCGATCTTGTCCTTCCATACCTTATGGGAGAACAGAATCTCGGTCAGGGCACGGTTGGCCGCGTAATTGTTCTCCGCCGGACTTCCCTTCAGGCCGGCACAGTAGGCGGAGAAGCTTTCCGGCGTGACGGCGGGTGGCGGCTTGTCCTTGTCGTCGTCCCACGCCTTCTTCATGCCGGCGCTGATCAGGGCGTTGAGGTCGCGCAGCCGCTGGGCCGCGCTCTCGCCCCTGGTCTTGGCCTGCAGGGTGGCGATCTTGTCGACGGCGTTCATCATGATACGGCCGGTATCGCTGAGACGCTTCTGGTACTTGGCCGAGAACACCAGTTCCGTCGGCGTGATGACCAGGGATTCCGTGAAATTGGTCAGGAAGCGGCCGATGAGATCGCGCGACCCGGGGGAGTAGAAATCCTCGAGCTTGGCGCAGTAGGCGCCTTCCAGCAGAGCTTCCGGCGCCGCCTCAAGATCGTCTCTGATCGGTGATGCCATCGAATGATAACCCGCTGCCCGTTTGCTAGTCCCTCGCCCCCGCCATCATTATCGTCGAGGTCTCGCGGCATCAAATGATTTTTGCAATTGAACCAAGATGGGCAAGATGGGATCGGGTGATTACTTATATATTAGAGCCAACTATCCTCAGGGAAGAATTCCGGGTTGCTGTCAGCCATGAATTTAACGTTGCGAGCGTATTGGAATATCTGGGCAAGCCCTATTGGCTTAAGGTAAGGTGATTCCCCTACGCTATTGTCCTTCTGGGGAGGAGGGCCGGGAGTGGCGGCGGTAAAGGCCGATTTCAATAAATTCAAGGCGTCGCGCTGGCGGCTGGTGGCATTGCTGCTGTTCGTCAACGCCTCGGTTCTCGGCCTTGCCTGGATGTCCCTGGACGCCAGCTACCGCCAGTACCAGGACCGGGCGGCCGTCACGACGCGCAACACCAACCGCCTGGTTTCCCAAAGCATCGCCGGCGATATCGACCAGATCGACCTCGCCCTGCTTTCCGTTGCCGACGAGGCGGCGCGGATTCAACGCACCGGCGGAGCTCTCGCCGGGTCGGAGATGAAGGCCTTTCTGGAGCATCTGCAAGGCCGCCTGAAGATGACCGACAGCCTGCGTCTGGCCAACGTGGCGGGCGATGTGATCGCCGGTTCGGAAGAGCCGCAGGTCGGAATCAATACGGCGGACCGCGAATACTTCAGCAGCCTGCGCGACGATCCCAAGCTGGGGCTGGTGATCTCGCCGCCGATTCTGGGGCGCATCAGCAACAAGTGGGTGCTGATCTTCGCCCGCCGGCTGACCCTGTCCGACGGCAGCTTCGGCGGTATCGTCTTCGCCCCGGTGACCATCGCGTGGTTCGAGCAAAAGTTCAACAACCTGGAGGTCGGACCCCAGGGCACCGTGGTGATGCGCGGCGACGCCTCGCGCAACTTCGACCTGCTCGCCCGCTTTCCCCACGCCGGCTATGTGGGGCAGACGACGGTCTCGCCGACCTTCACCGCCCGGATCACCGCCCATCCCCAGGGCGGCACCTACGAGGCGGTGGCCGGTGCCGACAACATCCGGCGCACCTTCTCGTACCAGCCCATCGCCAACTACCCGCTGATCACCCTGGTGGGCATGGCGACCGAGGATTATCTGGGCGAGTGGCGCAAGGAAGGCATCAAGGTGATCGTCCTGGCCGGCGCCTTCATCATCGTCACCTCCCTGGGCGGCATCGGCATGCTGCGCACCTGGCGGGCGCTGGAACGGCGGACCGAGGAACTGGCGCGCTCCAACGCCGATCTCGAGCAGTTCGCCTATGTGGCGTCCCATGACCTGCAGACGCCGCTGCGCAATATCGCCAGCTACGCGCAATTGCTGGCGCGGCGCTACGAGGGACGCCTGGACAAGGATGCCGACGAATTCATCGGCTATATCGTCGGCGGCGCCAAGCATATGTCGTCGATGATTCCCGACCTGCTGGACTATGCCCGCGTGTCGCGCTCGCCGCCGGAATTCGTGCCGGTGGATTTGAACGCGGTGGTGGAGGCCGTGCTGGCGAATCTGGGGCCGGATATCCAGGCGTCGGGCGCCACCATCAAGATGGACACGCTGCCCGTGGTTCTGGCCGAGGCGCGACAGGCGGAAAGCCTGTTCCAGAACCTGATGGAAAACGCCCTGATCTATCGCCAGCCCGATGCCCCGCCGCAGATCGAGATCACCGCCACGCTGGAGCCCAAGGGACTGTGGCGTATCGCGGTGCACGACAACGGCATCGGCATCGAGCCGGCCTATTTCGAGAAGATCTTCATCATCTTCCAGCGCCTGGAGCCCAACCGCTTCCCCGGCGGGACCGGCATCGGCCTGGCGCTGTGCCGGCGCATCGTCCACAGGTTCGGCGGCACCATCTGGGTGGAGTCCGAGCCCAAGAAGGGCACGACCTTCAACTTCACCCTGCACTCGTCGGCCGAGGCCTAGGTTCTATAGCGTGATGCCCAAAATGTGCATCACGCTATAGGCCTTATCATTTTCCCTCGCCGGGCGGGCGCCTCCGCGCCCTTGGCCGCGCCCTCAACGGGCGCTGGAGCGGCCCGCCTCATATTTGAGGCGCGCCGCTCAGCCTTCTGGAGTGATGCGGACCTCGAGTTCGCCCAGTCCGTCGATGGTTCCGCGCAGACGGTCGCCGGCCACCACCGGGCCGACGCCCTCGGGCGTGCCGGTGAAGATCAGATCGCCCGGCCCCAGATGGTAGTACTGGGACAGATGGGCGATCACTTCCGGCACCGACCAGATCATCTCGTCGATATCGCCGCTCTGGCGCACCTGGCCGTTGACCTCCAGGGCGATGCGGCCCCTGAGCTTGGGCGCGTCGGCGCGGACCAGGGCGGAGATGGGGGCCGAGAATTCGAACGCCTTGCCCAGGCACCACGGACGCCCCTTGTCGCGGGCGGCGAATTGCAGGTCGCGCCGGGTCATGTCCAGGCCGATGGCGTGGCCGAACACCGCCGACTTGGCATCCTCGGCCGTGCACTTGTAGACGGGGCGCGACAGCGCCACCACCAGTTCCACCTCGTGGTGGAGGTTGGCGGTGCCGGGCGGGTAGGGGATGTCGCCGCCACCCGGAACCAGCGCGTCGGCCGGCTTGGTGAAATAGAACGGCGGCTCGCGATTCGGGTCGCTGCCCATCTCGCGGGCGTGGCCGGCATAGTTGCGGCCGACGCAAAAGACGCGGCGGACCGGGTAAAGCGCCGCTTCCCCCTTGACGGCGACGGTGGGAAGGGCAAGCTCGAAGAGATGAGCGGTCACGGCGCGGGCTCCTTGGTCTGACCAGATGTCGGGCGAATGGTGGACCGGTCGCCGGCCAAGATCAACTCCGCTCCGGGGGCAAGATTGCATTCGGACGAAATGCGCATTAGGATGCCGATTTAAGTGGATCCGTATCCGATGCGATGTCGCCCGTTCCGGTGGAGCGGAAAGGGCGAAAGTGGGGCTTCCGGCCGGGGACAGCCGTAAACCCTGAACAAGACGACGGAACGGACCATGCCTGAAAGCCTGGGAGGATTGTCATGAAGGATATGAAGGGTATTTCCCGCCGCGCTATGCTGCGGACCGGTGCGCTGGTGGCCGCGGGCGCCGGCGGCTTCGTGCCGACGCGCTTCGCCATCGGCAACACCGCCAAGGTCAGGGTCGGCTTCCTGCTGCCCTATTCCGGCACCTATGCCGGGCTGGGCGAGGCCATCACCAACGGTTTCAAGCTGGCGCTCGAGGAGCGCGGCGGCAAGCTGGGCGGCCGCGATATCCAGTTCATCGCCGTGGACGACGAGTCCAATCCCGCCAAGGGCCCCGAGAATACCAACAAGCTGGTCACCGGCGAGAACGTCGACTTCGTGGTCGGCCCGGTCCACTCGGGCGTGGCCATGGGCATGGTCAAGGTGGTGCGGGAAACCGGCACCATCACGGTGATCGCCAATGCCGGCGCCGGTGCCGCCACCGGCCCCTTGTGCGCGCCGAACATCTTCCGCACCTCGTTCACCAACTGGCAGACCGCTTATCCCATGGCCAAGGTCGCCATGGAGCGCGGCCTCAAGAACGTGGTCACCATGTCGTGGAAATACGCGGCGGGCGAAGAGGCGGTGAACGGCTTCGAGCAGGGATTCGTCAAGGCGGGCGGCAAGATCGCCAAGCAAATTCTGGTTCCCTTCCCGCAGGAGGAGTTCCAGGCCAACCTGACCGAGATCGCCGCGCTGAAGCCGGACGGCGTCTTCGTGTTCTTCGCCGGTTCGGGCGCCCTGAAGTTCGTCAAGGACTACGCGGCCGCCGGGCTGAAATCCATTCCGCTGATGGGGCCGGGCTTCCTGACCGACGGCGTGCTGAAGGAGCAGGGCGAGGCGGCCGAGGGCGTGCTGACCACGCTGCACTATGCCGACGCGCTGGACACCCCCGAGAACAAGACGTTCCGCGCCGCCTACCGCAAGGCGTTCTCCAAGGAGGCCGATGTCTACGCGGTGCAGGGCTACGACGCCGCCCAACTGCTGTTCCAGGGCATGGGCACCGTCAAGGGCGATACAGCGGCCAAGGCCGACCTGATCGCCGCCATGGAAAAGGCGGTGATCAAGAGCCCGCGCGGTACCTTCACCCTGTCCAAGGCCCACAATCCGGTGCAGGACGTCTACCTGCGCCAGGTCAAGGGCGGGCAGGAGGTGGTGCTGGGCGTGGCGGAGAAGGCGTTGGCCGACCCCGCCACCGGCTGCAAGATGGGCTGACCCGTCGGGGCGCGTCGCCGGCTTTTCACGGAGGTGGAGGCTCTGGTCGCCCATGGCGGCCGGGGGCTTCGTGGAAGGCGGGCGGCGCGGCCACCCCGGTCTTGGACGCGCGCGGTCTGGAGCCACGATGGATTTCTGGTTTTTCCTGATTCAGGTGTTGAACGGCGTTCAGTACGGACTGCTGCTCTTCCTGGTCGCCAGTGGGTTGACCCTGATCTTCGGCATCATGGGCATCATCAATCTGGCTCACGGGGCCTTCTACATGCTGGGGGCCTATCTGGCCTATTGGCTGGCCGGGGTCACCGGCAGCCTGATCGCGGCGGTGCTGCTGTCGCTGCCCATCGCGGCGGCCATCGGCTATGTGATCGAGGCGCTGCTGGTCCGCACCCTTTATCGCCGCGACCATCTCGATCAGGTGCTGCTGACCTACGGCCTGATCCTGATCTTCAACGAGGCGACCCGCATCACCTGGGGCGCCGACGTGCACGGCGTGCCGGTGCCCGCCGCGCTGAACTGGTCCATCAAGCTGACCGAGACCCTGTCCTATCCCGTTTACCGCCTGCTGTTGTCGGCGGTCTGCGCCGTGCTGGCGGTCGGCATGTATCTGGTGATCAGCCGCACCCGCTTCGGCATGTGGGTGCGGGCCGGCGCCTCCAACCGCGACATGGTGGCGGCCCTGGGCATCAACGTGAAGCTGCTGTTCGGCGTGGTGTTCGCCATCGGCGCCGCCCTGGCCGGGCTGGCCGGGGCCATCTCGACGCCCATCACCTCGGTGGCGCCGGGCATGGGGGATTCCGTGCTGATCCTCTGTTTCGTGGTGGTGGTGATCGGCGGGGTCGGCTCCATCAAGGGCGCCTTTCTCGGCGCCATGCTGATCGGCCTGGCCGACACCTTCGGCAAGGTCTTCGTTCCCGATTTCGCCAGCTTCACCGTCTATGGCGTCATGGCGGCGGTGCTGCTGTGGAAGCCGCGGGGGCTGTTCTCATGACCGCCCTTCCCAAGCGGCTTTCCCTGATCCTGCTGGCGCTGCTGGCGGCGCTGGCGCTGTTCCCCGCCTGGGGGCCGCTGGCCTTCACCGTCAAGTATGCGTTCCTGCTGCAGAAGCTGACCGGCATCATGATCCTGGCCATCCTGGCCATGAGTCTCGACCTGCTGGTGGGGGTGGCGGGGCTGGTCAGTCTGGGCCATGCTGCCTTCTTCGGACTGGGCGGCTACATGCTGGCCCTGCTCTCCCCGCAATACGAGGCGGCCAATCTGTGGGTGGTGCTGCCCGCCGCCATGGGGGCGGTGGCGCTGGCCTCGGCCGTGGTGGGCTTCCTGGCCATCCGCACCGCCGGCATCTACTTCATCATGGTCACCCTGGCCTTCGGGCAGATGGGCTATTACTTCTTCAACGATTCCAAGCTGGCCGGCGGTTCGGACGGCGCCTACATCTACGTCAAGCCGGTGGTCGAGGCGTTCGGCATCACCCTGGTCAATCTGGAGAGCAAGCAGGCCTTCTTCTTCGCGGTGCTGGGCTGTCTGGTGGCGGTGTACCTGCTGCTGCGGGTGGTGGTGGCCTCGCCCTTCGGCCGGGTGCTGGCCGCCATCGGCGTCAACGAAGGCAGGGTGCGCGGTCTGGGCTTCGATCCCATGGCCTACAAGCTGGTGGCCTTCGCCATCGCCGGCGCCCTGGCTGGGCTGGCCGGCTTTCTGGCCGCCACCCAGTACGGCTTCGTCAGCCCCGCCATGCTGGGCTGGCACCAGTCGGGCCATGTGCTGGTGATGGTCATCCTGGGCGGCATGGGCACCCTGTTCGGCCCCATCCTGGGGGCCTTCATCCTGGAACTGGCCCATTTCGGCCTGGAGGCGGTGACCGAGCACTGGCTGCTGCCCATGGGCGGGTTGGTGATCGCCATCGTCCTGGCTCTGCCCAAGGGCGTGGCCGGGCTGCTGCTGCAGTGGTGTGGAACGAGCGAGACCGTGGTCGAGCGCGGCGCCATTGAGGCGCCCGGAGCGCCGCGGAGGAGCCAAGGGAGCGAGAGCGACAGCCCGGCGCTTGAGGGGCAAACAAGACCGAAGGAGGGTGGGCAATGAGCGTCTCCCCCTTCCTGTTCGAAACCAGGGATCTGACCAAGGCGTTCGGCGGCCTGATCGCGGTGAATTCGGTGTCCATCGGTTTTCGGGAGCGCGAGGCCCACGCCATCATCGGCCCCAACGGGGCGGGCAAGAGCACCTTCGTCAATCTGTTGACGGGACACCTGCCGGCTTCGGGCGGCCATGTGATGTTCAAGGGGGCCGACATCACCCGGCAGCCGGCCCACAAGGTGGCGCGGCTGGGGATCGGGCGGTCGTACCAGAAGACCAACGTCTTCCCCACCTTCACCTGCTTCGAGAATTGCCGGCTGGCGGCCCAGTCGCATCTTGCCACCTCCATGCGCTTCCTGCGCCCCGCCGCGTCCTACCGCGAGATTTCCGCCAAGGCCTCCGAGGCGTTGGAGCGGGCCGGGCTGGCGTCCTGGGCCGGGCGCATCGCCGGCACCATGTCCTATGGCGAGCAGCGGCAGCTGGAGATCGCCATGGTGCTGGCCACCGCGCCCCAGGTCCTGGTCCTCGACGAGCCGCTGGCCGGCATGGGCAAGGAGGAATCCGAGGGCATGGTCGGCCTGCTGCAGGAACTGGCCCAGGCCTATACCCTGATCCTCATCGAGCACGACATGGACGCGGTGTTCGCCATCGCCAAGGTTCTGTCGGTGATGGTCAACGGCACCTTGCTGGAAAGCGGGCCGCTGGACCAGATCCGGGCCAGCAAGGCGGTGCAGGACGCCTATCTCGGCGACGGGGCGGAGGCCTATTGATGGAGACCTTCCTCGACGCCACCGGCCTGCACACCTATTACGGCGCCAGTCATGTGCTGCACGGCGTGGATTTCCGCGTCGGCGTGGGCGAGACGGTGGCGCTGATGGGCCGCAACGGCATGGGCAAGTCGACCCTGCTGAAAAGTCTGCTGGGTATCGTCAGCCCGCGCCGGGGCAAGGTCGCGGTGCGCGGCAGGGAGGTCACCGGCATGGAGACCTCGGCGGTGATCCGTCACGGCATCGCCTATGTCCCCGAGGGGCGCGGCATGTTCCATAACCTCAGCGTGCGCGAGCATCTGCTGATGGCGGCGCGCAAGGGGGCCGGCGGCCGGGCCGACTGGACCTATGAGCGGGTGCTGGAGACCTTTCCCCGTCTGGCCGAGCGCCTGGACAACATGGGCACCTTTCTCTCGGGCGGCGAGCAGCAGATGCTGTCCATCGGCCGCGCCCTGATGACCAATCCCGATTTGTTGATCCTGGACGAGGCCACCGAGGGCCTGGCGCCGCTGATCCGCCGTGAGATCTGGCGGGTGGTGCGCGCCGTCAAGGATACCGGCATCGCCACCATCGTGGTGGACAAGAATGTGGGGGTCCTGCTGGACCTTGCCGATCGTCACGTCATCCTCGTCAAGGGCGAGGTGGTATATGACGGCGGCCCACAGCAACTGAAAAGCGATTCGAGCATACTCGAACGACATATCGGGCTCTGACCGGCAAAGCAGTCGCCAACCCGTTTAAGGAGGAAGGAGAACACCTCATGACGTCCCCCAACGCCTCGTCCGAGCATGCGCTCGATATTCCGCGCGACTATAACGCCGCCACCTGGTTCATCGACCGCCATCTGAAGGATGGCCGGGCCGACAAGGTGGCCTTCATCGATGCCGATGGCAGCCACACCTACGGCCAACTGGCCGACAAGGTCAACCGGGCGGGCAATGCGCTGAAGAGCCTGGGTCTCCACATGGAGAACCGCATCGCCATGATCATGCTCGATACCGTCGATTTTCCGGCGGTGTTCTGGGGCGCCGTCAAGGCCGGCATCGTGCCCATTCCGCTCAACACCCTGCTGACCACGGGCGATTACGGCTACATGCTGTCCGATTCCCGCGCCCGCGTGCTGGTGATCAGCGAGGAGCTGTTCGACAAGGTCGAGCCCATCCTGCCCGATCTGCCCATGCTCGAGCACGTGGTGATCTCGGGCAAGAACGCCCACGGCCACACCTTGCTGTCCGACCTGCTGGCCAAGGCCGAGCCCAAGCTGAAGACCGCCGAGACCACCCGCGACGACGTGGCCTTCTGGCTGTATTCCTCGGGCTCCACCGGCGCGCCCAAGGGCGCCGTCCACCTGCAGCGCGATCTGCCGGCCACCGCCGTGCATTACGGCCAGCAGGTGCTGGGCATCCGCGAGGACGACGTCACCTATTCGGCGGCCAAGCTGTTCTTCGCCTATGGCCTGGGCAACGGCATGACCTTCTCGCTGCACGTGGGCGCCACCTCGGTGCTGCTCAAGGACCGTCCGACGCCGGAAGCGGTGATGAAGCTACTCAAGGATCATCAGCCGACCATCTTCTACGGCGTGCCGACGCTCTACGGCACCATCCTGGCCGATCCGCAATACAAGCGTGAGACCGCCTCGACCCGCCTGCGCGCCTGCGTCTCGGCCGGCGAGGCCCTGCCCGAGGATGTGGGCCGCCGCTGGGAGGAACGCTTCGGCGCCGCCATCCTGGACGGTCTGGGCTCCACCGAGATGCTGCACATCTTCCTGTCCAACCGTCACGGCGAGGTCCGCTATGGCACCTCGGGCAAGCCGGTGCCGGGCTACGACCTCAAGATCTGCAGCGACGACGGCCACGAACTGCCCCAGGGCGAGATGGGCGAACTGGTGGTGCGCGGCCCCTCTTCGGCCACCGCCTACTGGAACCAGCGCGAGAAGTCGCTCAAGACCTTCCGGGGCGAGTGGACCCACACCGGCGACAAGTACTATGTGGACGATGACGGCTACTACCGCTATGCCGGCCGTGGCGACGACATGCTGAAGGTCGGCGGCATCTGGGTGTCGCCCTTCGAGGTGGAGGCCGCCCTGATCTCCCACGACAAGGTGCTGGAAGCCGCCGTGGTGGGCGAGGCCGATTCCGAAGGCCTGGTCAAGCCCAAGGCCTTCGTGGTCCTGGCGCCTGGCGAGACCGGCTCGGAGGTCCTCAAGGAGGAGCTTCAGGCTTACGTCAAGTCCAAGCTGGCACCCTACAAATACCCCCGCTGGGTGGAATTCGTCGAGGCGCTCCCCAAGACCGCCACCGGCAAGATTCAGCGCTTCAAGCTGCGCGGAACCCTGTCGCAGATGTAGGGCCTGTCATGATCGAGGGAGTGTCACACGACACTCCCTCGACATTCCTTCCGCCCCGGCCCACACTGGACGCCGTTCAATCATGGTCGGGGGTCCTCCATGCGCAAGCTGCTTATCGGTGCCGGTATTCTGGTGACCCTGATCGTCGGGGCGGCGGTGTTCCTGCTGTCGTCGCTGGACACCATCGTCAAGAAGGTGATCGAGGACGTGGGCTCCCAGGTGACCGGCGTGAAGGTATCGGTGGGGTCGGTGAAGATTTCCCTGTCCGAGGGCAAGGGCTCCATTTCCGGCCTGACCGTCGCCAATCCGCCCGGCTTTTCCTCGGACCCGGCCATCCGCCTGGGCGAGATCGCCCTGGCGCTCGATACCGGCTCGATCAGTAAAAATCCAGTGGTGGTCAAGGACGTCACCGTGGCCTCACCCTTCGTGGCCTATGAGATGGCCGCGGGCGGCAGCAATATCGACGCCATCCAGAAGAACGTGAAGGCCTTCGCCGCCAAGCAAGGCGGGGGAGCCAAGGCCGAGGCGGCCAAGCCCGCCGCCAAGGACAAGGACGAGGAGAAGAAGCTGGTCATCGAGCGTCTCGCCATCACCGGCGGTCAGGTCAAGCTGGCGGCGGGCGGCATTCCCGGCGCCGAGGGCAGCGCCAAGCTGGGCGACATCGTGCTGACCAATATCGGCAAGGATTCGGGCGGCGCCTCTTCCGCCCAGGTGGCGCAGAAGGTGATGGATGCCCTGGTCAACGGTGCCCTCAAATCGGCTTCCAGCTTCGGCAACCTCCTGGGTAACGTGGGCGACAAGGCCAAGGCCCTGGTTCCCGGCGATGCCGGCGGCGCCATCAAGGGGCTGCTGGGCAAGTAGGATCGTTCAGGAAAAAGCCCCCCGGATCGAACGGTCCGGGGGGCTTCGTCTTTTTCGACCAAACCAAGGGGATCAAAGGGCCTCGGGTCCTTTGCGGGTGTGGGCGGAGCCCACAGGGGGTTACCCCAGCACCACCTGATCGGCGGCGCGCAGCCGAGCCAGGGCGCTTCCCATCCGGGACCATTCCTCGAAGCGGCGACGGGCGTCGGCCTCGGCCTTGGAGCGCGACAGGCGGCCCAGATAGGTGACGCTCATCTCGGCGTGGCCATCCTGGGCCAGATTGCCGTCGGCGGTGAAGCCGAAGCGAAGCGGGCGGAAGCTTCCCATCTCAGTAGCTCCTGAGCAGGCCGACCAGCCGCCCCTGGACCTTGACCCGGTCGGGGGGGAGGATGCGGGTTTCGTACTTCTTGTTGGCGGGCTCCAGCGCCACCGAATTGCCCTTGCGGCGCAGGCGCTTCAGCGTCACCTCGGTGTCATCCACCAGGGCGACCACGATGGTTCCGGTCTCGGCGGTATCGCACGAGCGGATCACCACGGTGTCACCGTCATTGATGCCCGCCTCGATCATGGAATCGCCGTCGACGGTCAGCGCGTAGTGATTGCCGCTGCCCAGCATGGAGGCGGGAATATCGACGCTGTTGGAATGGTCGCGCAACGCCTCGATGGGGGTGCCGGCGGCGATCTTGCCGTAAAGCGGCAGGGTGACGGCGTCGGAGGGGCCGGCCACCGGCGCCCCGGCCAGTTGCTGGGTGGCGAAACCGCCCTTGATGACGTTGGGGGCAAAGGCCTTGGCCGGCGGCGGCAGGGTCTGGTCGTTGCGGTTTTCCGGCAGACGGACCACTTCCAGGGCGCGGGCGCGATGGGCGAGGCGGCGGATGAAGCCCCGTTCCTCCAGGCCGGTGATCAGGCGATGGATGCCCGACTTGGACTTCAAGTCGAGCGCGTCCTTCATTTCGTCGAACGAGGGGGAAATGCCGGTGGCGCGAAGCCGCTCGTCGATGAACATCAGCAGTTCGTATTGCTTACGCGTCAGCATGGCGAAATCTCCCCTGGAATGAGTCTGTTCAGAGAACAAAGAACAAACCATCTGGTTTTGTTCTATTCGCGTTCCCGGGGGTGGTCAAGGAGAATCTGCGGCGATGATTCCGTTTTGTTTCCCTGGACGAGCGGCTCAGAGCACGGCGGGAAGGGGGATGACCTGGACCATGTCGCCCGCCTGGGCGGTGGGGGCGTGGGGGGCGCGCACCAGCAGGCAGGTGGCCCGCGCCAGTCCGGACAGCACGGCGCTGTCCTGCTGCTCGAAGGGCAGGGCGACCACCACGCCGTCGTCGGTGCGTTCCAGGCTGGCGCGCATGAACTCCATGCGCTCGTCGTTGGGAGGCAGGTCGCGGCCCAGGATGGCGTTGATGGCCTGGGTGACGGTGGAGCGCCCGGTCAGCGCCCGGATGGCCGGCTCCAGGAAGATGATGGCGCAGACCATGGCCGAGACCGGATTGCCCGGCAGGCCGAGGACGGGGACGCCCTTCATGTCGCCGAACATCAGCGGCTTGCCCGGCCGCATGGCGACCTTGTAGAAGCCGAGATTCATGCCGGCGTCCTTCAGCGCGTCCTGTACCAGATCGTAATCGCCCACCGAGGCGCCGCCGGTGGTGACCAGCATGTCGGCGCCGGCGGCGGCCTTGATCATGGAATCCAGGGATTCGCGGGTATCCTTGGCGATGCCCAGATGGATGGCCTCGGCCCCCAGAGCGGTGACCATGGCGGCCAGACCCGGCCCGTTGGAGCCGATGATCTGGGCCGGTCCCGGCTGGTCGCCGGGCAGGACGATCTCATCGCCGGTGGACAGGATGGCGATGCGCGGGCGGCGGCGCACCAGCAGGTTGGGGACGTTCATGGCCGCCGCCAGACCGATGGTGCGGCCGCCCATGATGGTTCCCGCCGTGATCAGCACGTCGCCGGTCTTGAAGTCGAGACCGGCCGGGCGCACATGGCGGCCCGAAGCGGCGGAGGTCAGGATCTCCACCCGGTTGCCGTCCTTGCGGGTGTTCTCCTGCATGATGACCGCGTCGGCGCCGTCGGGCAGCGGCGCGCCGGTGAAGATGCGGATGCACTGGCCGCTCTCCACCGTTCCGGCGAAGGCGGCACCCGCGGCCGACAGGCCGATGACGTCGAGGGTGCGGGGCACCTGGGCGATGTCGGCGGCGCGGACGGCGTAGCCGTCCATGGCGGAAACCGCCACCGGCGGGTGGGAGACCCGCGCCGTCAGATCCTCGGCCAGGATGCGGCCGGTGGCCTGGGCCAGGGAGATCACTTCGGTACCCACCGGGCGGATGCCGGACAGCAGGGATTCGCGCGCCACCTCGACGGAGATCATTCCTTGGCCTCGTAGATGCCGGATTTGCCGCCGGATTTGTGGATCAGGCGGATGTTCTCGATACGCATGGACTTGTCCACCGCCTTGCACATGTCGTAGACGGTCAGCGCCGCCACCGAGACGGCGGTCAGCGCCTCCATCTCGACGCCGGTGCGGCCGACCAGCTTGCAGGTGGCTTCGATATGGACGGCGGAGGCGTCGGGATCAAGGCTGAGCTCGACCCCCACAGAGGACAGGGCCAGCGGATGGCATAGCGGAATGAGGTCGGGGGTGCGCTTGGCTCCCATGATGCCGGCCAGCTGGGCGACGGAGAGCACGTCGCCCTTCTTCATGCCGCGCGCCGCGACCAGGGCCAGGGTCTTGGGGGCCATGACCACCGAGCCGCGCGCCACGGCCACCCGGGCCGTCTCCGCCTTGGCCGAGACGTCGACCATGACGGCGTTGCCGTCTCCGTCGAAATGGGTGAGCCCGTCTCCGATCATGCCGTCGTGCCCGCGCCGGCCAGCAGCACCTTGACCGCCTGCTCCACGTCGGGGCGGCGCATCAGCGCCTCGCCGATCAGGAAGCGCTTGACCCCGATGGCCGCCATGCGGCGCAGATCGCCGGGACCTTCCAGGCCGCTTTCCGACACCACCACCTTGCCCTCGGGGATCAGGGGGACCAGACGCTCGGTGGTGGCGAGGTCGGTTTTCATGATCCTGAGATCGCGGTTGTTGATGCCGATCAGCGGCGATTTCAGCTTCAAGGCCCGCTCGAGCTCGGCCTCGTCATGGACCTCGATCAGCACGTCCATGCCGTAGCCCAGGGCGATGTCCTCCATCTGGCCGAGCTCGGCATCGGTCAGCGAGGCGACGATCAGCAAGATGCAGTCGGCGCCCAGGGCACGGGCCTCGACGATCTGGTAGGGATCGACCATGAAATCCTTGCGCAGCACCGGCAGATCGCAGGCCGAGCGCGCCGCGCCCAGATCGGCGTCCGAACCCTGGAAGAACTTCTGGTCGGTCAGCACCGACAGGCAGGCGGCGCCGCCGCGCTGGTAGCCGCGAGCCAGCAGTTCCGGCTTGAAGTCGGGGCGGATGATGCCGGCCGAGGGCGAGGCTTTCTTGATCTCGGTGATCAGGCCCCAGCCCAGTTCGGCGATCTTGCGGTCCAGGGAGGCGGCGAAACCGCGCGGCGGCGCCTGGTCCTGGGCGCGCTTCAGCAGTTCCTGGATGGGCCGGCGGCTCTTCTGCTCGGCGACCTGCTTGCGCTTTTCGGCACAGATGCGGTCGAGGATGGTCGGCGTGGCGTTCATGGTATCAGGGCGTCCGGTTGGTGATGGCGATCATGCGTTCAAGAACGGAATCGGCCTCGCCCCGATCGATGGCCTGTTCCGCCGCGCGGGCTCCGTCGTTCAAGCTGTCGACCTTGCCGGAAACCACCAGGGCGGCGGCGGCATTGAGGACGACGATATCGCGATAGGCTCCCAACTCCCCCTTGAGGAGGGCCCTGAGCGCGGCGGCGTTGGCGGCGGAATCGCCGCCCTTCAAGTCGGCGGGAGCGGCGCGCTTGAGCCCCACGTCCTCCGGCTTTACGGTAAAGAGGCGAACCTCACCTGCCTTGTACTCGGCCACCTTGGTGGGGCCGGTGGTGGTCAGTTCGTCCAGCCCGTCGGTGCCGTGCACCACCCAGGCGTGCTCGGCGCCCAGGCGGCCCAGCACGCGGGCCAGGGGCTCGACCCAGCGCTCGGCGAAGACGCCGACCACCTGGCGGGTGGCGCCGGCCGGATTGGCCAGCGGACCCAGCAGGTTGAAGATGGTCCGGGTGCCCAGCTCGCCGCGCGGGCCGGCCACATGGCGCATGGCGTTATGGTGGCGCGGCGCCATCAGGAAGCCGACCTTGTTCTCCCACAGGGTCTCGCGCACCAGGGCGAAATCGGCATCGATGTTGACGCCCAGCGCGGTCAGCACGTCCGAGGCGCCCGACTTGGACGATACCGCCCGGTTGCCGTGCTTGGCCACCGGCACGCCGCAGGCGGCGACCACGAAGGAGGCGGCGGTGGAAATGTTGTAGGTGCCGGCCTCGTCACCGCCGGTGCCGACGATGTCGACGGCGCCGGCCGGGGCTTCGATCTTCAGGGCCTTGGCCCGCATGATGCGTGCGGCGCCGGTGATCTCCTCCACCGTCTCGCCGCGCACGCGCAGGCCCATCAGCAGGCCGCCGATCTGGGCCGGAGTGGCGTCGCCCGACATGATGATCTCGAACACTTCCTCGGCCTGGGCCTCGGACAGGGTGGCGCCGGCGGCGACGCGGCCGAGGATTTCCTTCATCAGGGCGAGGGTGATGGGGGCGGTGCTCATCAGGCGGCGTGTCCGGTCTTGGTCTTGGTGAAGTCGATGAAGTTGCGCAGCATGGCGTGGCCGTGCTCGGTCTCGATGCTTTCGGGATGGAACTGGACGCCCCAGACCGGCAGGTCCTTGTGGACCAGCCCCATCACCAGCCCGTCGCCGCTCCACGCCGAGACGTGCAGGCAGTCGGGGAAGCTGTCCTTCTCCACCACCAGCGAGTGGTAGCGGGTGGCGCGGAACGGGCTGGGCAGCCCCTTGAACACACCGGAACCGTCGTGGGTGATGCTGTCGACCTTGCCGTGCATGGCCTTGGGGGCGCGGACCACCTTGCCGCCGAAAGCCTGACCGATGGCCTGGTGGCCCAGGCAGACGCCGAACAGCGGAATGGTCCCGGCGGCGCGCTTGATCAGGTCCAGGCAGATGCCCGCCTTGTCGGGGTCGCAGGGACCGGGCGAGATGACGATGCCCTGGGGCCGCATGGCCAGCACCTGATCGACGGTGACGGCGTCGTTGCGCTTCACCGCCACCTCGGCTCCCAGTTCGCCCAGGTAGTGCCAAAGGTTGTAGGTGAAGCTGTCGTAATTATCGATCAGGAGAAACATCGGCGTTGCGCCTACAGGAATTCCGAAGGCGGAAGAATGCAGAGGCGGCTTGAGCGCGTCAAGCACGCCACGCGCCATTTGACGGATTCCACAGGCAGGTTAGCATGGAAACCATACCCCGAGGATCGGCTGCCCATGCTCGACACCATCCTTCTTCTGGCGGGAGACGCCGAACGTCCGGTGCTGGCCGAGGCCTTGCGCCGTGCCGGGGAGGGCGTGCGGGTGGTGGCCGCCGGCTCGACCCGCGACCTGCCGGCGGATCTGCGGACCGCCCGGCTGGTGGCCTTCGTGTTTCCCGAGATCGTGCCGACCGGCGTGCTGGAGCGCCTGGGATACGGCGCCTACAACTTCCATCCCGGACCGCCGGCCTATCCCGGCTGGGTCCCGGCCGCCTTCGCCCTTTATGACGGCGCGACCGAGTTCGGCGCCACCTTGCATGAGATGACGGCCAAGGTGGATTCCGGGATCATCTGCGACGTGGAACGCTTTGCCGTCCCAAGCGATTGTGATCTGCAGGGGCTGGAGACGCTGGCCTACGGCGCCTGCCTGCGGCTGTTCGAGCGCTGGGCCGAGGCGCTGGTCTCGCCGCTCAGGCCGCCGCATCTGCCGCTTCGGTGGGGAACACGAAAGTGCACGCGCAAGGCCTTCGCAGAAATGGGCCGTATTCCCGAAGGCGTCCCGGAGGAGGAGGCATTGCGGCGAGTGAGGGCGTTCGGGGGGAGGCTTGACACATAATTAGATAACGCTAATATTAGTGTTATCGAAATTAACTGAGGCCCCGTCATGCTCCGCTTCGATATCGCGCCGGTCTGCTCCAACGCCTATCGCTTCCAGGCGACCATGAGCTTCGCCATCGCCGCTCTCTACCTGTTCACGCCGTATCAGTGGGTGGCGGTCCTGCTGGCTCTCGGCGGGATGCTGCGCGGCTTCGTCTCGCCGCACAAATGCCTGTCCTACCGGCTGTTCGCGGCGATCACCGCTCGCCTGGGCTGGACCCACAACGTCAATGCCGGCGCCAAGATGTTCGCCGACAAGATCGCCGCCATCGCCGGCAGCGTCATGGTGGTGTCCTGGCTGATGGGGGCGGAGTTCGGCGCCGTTCCGGCCACCGCCATCCTGATTTTCGCCTTCATCGATCTTGCCACCGGCTTCTGCGCCGCCTGCTGGGCCTATGGTTTCTGGTACAGGCTGCGTTCGGCCTGAGGGACTACAGCAGCCCCATGGCCTTGAAACTGGCGTGGCCCTTGCGGCCGACCACCACGTGGTCGTGCACGCTGATGCCCACGGCCCCCAGGGCCTCCTTGACCGCGCGGGTCATGTCGATGTCGGCCTTGGATGGTTTTGGGTCGCCGCTGGGGTGGTTGTGCACCATGATGATCTCTACGTATCTACACGCCGGCTTTTCGCGGCCCATTCGCCAATCCTGACCATATCGCGCTCGAAGCCCAGATCCACCACATTGCTGGGTTCGACATGACGGTGCTCCTCCAGTTTCTTGAGGGTACGGATGCGCTCCAGGCTGGCCCCCGCAAGCAGACGAACAACCTTCCGCAAGGCGTCCGGCGACTCGTCGAGATGAAGGGCCTCACGCTCCCACTGGCTGAACCCACGAATGACGGTCCAGGCCCCGACGACACGGCGAACGGCTTCGACCCGATCCAGACCATCGGCAGTGAGCTTACCGACGACGCTGACCATCATCGGGGCGTCCTTCTCGAACTCGGCCAGAACCGTATCGGGAATGTCGGGCTGTGTATCAGCCTCAGCCAGGCGAATCTGGAGCGCCTTGATCTTCTCGGCCATGTCGAACTCGCCCTGTCCGATGGCGTCGGCGATCTCCCGGATGGGCTTGGAGATGACGACTTCATCCACATGCTGCTGACCTGCGGCTTCGCTCTCTGAGAGGTTCCTCTGGAGGTAGCCGACTGTCCACCACAGATCATGATCGAGGGGCTTGATGTTGCCGCTCCTGGCCTCCTTCACCTTCCCCCGCCGGCGGCAATAGGAATGGAGGGCGTCGTAGGTCTGGGAGTCCTTCGGGCAGTCGAGAACGATCAGATGGATGTGGGGCTGGAGACGGAAGGTGGGAGAGCTGCCGCGCCGGGCCTTCTCTCTGGCGTAGTGGACGGACACGCCGAAATAGCGGGCGCCCTGGCCGCCGTTGCTCCTGGTGATACACTTGCGGATTGCTGACATGGCCGAGGCGGGTGTCTCGCCCTCGACGAGATTGATGGTCAGCAACGCCATGCCGGTCAGGTCTGGATCGTCGAGCAGGGCGGCGGCCCCGCATAGGGAAAGCTGCTGGTGGTCGTCGTGGTTCGAGAAGCGGGTCCTGGCCGGGATCAGGGAAAGGGTTCTCGCCATCTTGGAGATGTCGTCGTGGAGAGGGGATTGGAGAAAGGCTTCTTCCCCTTCTAAGACTGATCGCTTAGGCAGCTTGTGGCGTAGCAGTTTGAAGGGATTGACGAAATCGCTGATTTCATCGTCCTGGCTGTCCGTAGAATGCAAGCTGGTGGTATTGCTTGGGTCGGAAGTGCGGATCGTGGGGGCCGGTATCATGTGGTCGTCCTCTATTTACGCCTTGGCGTATCAGGACGCCGATACAGCATGAAGCTGTTGCGTCTTATTGTAGAGTTGGCAGAACCAAAGTCAAGTTGAGCAAAATCAATAAGTTAGCAGCTAAAGCAGCCCCGCGCTCTTGAAGCTCATGTGCCCCTTGCGGCCGACGATGATGTGGTCGTGGACGGCGATACCGACGCCGGCCAAGGCGTCCTTTACCTGCCTGGTCATGTCGATGTCAGCTCTGGACGGCTTGGGGTCACCGCTCGGGTGATTATGAACCAGTATCACCGCCGAAGCGTGAAGTGCCAGTGCGCGTTTGACCACCTCGCGGGGATAGAGTGGCGTGTGATCGACGGTACCAGTCTGCTGCACCTCATCGGCGATCAGGGTGTTTTTGCGGTCGAGGAACAGCAGGCGGAACTGCTCCGTCGGAAGGGTGCTCATGGCGGTGCGGCAGTAATCCAGCAGCACGTCCCAGCTGGAAATCACATGGGTGTTGAGCACCGGAGCACGGGCCAGGCGTATGGCGGCCTCGCGCACCACCTTCAGCGTGGCAGCAGCCGCGTCCTTGATGCCGTCCACGGTTTTCAGATCCTCGACATCGGCGGTGATCACGTCGGCGAAGCTGCCGAAGCGTTTGATCAGGGCCTTGGCCAGGGGCTTGGTGTCCTTTTGCGGAATGGCGGCGGCCAGCAGTAGTTCGAGCAGCTCGTAATCAGGGAGCGCCTCGGGGGCTTCAATGAACCGGCTGCGCAGTCGCTCCCGATGCCCCTTATGGCTCGTCCCTGCCGGTGATGTGGGGTCGTCTCCCTCGACGAGCTTCGCCATTCCCTTCGTCTCCGTAACGGTAACCCGACCCAACGAATATCCATATTTTCGGTGGTGTACAAGGTGGTGGGATGGGCGATAGTCTCGCACCGATCAACCATATCGGGAGTTTGTGATGCGGAAGGTGCTTTTGGGGAGCCTGGTGTTGCTGGTGATGTGGACGGGCGCGGCGCGGGCCGATGCCATGGACGAGATCCACGAGCGCGAGGGCAAGATGTGCCTGGTTCATGCGATGGAGCGGCTGCCGCGGCGGGCCGAGGTGGTGGGGTCGTCGGTCTGGTTCTTCAAGGACGAGAAGCCGCTGGTACGAACGACGAAGTCGGATCGTCAGCGGAGGTACGAGGGCAAGATCGGCGTGGAGATGGGCGGCCAGAAGATCGGCTACATCTTCGGGTGCTCGGTGCTGGCCACGGGGGATCTGCCGAACGTCGCCTCGGTGGTGTGGGGGAACGGGTTCATCATGCAGGTCGCGCAGTAGGAGCTACGACTTGGTGATGATCAAATTGACGAAGTAGTATCTCCGTGGTGCGGGAACCGTCTTGGGGGAAGGAATGTCTGAAGCCGGTGATGATGGTGCATCCAGCAAGCGCCTCGACACGTCGCTGGAGGCGGCTGGCGCAGAGTTCCTGGTGCTCGGCAATCTGCTGATCGAGGGCATTCCCTCCTACAAGGCGTACACCAACTTTCCCGGCTACGACATCACGGCCACGAACCCGGAGACGAACAGGTCTGCGCGTATCCAGGTGAAGAGCCGGTTCGTCACCAACTTCGACGGACTGATCATCAAGAATTACGATGCGGATTTCGTGGTGTTCGTCGCCCTTAACCGGGGCTACTACCATGGCCCGAGGAAGGGAGACAGTGGTGTCCGCCCGCCGTCGTTCTACGTCTTCCCCATGAGCTACATCCTCGATGTCCGCGACCCGGACAACAAGTGGGGGAAGATCGTGAAGCGGCGTCTGGTCGATCTGGAGAGCCACCGCGACCGCTGGGACGTGATCAAGGAGTTCTTGGCCATCACGCCGGCAGGTTGACCCTTTTTCTTGCCAGCCGGGCAATGAGACGACCACCCTAAAGGACCCGCCCGGCCCCTGTTTTTTTTCCCGTGATCCTCTCGACGGACAGGCGCTCTGCCGCCCAGCCGGCGACAGCCAGGCCGACGGGTGTCGATGTCGGACGGCGACACGGCCAGGGACGAAGTCAACCAGTCAACCAATCAACACCAATGTCGTGTCGATGCACGTTATCGTCCTTGCCTGACCTATTCCGGTCGCATGACGACACGACGCACGGACTCGGCGTGCCACTGGCCACCGCGTGCAGTCCTGATACCGCGATTGTTCAAGATGCCGGCGATGGCGCCGTAGCCGGTGATGCCGGAAGCCTGGATGCTGCCGATGATGGGCTTCACGTTGGCTGCGTGCTGATCGGCAGCAGCGATGCGCACGGCGGCGGCACGAGCATACTGATCTGCCGTGCGCTGGCCGCCGAGCATCGTGCCACGCGCCTTGGCGGCGGCCAGGGCGGCCTTGGTGCGAGAGCTGATGCGGCGGCCTTCCTCCTCGGCCATGGCTGCGTAGACGTGCAGCATGAACTTGTCGGCGGTCGGCATGTCGGCAGCGACGAAGGGAACGCCGCTCTCCATCAGATTGGCGATGAAGCTGAGGTTCCGGGCCAGGCGATCCAGGCGGGCGATCACCAGCGTGGCCCCGATCTTCTTGGCCGCCTTGAGAGCCTGGGCGAGCTGCGGCCTGTCGTTCTTCTTGCCGCTCTCGATCTCGACGTATTCAGCCGAAAGCTCCCAGTCGCCGGCAGCCAAGAATAGATGGACGGCATGCCGCTGCGCCTCAAGACCAAGGCCGGATTTCCCCTGCCGCTCGGTCGAGACACGGTAATAGGCGATCAGCTTTCCGGTGGACATGGCGGGGTTCCTTTCGTCATCACAGCATTCAATCGACGTTGAATACTGTGATAACAGGTGCCCCCCACCCGAACGCATCCGCGTAATTCACGGAGATGATCCGCGTCCAGCGAATGGCCGGTGGCCGATCAGTCGATGTCGAGCGGCGGCAGCGCCTTGACGATCTTCATGGTCTCCAGGCTGACGGTGATGACGCGCAGGAACAGCTCCAGCGGGTAGCGCGGATTGCCCATGGTCTCGACCGCCCAGTCGTTGGCGTCGTTTTCGATGCCGCTGTCCTTGTCGGTCTTGACGCACTGGCGTTCGACCACCCAGTCCAGGGCCGGCTTGCCGTTGACCACATACTCATAGGCTTCCGGCGGAATGCCGGTGACGGTGATGCTGTCGTTGTAGTGCAGGATGGTCTTGTCCTTCCCGCCCTTCACGAGGCACTGGAGACGCTCGGGATCGCCTCCGGTGACGCGCAGCAGCTCCATTTTGAGCTGATCCTTGCCGTGGGCGATCTGCCCGCCGAGGGCGGCCACGACCTGGCGCAGCCATGCCGCACCACGGCGGCCAACCTCGCCGGCAATCCACACCTCAAAATCCCCTTGGTCAGGGAGGCGGTCGATCAGGGCGATAGGCTGGCGAGGGACCGGAGGCGGTGTCGATTCAGCGGTGGTATCGCGTTCGTCGTCCAACTCCTCGCCGGCCCGCTCGGCGATCTCGGCGCGGATCTCGGCCTCCTCGGACGGGGCGAGAACCGTAACCTTCAGCTCGGCGGGCTTGTCGTTGTCATTGTGGCCGCCGACCGGGGGAAGCAGGCCAAGCCCCCGAAGCCCATCGACGCATTCGCGGGCGGCACGGACACATCCGTTGATCTCGGTGGCGCCCAACTTGCCGCGCCCCTGAGCGAGACGGGTCTGGGCCTCGGTCAGGCCACGGACGAACACATCAGTTGCCGCCCACCATGCCCCGCCGGCCAGCCTGGCAAGCCGCTCCTCTTCCGAGGCGTCGATGGCGGGTGCGGTGGCCCCAGACTGCGCTTGGGCCTCTGAAAGGCGATCCGCCGGGCCTGGAGCCGCCTTGGCCGGTGCGGCAGCGGGGGCAGTAGCGCCCCCCTGTTCTCGGCGGCTTTTTAGGGCCTTGCCGACGGCCTGCTTGGAAATGCCCAGCACCCTGGCAGCCTCGGCCTGCGTCAACTGGCCGGCCTCGATGCGAGCGACCATGTCGTTGTCGAGGCCGGCCAGTCCAAGCCGGGTGGTGGGCGCGGTCGTGGTCATTGCCGATTGCCGACCATGAGAACGAGAGACGCCCCGCCGATATGGTGGCGGAGCGGCTTCATGGACAGCTCGGAGGCGACCAGGACGTCAGGCATTGTCCAGACCCCTGGTGATCAGGTCCAAGCCACGCCCCGGTCGAGACGAAGGTTGCCGGTAAGGCAGGGCGGTGGCGTTGCGGCGTTCCTGCCGCTCGGCCTCGGTCTTGCGCTGTTCGGCTTCCTGCCGGAGCGTGACTCGGATTCCGGCCTGTTCGGCTGCGTGCAGACGCTCCAGGGCGATCAGCTCGTCCACCTCGGCATCGGTCATGGTGGTGTGGTCGTCGCAGCGGGCGCTCTGGGCGCGTTCGCGGAGCTGCCGGAGACGCTGGATATCAGCCGACATGCTGGGCCTCCAGAACCGTGGAGATGGAGGCGGCAGCGCCGCGCACCGCGTTGTTCAAGAGCGTGCTGCTGGACAGTCGCTCGTCACCGATGAGGAGTGCCAGGGCGTCGAGAAGGACGAGCGTCCAGGCGGCCTCGGACCCCTGGCGTCCGTCCTCTCGCTTCCAGCAGGCGCGGGCGGCGGTGATCACATCCATCATCGCCGCGCCATCCTTCAGGAAACTGGGAATGCCGGCACTCAGGCGTTCGACCCGCTGGCGGGTAACGCCATACATCTCGGCCACTTCCTTCGAGGGGCGGCCCCAGATACCGACTTCCAAACGGACGGCGCAACGACCGGCGGCACTCAGGAACCTGCCCGAGGGCGTCTTGAAGGTGACACCATGCTTCACGTTGCTCATGCTGCGCACTCCTTCAGGGTGTTCATGACGAGGTCGATCCGGGCCAGGGCGGCGGCGATCTGCTCACGACCGGCGGCCAGGGCGTCGAGGGCTCCGGGCAGCTTGCGCTTAAAATCCAGCGACGCCTTCAGCTTCGCCACCTTGTCGCGCGAAGGCCCGTCGTCCGCCTGGGCGGCCAGCACGCCCAACCTGGCGTGGGCGGCCTGAAGCTTCTCCATGGCGGCTTCGTGGGCGGCCAGGGCGCGGTCGAAACTGCCCAGGGCTCCCTCGATGCCCTTGATGTCCAGGCCATGGGCCTGTGACATGACGCTCTTGAGGTAGGTCACCTTGCCGGTCGTTTCGTGGGGAAGGCCGGCGGCGGTGATGCCGGTGCGAACGATGGCGGCGAAACCTTCGATGGTCCGCTTCTCGTCACCCACGACAGGCAAGGCGGCCAACTTGCCAGCCTCTTCGACCAGCTTGCCGGCCTCAGCGATGGCGGACAGGGCTTTCTCGGTGATGGCGGCCACCACGCTGGTCGCATCCATGATCTCCGCGATGATCAGGCCGCCGGCCTCGGCGGCGGTGAGGGTGGTCCGCAGCAGGCCGGCGGCGGTGAAGAACGTGACTGCGGCGGGCGTCACGTCGGTGAGGGTGACGCCCGCGAAAGTCGGCGCGCCCAGGCAGGGGTGCTCACGGCGATTGCCAAGAGACGGAATGTGTAGGAACGGCATCTTGCGGCCTCATGTGTGTAGTGAATCTACGCACAATACTAGCAACATTTAGCTTCTTTGTCAAAATGGCTGAAACATTATGCTTTCAGCGATATTTTTATTGCTCATTCTTATCTTGTATTGCCCCACATTATCGCCGAATTATCCACCTTGTATCCAAGTTTTATTTTAGTCGGCCAAGCGATCTAACTTGGCGAAGAAGTGAGCCAGCCTCATTTCGGCCAAAGAAATTGGGCCAGCACGTGAGGTGCTGGCCCAGCAGATATGGTTCTTGGTGATGCGTGTAGATACGTTTAGATCATCATGATGATGGAACTCGCATGCAGCGCCAGGGCGCGCTTGACCACCTCGCGCGGGTAAAGCGGCGTGTGGTCCACGGTGCCGGTCTGCTGTACCTCGTCGGCGATCAGGGTATTCTTGCGGTCGAGGAACAGCAGGCGGAACTGCTCGGTGGGCAGGGTGGTCATGGCGGTGCGGCAGTAATCCAGCAGCACATCCCAACTGGAGATCACCGAGGTGTTGAGCACCGGGGCACGGGCCAGGCGGATAGCCGCTTCGCGCACCACCTTGAGCGTGGCGGCGGCCACTTCCTTGATGCCGTCGATGGCCTTCAGGTCCTCCACATCGGCGGTGACCACGTCGGCGAAGCTGCCGAAGCGCTTGATCAGCGCCTTGGCCAGTGGCTTGGTGTCCTTTTGCGGGATGGCGGCGCCCAGCAGCAGTTCCAGCAATTCATAGTCGGGCAGGGCTTCGGGGGCATCGAGGAAACGCCTGCGCAGCCGCTCGCGATGGCCCTTGTGGTCCGGCTTGTCCACGCTTTCGGCCAGGCCGGGAAGGGGGAGTTCGGCGGTCACAGGCGGGCGCGGAAGTCTTCCAGCCAGGCCAGGCGGCTTTCCAGCAGGGCGATGTCGTGGTCCAGCCACGCCGCCAGGGCGCTGCCGCCCTCGCCATCGCTGCCGCGCAGGTCGGTCAGGCGGGCCAGTTGGCTGTCCACGTTCTCGATCAGCAGGTCGATCTGGTGGGCGCGCTCGTCGTGGTCCAGCAGGTCGAGGAAGCGCATCTTCAGCGCCACCACCAGCTTGGACAGATCGGAGCCGGGGCGCAGCCGGGCGGTCAGCAGGGTGAGCAACTCGCGCTGTCCCGCCGCCGAGATGGTCAGCATGGGGTCGTCTTCGGTGCCCTGGCCGTCGGCGGCCTCGACCAGTCCCTCGTAGCGCAGCAACTCGATGGAAATCCCCATCAGCTCGAGGCTGGGGCCCATGATCCGGCTGGTGAAGTGCCGCACCGACCCGGCCAGTTCGCTGTAGCGCATGGCCTGGGACGCGATGGTTCCCAGCGCGCACAGGCGTACCGCTTCCTTGGGGGTCAATGTGTTGTCGGTAAACATGGCTTGGCACAATCCGGCAATCGTTCCAGCCAAATATAGGGGGTAATCGTCGCCCAGTCCACAAATACGACGGGAGGGCTTGCAAACGTCTGTCATTTCGCCGAGCTTGTCGCCATGACCGCAGGGACGAGCGATAACGCCGAAATCTGGGTGCTGGCCGATGACCGGGCCGGCAACGTCGCTCAGTGCCTGGGGGTCGCCGAGGCGCTGGGCCGGCCCTTCGCCGTCAAAACCATCGCTTACGACCGGCTGGCCCGTCTGCCCAACGTGTTGCGCGGCGCCGGGCTGCTGGGCGTGACCGCCGAAAGCCGTCGGGCACTGTGCGCCCCCTGGCCGCGTCTGGTGATCGCCGCCGGGCGGCGGACCGCGCCCGTCGCCCGCTGGATCAAGCGCCGATGCGGCGCCCGGCTGGTGCAGATCATGGACCCCGGCTTTCCCGGACGCGGCGATTTCGACCTGATCGTCTCGCCCGCCCACGACCGCCCCAAGGCCGGCGGCAACGTCATGGAGGTGCTGGGCGCGCCCCACCGGGTGACGCCGGAACGTCTGGCCGCCGAGGCGGACAGGTGGCGCCCGGCCTTCGCCCATCTGCCGCGTCCCTGGGTGGCGGTGATCGTCGGCGGCGCCACCAAGAACCGGCCGTTTCCGGTGGAGATGGCCCGGAGCCTGGGCGAAAGTGCCGCCCGGCTGGCCGGCGCCATGGGCGGTTCCCTGCTGCTGACCACCAGCCGCCGCACCGGGGGGCCGCAGGAGGCCGCCCTGGCCGCCCTGTTGCCCGAGCCGCGCTGGCTGCACCTGTTCTCGAAGGGCGGCGACAATCCCTATTTCGGGTTTCTCGCCCTGGCCGACGCCGTGATCGTCACCGGGGATTCCGTCTCCATGTGCTGCGAGGCCTGCGCGTCGGCGGCTCCGGTGTTCATCTGGGCACCCGAGGGATGGGCGGCTCCCAAGCATGCCCGCCTGCACGCCCAGCTCTACCGGGCCGGCCTGGCGCGGCCGCTGGAAGGAGCCGCCTCGCTGGACGCCTGGGAGAGGCCCCGCCTCAACGCCGCCCGGGAGGTGGCCCGCGCCATCCGCGAGCAGCTGCTGCCATGATGAGGTGGCTGGCCGTCCTGCTGCCGCTGCTGCTTTCCCTGCCCGCCGGGGCCGAGCAGCGCCGGTTGCACGGCATCAAGGGCGAAGATCAGCGGGTCCGCATGGTGGCCCAGGAATTCCCGTGGAGCGCCATGGGGCGCCTCAACTTCTTCAGCGGCCATTGCAGCGCCACCCTGATCGGTCCGCGCCTGATCGCCACCGCCGCCCATTGCCTGTGGAACCGCCGGACGCAGCTTCCGTTTCCCGCCTCGTCCTTCACCTTCGTGGCGGGCTGGGATCGGGGGGAGTACCTGCGCGTCTCCAAGGTGACGGCGGTGCATGCCGCTCCCAACTGGGTTCTCGACGGCAAGGAGCGCGGGCTGGACAGCCGGGCCGACGACTGGGCGCTGATGGAGCTTGAAGAGCCGCTGGGCGAAGAGATCGGCTGGATCGCCCTCGGCGCGCCCCAGGCGGGCATGCGGGTTGCGGTGGCCGGCTATGGCCGCGACAAGGCGCAGGTGCCGCTGGCCCATGTGGGATGCCACCTGACCCGTCAGGCGTTGGCGGGGGTGTTCATCCATGATTGCGATGCGGTCCAGGGGGAATCGGGCGGTCCGGTCCTCGGCTGGAGCGAGGGTGAGCTTCGTCTGGTGGCGGTCAACGTGGCGGTGATTCCCGCCCAGGGCGAGGCCGGGGTGGCGGCGGGGACCGATGGCCTGCGTTCGCTGGCCGTCCGGCTGGGAGCGGCGAAATCCACCCGGGCGGGTCCGGTGTCGCGACCGCCCAGCCTGGATATGGCTCAATCGTTGAGGTAAAGGGCGCGCTGGTGGGCTTCGATGCTGTCGGGACCGAAGCAACAGAACACCACCTGATCCAGCGCATCGGTCCCGCTCAGGAACGACCTGACCGTGGCGACGGCGATCTGGGCCGCCGCGTCCTTGGGGAAACCGTAGACGCCGGTGGAGATGGCGGAGAACGCGATGCCGCGCGCTCCGGCCTCCACCGCCAGGTCCAGCGAGCGGCCATAGCATGATCGCAGCAGGGCGGCCTCGCCCTGGCCGCCGCCCTGCCACACCGGCCCCACCGCGTGGATCACCCAGCGGGCGGGCAGGCGGAAGCCGGGGGTGAGCTTGGCGTCGCCGGTGGGGCAGCCTCCCAGCGCCCGGCAGGCCTCCAGCAATTGCGGCCCGGCGGCCCGGTGGATAGCGCCGTCCACCCCGCCGCCGCCCAGCAGTGACGAATTGGCGGCGTTGACGATGGCCTCCACCTCCAGGCGGGTGATGTCGGCCTCGACGATCCTCATCCTGCTGTCCGGCATCAGCGGAACTCCGGCTGCTCCAGCCCGTACTGGCACAATTCGATCATGGCGCCGTCGGGATCGTGAATATAGCACATGCGCTTGCCGCCCCGGACGATGTCGCCGGGAACGTCGGTGGGCTCCGCCGTCTGGCCGAACTCGCGCCGAAGAATGGCGAGGCAGCCGTCCAGGTCGTCCACCCGCAGCGCCACATGGCGCAGGCCGGGGGTCGAGGGCTGGGTGGGCTGGGCCGGGGCTCCGTCGGCAAATTGCAGCAGTTCGACGCGGCAGGCGCCGCCAGGCGCCGCCAGGATGACGCAGCGTGCCCTTGCGCCCATCAGGCCGGTCACCCGCTCGAACCACTCGCCCTCCAGCGGGCGGTCCATCACCACCGCCAGCCCAAGCAGGGAGGCATAGAAGCGGATGGACCGCTCCATGTCGGTGACCACCACGTTGACGTGGTCGTGACCGAGCAGCGCCATCAGCCGCCCAATTGCAGCACGAATTCGGTGAGGAAGGGAGCGTTGCGCCGCCGCTCGGAATCGGTGCGGCCGAAATTGGCCAGCAGCTTGCGCATCCAGGTGGCGTCCAGGCGCTCGAACTCGAAATGGGCCTTCATGGCCAGATGCTCGCCGACGAAATCGGGCAGCTTGGCGGTCCACTTCATCAGGCCGTCGCGGAAGGCTCCCTCGCGCGCCTGATCCATGCGGCCCGAAGGGGCGAATTCCTGGGTATAGAGCTGGGTCAACTCACGCCAGCACTTGGCCATGACGTCGGCCTCGAAGCGGATGAGGTCCTGCAGCAGGACCAGATTATCCTCGTTGGGCGGCTCGTAATTGCCGCGCGTCGCGTCCTCGCGCAGCAGCGGCCAGGGATTGTCCTCGGGCTTCTGCGCCGCCGGCTTCTTGCCCTTGACCGCCTTGGCGGTGCGGAACGACGCCCAGCGGGCGTCCCAGTTGTGCAGGATGGGGTTGTTGACCTCGCTGCCCTGCATGATCTCGATCAGCTTCTCGCCGCCGACCTCGGCCCAGTTGTAGCTGTGGGCCAGGGTCTGCATGTGCCGGGTCACGCGCATCTGCGGCAGGATGAACTTGGTCAGCACTTCGCGGTAGACCACGCCGAACTCGGGCGCCAGCAGGAACGGCAGCCGGATGCCCCGCGACGGCTGGGTGATGCGGAAGATGCTCAGAATCTTCTCGGTGTAGGCGCAGATGGTGTCGTCGAACAGGGTCGGGAAGTCGGTGAAGGGCTTGTCCGGTTCGTTGCCGCCGCTGCTGCCGGCGCCGGGCATGGGCGTCTGGAACTTGGGCATCATCTTGCCCATGCGGTCGCCGGGTGCCCCCAATTGGGCGGCGAACAGGGGCGGCGGCTCGCGAACCGGCGCCTGGGCGCGGACGGTGCGGGTGGGGGCGGCGACGGCACCGCGGGCCAGCAGCGCCTGGAAGCCGGCCTGGGCGCTTTCCGCCTCGGTCATCTGGGGCGGACCCAACAGTTGCGTGGCGATGTCGGCCAGGACCCGCAGGTCCTCTTCCTTGCCGTCGCCGGAGGGCAGCAGGGACTGGAAGTTGCGCTCGCGCGCGTCCTTCAGCTTGGGCAGGCCGTACCGTTCGATGGATTTGGTGAGGATCACCGAGAAGACGACGTTGAGCTGCTTCTCGTTGGCCCACTTGCGCGCCTCGGGGTCCCTCAGGGTCAGGCGGCGCAGCATGAGGATCTGGGGGATTTCCAGATGGCGCGTGGCCGCAATAAGGCTGGCGACCTTCGTCTCGAAGGTCTTTGCCCCCTCTCGCGGATCGGAACCCGTCATGCGCCTGTCGCCGGCCTTGGCGGCCGTCCCTTCCCAAACGTCGTACGAGGCCGCCCCCCTGGACAACCTCTCTCAGACCCCAACCCCATGGGGATAGCGCATGAGCGGGCACACGCGCAAGTCCGTTCCACCGCGTCCGTGACTGAATGTGACGGCGTGGGAGGGGGTACTACGATCTAGACCTTACGGATTAGTCCTTACGACCTCGCCCTGGCGCGCGCAGTTCGGCAGGCAAAGGTCGAGGAAGGCGCCGGCCACGTCGGCCGGTTGGGCCAGCCTGGACTGGTCCTCTCCGGGAAAGGCGATGGTGCGCAGCCGGGTGGCCACCGCGCCGGGGTCCAGCAGGTTGGCCTTGATCGCCGTCACATTGGCGATCTCGGCGGCCCAGGTGCGGACGGTGGTTTCCAGCGCCGCCTGGCTGGCGGCATAGGCCCCCCAGAACGGCTCGGCACCGCCGGCGGCGCTCGAGGTGGTGAATACCGCGCGTCCGGCCGGCGCCATGCGCAGCAGCGGGTCGCAGGCGCGGATCAGCCGCCAGTTGGCGGTGACGTTGACGGCGAAGGCCTCTTCCCAATCGTCGGGGGCGTGGTGGGCCACGGGGGTGAGGCCGCCACCGATCACGCCGGCATTGCCGACCAGGATGTCGAGCCGGCCGAAGCGCTGGAAGATGGCGGCCGCCGCCTGCTCGATCAGGCCGGGTTTGCGCAGGTCCTCCGGCACCAGGATCAGCGGCTTGCCGCCGGCCGAGCGGATTTCGTCGTCCAGTTCCTCCAGGGCGCCCTGGGTGCGGGCGATGGCGACGATCTCGGCGCCCTCGGCGGCGAAACGGCGCACCACGGCCGCGCCGATCCCGCGCGAGGCGCCGGTGACCAGAGCCACGCGGCCGTCCAGCACGCCAGCCATCAGTGGGTATCCTCGGTCAGCAGGGACAGTTGCTTGGTGTCGGCCTTGGCGCCGGTGTAATCGGTGGGCTCGACCGGGTAATCGCCGGTGAAGCAGGCGTCGCAGAATTGCGGCTCGGCTCCGTTGCGGCCCGGCTCGCCCACCGCCCGGTACAGGCCGTCGATGGAGATGAAGGCCAGGGAATCCACGCCGATCAGCTTGGCCATGCCCTCCACGTCGTAGCGGGCGGCCAGCAGCTTTTCGCGCTCGGGCGTGTCGATGCCGAAATAGCAGGAATGGGTGGTCGGCGGGCTGGAGATGCGCATGTGCACCTCGGTGGCGCCGGCCTGGCGCACCATCTCGACGATCTTGCGGCTGGTGGTGCCGCGCACGATGGAATCGTCGACCAGGATGACGCGCTTGCCGGCCAGGGTGGCGCGGTTGGCGTTGTGCTTCATCTTCACGCCGGTATTGCGGATGTTGTCCGTGGGCTGGATGAAGGTGCGGCCCACATAGTGGTTGCGGATGATGCCCAGCTCAAAGGGAATCCCGGCCTCGGCGGCGAAGCCGATGGCGGCGGGCACGCCCGAATCGGGCACCGGCACCACCACGTCGGCTTCCACCAGGCTCTCGCGGGCCAGTTCGGAGCCGATGCGCTTCCTGGCCTCGTAGACGCTGGTGCCTTCCACCACCGAATCGGGGCGGGCGAAGTAGATGTACTCGAAGATGCAAAAGCGTGACGGCCGCTTGATGAACGGCTTGACCGAGCGGATGCCGTCGGCGGTCAGCACCACGATCTCGCCCGGTTCCACGTCGCGGACGAATTCGGCGCCGATGATGTCGAGCGCGCAGGATTCGGACGCCAGAATCCACGCCTTGTCCAGACGGCCCAGGCAAAGCGGGCGGATGCCCAGCGGGTCGCGCACGCCGAACACCGCATTCGTGGTGGCGGCCACCAGGGAATAGGCGCCCTCGATCTGGCGCAGCGCGTCGATCAGGCGGTCCTCGACGGTGGAATACAGGCTGATGGCGATCAGGTGGATGATCACCTCGGTATCGGTGGTCGACTGGAACAGGCAGCCGCGCCGCACCAACTGGCGGCGCAGCGCCATGGCATTGGTCAGGTTGCCGTTGTGGCCCAGCGCCAGGCCGCCGAACTCCATCTCGGCGAACAGCGGCTGCACGTTGCGCAGCAGGGTCTCGCCGGTGGTGGAATAGCGCACGTGGCCGACGGCCATGGAGCCCTTCAGCTTGCGGATCACCGTCTCGGACCCGAAATTGTCCTCCACGTGGCCGAGGCCGCGGTGGTTGTGGAAGTGGGTGCCGTCATAGGCGACGATACCCGCCGCTTCCTGGCCGCGATGCTGCAGGGCGTGCAGGCCCAGCGCCACGTGGGCGGCGGCCTCGGGATGGCCGAAGATGCCGAACACACCGCATTCCTCGCGGAGATGGTCGTCGTCGAAGGGGTGGGTGGTCAGCATGGGATTCGGTCCTGGAGTTCGGTGCGGGGAGGGCACGGTGCCGGGGATGCTACTGGTTGCTGCGGATCAGCCGTTCCATCTGGGTCCGGCTTTCGGTGTCGTAACTCTTGCCGGGGGATCTGGCGTCGGTCTTGGCCTTGCCGTCATCCGAGGGCAGACGGGCGGCCTGGGCGGCCGGTTGCGGCGAAACGAATTTCTGGAAGGTCTTTTCGGCTTCCATCAACTGGCGGGCCTCGGACGAGGCCTGCTTGGCCTTGCCCTCCGCCTTGCCCAGTCCCTCGGGCGCCAGACCCTGCAGTATGGCGGCGCCGCGCATCAGCCAGGGGCGTGAGCGGCTTTGGGCCAGCCAGTCGGGCTGCTGCTCGGGGCTGTCGAACAGCCAGGCTGCCGACATATAGGCCAGCGACACCAGAACCGCGCCGCGCGCCAGGCCGAAGACGAAGCCCAGCGATGAATCCACCGAGTTCAGCGCACTCTTGCGCACGGTGTCCGACACCCGCTTTGTCAGCAGCGACAGGATCAGCAAAGTCACCAGGAACAGGGCGGCGCCGGCGGCGATGTCGGCCACGATGGCGGTGCCGATCTGGGAGCGGAAGAACGGCTGGGCGTGGGGAAAGCCGTAGAGGGCGGCGAATACGGCGCCGACCCACGAGGTGATGGACAGCACCTCCTGGACGAAACCGCGCAGGAAGGCGAAGCCCGCCGAGCCGAGCAGCACCACGGCGACCACAACGTCAACGGCGGTGATGTTGAGGTTCCCCATTGCCTCGTCCAGTTAGGGTGGTCACTCGTGCCGGAACAGCCCGAGCACGTCCTGCAAATGGCCGATGGAGCGGATGGTGAGCGACGACCCCGCGCCTGCTGCTCCACCGCCCTTGTCCTTGCGCGGCCGGGCCGGTACCAGCGCCTGATCAAAGCCGAGCTTGGCGGCTTCCTTCAGGCGGGTATCGGCCTGGGCCACCGCCCGGACCTCGCCGGAAAGCCCGATCTCGCCGAACACGACCATGTCGGCGGGAACAGGCACGTCGGATGCGGACGACACCAGGGCCGCGGCGACGGCAAGGTCGGCGGCCGGCTCGGCGATCCGCAATCCTCCGGCGACGTTCAAATAAACGTCATTGCCCGACAAAGCAAGCCCACAGCGGGCATCAAGCACCGCCAGCACCATGGACAGCCGGTTGGTGTCCCAGCCGACCACGGCGCGCCGGGGCGAAGACAGCGAGCTTGGCGCCACCAGGGCCTGGATTTCCACCAGCATGGGCCGGGTGCCCTCCATGCCGGCGAACACGCAGGAGCCCGAGACGTTGCCGCGCCGCTCGGCCAGGAACAGGGCGGAAGGGTTGGCGACTTCGGCCAGCCCACCCTCGGTCATCTCGAACACCCCGATCTCGTCGGTGGCGCCGAAGCGGTTCTTGACGGCGCGCAGGATGCGGAACTGGTGACCCCGGTCGCCCTCGAAATAAAGCACCGTGTCGACCATGTGCTCCAGCACGCGGGGGCCGGCGATGGTGCCCTCCTTGGTGACATGGCCCACCAGGAACAACACGAAGCCGCGCCTCTTCGCCAGCCGGATCAGTTCGGCGGCGCAGGCGCGCACCTGGGAGACGGTGCCGGGAGCCGATTCGATGTTGTCGGCATAGACGGTCTGAATGGAATCGATCACCACCACCTGGGGCGCGTCGGGGCCGTCCAGCGAGGCGAGGATGTCGCGCAGGGAGCCGGCCGAAGCCAGCGCCACACGCGCCTTGGCATAGCCCAGGCGGGCGGCGCGCATGCGGACCTGATCCACGGCCTCCTCGCCGGAGATGTAGGCGACCGAGACCTCGGCCGACAGGCGTGCCGTCGCCTGCAGCAAAAGCGTGGACTTGCCGATGCCGGGATCGCCGCCCACCAGCAGGCACGAGCCGGGCACCAGACCGCCGCCGCACACCCGGTCCAATTCGCCGATACCGGTCAGCCAGCGCGACAGCGGGGCGGCGCTACCCTCCAGGCCCACGAACTCGATGCGCTTGCCCTTGCCGCCCGACAGGCCCTTGGGCACCTCTTCGCGCGCCGCCTCCTCGACGATGGAGTTCCAGGCGCCGCACGACTCGCACTTGCCCGCCCACTTGCGGGTGACGGCGCCGCAATCCTGGCAAACGAACTGGGAGGAGGGAGGCTTGGCCAAGGTCAAGCCCGCCCGCCGGTCATGTGCTCGCGCCGGCGGATATAGGCGATCACCGGCAGCAGGGTCGCGGCCTGGGGATTGCCGCGTGGCCCCAGCATGCGCATCAGGCTCTTGGACGGCGTTCCCACCGCCTCGGCCAGCTCCTCGAAGCCGATGGTAGCGTTGATGTAGTCACGCAGGATGGCCTTGGCGGTGGCGAAGTCGTTGTCCAGCAGGCATTCCTGCGCTTCGGCCACCAAGGCGCGGCGGAACTCCGGGTCGCGCTCGGCACGGGCCTTGACGGTGTCCTTGAAGTCGCGGGTGAGGGGCATGCTCAGATTGCCTTCTTGCGCCGTTTGTAATCTTGCCAGAGCGTCTTGGCCTTGGCGATATCGCTTGGCTGGGTTGTCCTGTCGCCGCCCAGCAGCAACAGGACCAATCGCTTGCCGTCCTGGCCGAAATAGACCCGGTAGCCGGGGCCGAAATCAATGCGGTACTCGGACACACCTTCGCCCACCGGCTTGACGTTGCCCATCTGCTCGGCAGCCAGCTTCACCCGCGCAGTCGCTACCTTGGCCGCGGCCCGGGCGTCAAGACGATCGAACCATCGGCCGAAGGGGCTGTCCCCATCATCATCCAGATACTCGACGACGCCAATCATGGTAACCTCTGGGTTACTTCTGCTCAAGAAAAATAGGGAGGCCGCCGATCCGGCAATTTCCAAACGGGCTGCTTGCGGAATCAGTGGAATGAACCACAGAGACACAGAGAAGGCTCAGAGAGAAACGACCAATCACGCTGAACGCGGCGAAGCATCTTTCAGCCTGGGGTGATGGCCGCTCTCGCCAGAAAGCCCCTTCACGTTGTGCGGGGTGACAAGTTTCGGGATGCGCGAAGGGACGAGTCCCTTCGCTTAGGGCCTCACGCCCGCAATTCCATGGTGATCGGCCCCACCGCCCGGCCGTGGATGAACTGGTCCACGTATTCGTTGCCGGAATGGTCGATGTCCTTGGCCGGGCCGACCCAGATCAGCCTGCCCTTGTAGAGCATGGCGATGCGGTCGGAGATCTTGCGGGCCGAGGCCATGTCGTGGGTGATGGACAGCGCGGTGGCGCCCACTTCCTTGCAGCACTTGACGATCAGGTCGTTGATCACGTCGGCCATGATGGGGTCGAGGCCGGTGGTCGGCTCGTCGAAGAAGATGATCTCGGGATTGGTGGCGATGGCGCGGGCCAGGGAGACGCGCTTTTGCATGCCGCCCGACAGTTCCGCCGGGAACAGTTCGCCGGTCGAGGCGGCGAGGCCCACCTGGGCCAGCTTCTCGATGGCGATGTCGCGGGCCTTGGCACGCTCCATCTTCTGGCCCTGGATCAGGCCGAAGGCGACGTTCTCCCACACCTTCAGCGAATCGAACAGGGCACCGCCCTGGAACAGCATGCCGAATTTCTTCATGATCCGGTCGCGGTCCTTGGGCTTCATGCGGACCACTTCCTCGCCGTCGATGCGGATGGAGCCGGTCTCGGGGCGCAGAATGCCCAGGATGCATTTCAGCATCACCGACTTGCCGGTGCCCGAACCGCCGATCACCACCACGGACTCGCCCCTGGCCACCGACAGGTCGATGCCGTCCAGCACCACCTTGGGGCCGAAAGCCTTGCGCACACCGCTAAGCTCGATCTTCGGAGGTTGAGTGCTCATGCTTTTGCCCTCAAGCGCCGGCGCACGCCTGCGCGTGCTTGGCTATCCTCGCTTATGCCTTCGCTCCGCTCTCGGCAACGCTGCGGCGCGCTCAATGCGCATAGTCGCTTCGCTCCAGTCATGGCTTACTTCCCGAAGAACATGGCGGTGATGATGTAGTTGAACACCAGGATCATGATGGCCGCCGACACCACCGCGTTGGTGGTCGCGGCACCGACGCCCTGGGCGCCGCCCCTGGAATAGTAGCCGTTGTAGCAGCCCATCAGGGTGATCAGGAAGCCGAACACCGCGGCCTTGGTCAGGCCCGAGATGACGTCCAGCGGCTCGAGGAATTCCCAGGTCCGCGCGATGTAGGTGGCCGAGTTGAAGCCCAGCTTGTAGACGCCGACGATATAGCCGCCGAACACGCCGATGATGTCGGCGATCAGCACCAGAAAGGGCAGCATCAGGGTGCCGGCCAGGATGCGCGGCGCCACCAGATACTTGAAGGGATTGGTCGACAAAGTGGTCAGGGCGTCGATCTGCTCGGTGACGCGCATGGTGCCGATCTCGGCGGCCATGGAGGCACCGATGCGCCCCGCCACCATCAGACCGGCCAGCACCGGCGCCAGCTCGCGGGTCACCGACAGCACCACCACGGTGGCCACGGCGCCCTCGGCGGCGAAGCGGGAAAAGCCCGAATAGGATTGCAGCGCCAGCACCATGCCGGTGAACACGGCGGTCAGGCCGACCACGGGAAGCGAGAAATAGCCGATCTCGATCACCGAGCGCAGGATCAGCCGGGGATAGAACGGCGGGCGCACGGTGTGCGATACCGCCATGGCGGTAAACGCCGACATCCGGCCCACATGGGCCAGGAACGCCAGGAATACCCGGCCGACAGTCGCCAGGAAAGAGATCATGACGGGGACACCTCGGTGCCGACCCAGCGGCGGTGGTGGCGGCGTCCCAAAGCGGTGAGAATCTCGTAGCCGATGGTGTCGGCCTCGGCCGCCACGTGGTCGGCGCCGTGGCCGGGGCCGATCAGTTCGATCAGTCCTCCGGGATGGGCGTGTTCCACCGGGACGTCGGTGACGTCGAAGGCGGTCAAATCCATGGAAACCCGTCCGACCACCGGCACCTTCATCCCCCCGATCATGCCATGCCCGCGATTGGAGAGAGACCGGAACCAGCCGTCGGCATAGCCGACCGCCACGATCGCCAGCTTGCGCTTCCCCTCGACGCGGTGGGTGGCACCATAGCCAACGGTCATGGGGCTGTCAACGTCACGGACCTGGACGATTTTTCCTTGCAGTTTAATCACTTGGCTCATGGGGTTGGGGCGGCCCGGCATGGGATTGAGGCCGTAGAGCGCCGCGCCGGGGCGGACCAGCCCCAGGTGAAAGCCGCGTCCCAGGAAGATGCCGGACGAGGCGGCGATGGATTGGGGCAGAGCCGGCAGATGCGAGGCCAGCCGGCGGAGCGTGGTCAACTGCCTGGCGTTCATGGGCGAATCGCTGTCGTCGGCGCAGGCCAGGTGGCTCATCACCAGGATGGGGCGCAGGGCGGCCAGGATTTCCGGCTTGGCGGCCAGACGCTCCAGCTCCGGCTCGGACAGGCCCAGCCGGCTCATGCCGGTATCGATATGCACGGCGACGGCGGGGGCGCCGCTGCCCTTCTTGGCGAAGGAGGACCAGCCGGTGATCTGGGCCAGGGAATTGAGCACCGGGATCAGGCCGTGGGCGGCGAATTCGGCCTCGTCGCCGCCCAGCGGGCCGGAGAGCACGTGAATCATCGCGCCGGGCACCATGCGGCGCAGCGCGATTCCTTCGTTGAGGCAGGCCACGAAGAACGAGCGGCAGCCGGCGGCGAACAGGGCGGGGGCGATACGTTCCATGCCGAGGCCATAGCAATCGGCCTTGACCACGGCGGAGGCCTCGGCGGGCGCCACCAGGGCGGACAGCCGCTTCCAGTTGGCGACGATGGCCGCCACGTCGATGGTCAGCAGGGCGGTGGCGCGGGAAAGGTCGGTCATGGTCTGCCCAGGCAAAGAGGAATGCGCACCATCCCTCGCTTCGTCCAGGAAGACAAGTCCCAGATCAAGAGGGGCGGCGGCGGCGGTGGATCAGCCATGCTCCGCCGACGGTCATGGCCGCCCCGGCCAGGGCGAAGACGCCGAAGATGGCGGCGATCAAAATGCGGAGACCGGCGCCCGCTCCCGGACTGCCGGACGCATCGGCGCCTGCTCCCGCGAGAGCCGTGATCAGGCCCTCTACCGCCTGGATGCCGGCGAAGCCTGCCAGGGGCAGGCCGAGGATCAGCAGGGTGATGCCGGCGGACAGGTACTGGCCGCTCTTGCCGGGCCCTGCGCGGGACGGACCGGTCAGAATCCCGGGTCCTCATAATGGTCGCTGGCCGCCAGATTGCCGAACTTGGTGTACTCGCCCTGGAAGGCGAGGCGCACGGTGCCCACCGGGCCGTGACGCTGCTTGGCGATGATCACCTCGGCGGTGTTGTGGACCTCTTCGCAGCGCTGCATCCACTTGGCGTGGCGCTCGTTGAACTTCTCCTGGGCCTCTTCCGGGCGCTGTCCCGGCTCGGCGCGTTCCAGATAGTATTGTTCGCGGAACACGAACATCACCACGTCGGCGTCCTGCTCGATGGAGCCGGATTCGCGCAGGTCGGCCAGCTGGGGCCGCTTGTCCTCGCGCTGCTCGACGGCGCGCGACAACTGCGAGAGCGCGATCACCGGCACCGACAGTTCCTTGGCGAGCGCCTTCAGGCCGCGGGTGATCTCCGAGACTTCCTGCACGCGGTTTTCCGAATTGGAGGACGAGCCGCGCAGCAATTGCAGATAGTCGATGACGATCAGGCCCAGGCCGTGCTGGCGCTGCAGCCGGCGCGAACGGGTGCGCACCGCAGAGATGGACAGCGCCGGCGTATCGTCGATGAACAGCGGCAGGCGGTGGAGATTCTGGGCGGCGACGACCAGCCGCTCGAACTCCTCGTTGGACATCTCGCCCTGGCGGATCTTGTGGCTGTTGATCTCGGCCTGCTCGGCCAGGATACGCGACGCCAACTGCTCCGACGACATTTCCAGGGAGAAGAAGGCGGTGATGGCGCCGTCGACACCCTTTTTACGGCCGAGCGCGTCCACCTCTTCCTTATAGGCGTAGGCGGCATTGAAGGCGATGTTGGTGGCCAGCGCGGTCTTGCCCATGGAGGGGCGGCCGGCCAGGATGATCAGGTCGGAATCGTGCAGGCCGCCCAGCTTGCCATCCATGTCGATCAGGCCGGTGGGCACACCCGACAGCTTGCCCTGGCGCTTATGGGCGGCTTCGGCATTGGCGATGGCGCCCACCAGGACGGTCTTGAAATCCTCGAACCCGCCCTCGGTCTGGCCGGTGGTGGCCAGATCATAGAGCTTGGCCTCGGCCTTGCCGATCTGGTCCATGGCCGGGACGTCCAGGTCGGCGGAAAAGGCGTCGTTGACCATGTCCTCACCCATGCCGATCAGCGAACGGCGCAGGTGAAGGTCGAAGATCAGCTTGCCGTAATCCTCGGCGTTGATCACCGAGACCACCGCATTGGCCAGTTGGGCGAGATAGTTGGTGCCGCCGATCTCGGCCAGGCCGCCGTCATTCTCGAAATAGGTCTTCAGCGTCACCGGGTTGGCCATCTGGCCGCGCTCGATCAGCTTGCCGCAGGTGGCGAAGATGCGGCCGTGCACCGGGTCGGCGAAGTGCTCCGGCTTCAGGAATTCCGAGACGCGCTCGAAGGCGCGGTTGGACAGCAGGATGGCGCCCAGCAGGGCTTGCTCCGCCTCGTAGTTATGGGGCGGAACGCGAAAGCCGATCCCTTCGGCGGGGGCGGTAGGATGATCGGAGGACATCGAGGTCATGACCCGGGCATGTTAGCAGATGCGCCGAGCGTGCGCGGGCTTATCCGCCTGTGGATAAGGTGGATAACGGGGAAAAGAAAACGGCGGCCGGACAGAACGCCCGACCGCCGCTCCCCAAAAACAGTCGAGGCTTAGGCCTCGGCGGCTTCCTCGGTGACCTCGGCGGCCACTTCCTCTTCCTCGGCCGGAGCCTCGGCTTCCTCAGCCACGGCGGCGGCGGCAGCGGCGGCGGCACGTTCGGCTTCCTCGGCGGAGCGGGCGACGTTGATGGTCACCACCACCGAGACTTCCGGGTGGAGCGAGATGCGCACGCCGTAGGAGCCCAAGGTCTTGATCGGCTGGTCCAGGTTGACCATGCGACGCTCGATGGTGAAGCCGGCGGCCTTCACCGCGTCGGCCACGTCCTTGCCCGACACCGAGCCGTAGAGCATGCCGCTCTCGCCCGCCTGGCGGACCATCAGCACGGACAGGCCGGCCATCTTGTCGGCGACCGCCTGGGCTTCGTCACGGCGCTTGAGGTTCAGGGCCTCGAGCTGGACGCGCTGCTTCTCGAAGAAGGCCAGATTGTCCTTGGAGGCGCGCAGCGCCTTCTTCTGGGGCAGCAGAAAATTGCGGGCGAAGCCGGGCTTGACGTTGACCACGTCGCCCATCTGGCCCAGCTTCTCGATCCTCTCGAGCAGGATGACTTCCATCTTATTCCTCCTTGCCGCCGCCGCTTGATTCGGCGCGGCGGAATCTCGTCATGAACCTCACCAGTCCCAAGCCGGCCACGGGAATCAACGCCCAAGCCGAGGCCAGGAACAGACCTCCATACATCGCCGCGAGGAACACCCTCGCGTTAGGCCGGCCAGCGGCCCATCCGTGCACCGTCGCAAGCCCCAGAAGGGCGAACGGGATCAGCGTCACCACCACCGCGCTGCGGGCGAGATAGCCAAGGTCACCCTCGGCCACGCCCCCGGTTATCGCCACGGCTGCCAGCACCACCCCCAGCCAGAGCGGAAGCTCGAGCTCCCGATAGGACGGAGTGGGCCGCCGGTTCCTGCCGAGACGCACCAGGAAGCCCTGGGCCGTCACGGCGTTCACCACCGCCATCGCCAACCACGAACTGGCGACCATGGCCGGGAAGAACGGAACCCACCAGTCGGCGGCAGCCTTGCGCTGCTCGCTGGTGAGGTTGGGGGCCACCATGTCCAGGGTGTTTCCGATGGTATCGGCCACCCAGGCCTGCAGCCCGCCGCTCTCCACGCCGTCCGGTCGGTCCGGGATCAGGAGGGCGCCGATCACGATCAGCGCCAACCCTGCTCCGGTCAGCCAGCCCAGCACCAGGCCCGGCGGATACCATTCGACGCTGCCGTCGGCGTTACTACGCCACAACAACGCCTGACGGACCACCACCAGGCTCGGCAGCATGACCACCACGGCGAAGGGCAGGGAGGCGAACCCACCTGCCGCCAACGCCACGGCGACCATTGCGGCCAGACCCGCCGCCACCGCCGCTCCGTTTCCCCGGTACAACCCCACCATCATCAGAGGAAGGGGTGCCAGGTAGGAGAGCAGCATTCCGGCGGCAAAGCCTTTCGCCAGCGACAGGAACAGGAGTGAAGACACCAGTCCCGCCGCCAGCGGCACGCCAAACGACCCGGTCACGGCGACCCGGCCGAACCTAAACTCACTTCACCACGTAGGGCAGCAGACCCAGGAAGCGGGCGCGCTTGATGGCCTGGGCCAGTTCACGCTGCTTCTTGGCCGACACCGCGGTGATGCGCGACGGGACGATCTTGCCACGCTCGGAGATGAACCGGGAGAGCAGCTTGATATCCTTGTAGTCGATCTTCGGCGCACCCTCGCCCGAGAACGGGCAGGTCTTGCGGCGGCGGAAGAACGGACGGCGCGGGGCTCCGCCAGCGGCGGGGCGGGGACGCTCGGTCTTGACCTCGGTCATTATTCGCCTCCTTCCATACGGCGGGGTTCACGGTCACGGCGCGGACGATCCTCGCGGTCGTCACGGCGGGGACGGTCGTCGCCCTCGCCACGACGCGGACGGTCGTCGCGGGACTTGGACTGCATCATGGCCGACGGACCCTCTTCGAGCTCCTCGACGCGGATGGTGAGCGTGCGCAGCACGTCCTCATTGATCGACATCTGGCGCTCCATCTCCTTAACGGCGGCGGACGGCGCATCGATGTTGATCAGGACGTAGTGGCCCTTGCGATTCTTCTTCACCCGGTAGGCGATGTTGCGCAGACCCCAGTACTCCTTCTTGGAGACCGAGCCGCCGCCCTGGGTGATGATGTTGGAAAGTTCCTCGGTCAGGGCTTCCACCTGCGGGGCGGAAATATCCTGGCGCGCGATGAACACGCATTCGTACAACGACATTCGAAAACCCCTTACGGCTTTTCTCTTCCCATATCGTCCCCAATGGACGAACAGGCATAGCCGACACCCCCTTTCGGGATGCCGGCAAGGGTTGGAAGGGGCGCACTATACACAAAACGATTCGGGATGCAAGCGCGCAGCAGGCGGGACTATGCCGGCTGCAACGCGGCACCCGGCGGGGCGCTCTCGGCCCTGGCGGATTGCAGGCTGGCCGGATGGTGGTGGGCGGATCGGGCCTGCGGTCCCAGACGGGGCTCGTGGCGGCGGTCCACCTCGGGAGCGGCGGTGCGCACCACCCGGTTGAGGACCTGCCCCAACTCGCCCACCTGCGTCGCCATGTCGGCCAGCACCGTGGTGACCGAGGATGCCTCGGCGCCGCTGCGCCGCGCCTCGTCGGCCACCAGGATGATGCGCTCGGTGACCTCGCGCGCCGCATCGGCCGACTGGGCGACGTTGCGGGCAATCTCCTTGGTGGCGGCGTCCTGCTCCTCCACGGCGGCGGCCACCGAGCCGGCGATGGCCTCCACCTTGCGGATCACCGTGACGGTACCGGCGATGGCCTCGCCCACATGGGCGGCCATGGTCTTCAGGTCCTCGATACGGGTGGCGATCTCCTCGGTCTGGCCGCCGGTCTGGTCGGCGAGGCGCTTGACCTCGGAGGCCACCACGGCGAAGCCCTTGCCCGCCTCGCCGGCCCGGGCCGATTCGATGGTGGCGTTGAGCGCCAGCAGGCGGGTCTGCCCGGCGATGGCGGCGATCATGGCGACCACGCTGTCGATACGGGCGACGGCGTCCAGCAGGGTAACCACCGTGTGGTTGGCGTCGTCGGCGGCCACCACCGCCTCGGCCACCAGGGAGGAGGACGAGGCCACCTGCGATGAGATCTCGCGGATGGAGGAGGTCAGTTCCTCGGCGGCGCCGGCCACGGTCTGGGCGTTGGCGAGACTCTGCTCGGCGGCGGCGGCGACGCGCTGGGAGTTGTCCTCCACCCGGATGGCCGAGGCGGCCATGCCCTCGGCGGCGCTGACCGCCTGACGGCTGCCGTCCTCGACCCTGGCGACCACCTGTCCCGTCTCGCTCTCGATGGTCGAGGCCATGGACAGCAGGGCGGCGCGGCGCTCGGCCTCGGCCTGCTCGCGGGCCCGTTCCTGCTCGGCCTCCATGCGGGCCACGGCGATGGCGTTGTCCTTGAATACGGCGACGGCGCGGGCCATGGCGCCGATCTCGTCGCGGCGGCGGCCGCCGTTGACCTCGACGGTCAGGTCGCGGTCGGCCAGACGCAGCATGGAACCGGTCAGGTCGGCGACCGGCCGGGTGATGGAGCGGGTCAGGGTGATGACGATCAGCGCGCCGGCCAGCAGAGCGAGGGCGAGGGCGGTGGTGATGGCGGCGGCCGAGCGGGCGGCCTCGGTCCGGATGGCGACGATGCCGGCGGCCAGATCGCCGGCCAGGGCGTCCTCGACCCCCTTCATCAGGTCGATGCGCCGGGTGGCGGCGGAGAACCAGCGCTCGGCGGTCAGGTCGCCGGCATTGCCGTCCAGCACCTGCTTGCGAAAGGCGGCGAACTCGGTGGAGGCTTGCGCTTCCAGCACGCTTTGCAGGGCGCGGCGCTGGGAGGGCGTGGCGCGGACCGCGTAGGCGCGCACATGGGTGTCCTGGACAGCGGCCAAGGCGGCGATGCGCTGGCGGACGGCCTCGTCCATGCCCACGGCAAGGCCGCTGGCCCCGGTGGCCCGCTCCATGCCGGCATTTTCCTTGGCCCGCATCAGTTCCAGATAGGCGGCGATCAGATTGCCGGTCTCCTGGTCGGTCTCGGTGGCCGTCAACTTTTCTGCTACACCCAGCAGGGATTCGATCAGTACGGAATAGCGGGCCACGGTTTGCGGGCCGGTGGTTTCCAGGCGCTCCACCGCCGAGCGCAGGGCGGGCAGCCCGGCCAACTCGCGGCCGGCCTTGTCGATGCTCCAGGCCAGCTCCTCGCCGATGCCGCCGCCCAGGCCGGACATGCTGTCGCCCAGGGACTTGAGGCGCGGATTGCTGCTCTCCAGCTGTTTGGTCCGCTCGGCCCCCATGCGGGTGCCCTTGGAGGCGGCAAAAGCCGATGACAGGCCGCGCTCCTTCTGAAGTTCGTGGATCGTGGCGCTGATCTCGATGGTCAGCCCCGCCAGCCGGCCGGTCCGTTCGGCCTTTTCCATCTCGTTGAACTTGGCGATGTCGATGATCGCCGCGGACATCACCGCCGCCAGGGCCGGCAACAGAATGGCCAGCCACACGCGTTGGCCGATCTTCAGATTGGACATCATCGCCGCGATCATGGCGTCTCCCCCCGCTGTATTGTACCGCCGGGCAAGCCTCCCCGCCGCCCGGCGGCAGTCGCACGATCCGTCTGCGCGACCCGCATTGGCTGTGATACCCAGCCGGTCGGGGGCGCGAAGCGGAGAGTATCACCGGTGATAGGGGTATGGAAATAGCCACTTTGTTTGTGTGGGACTTGATATGCATCAATCGACATCACACTTGGTTGGGTTTGGCCGTTTGCCACGGATTGCTTGACAGGCGGCGGCGTCTCGCCTTTCTTCTCGCCCACCAATTCGTCTTGAGGGAGTTTCTCCATGACCCGCGCGTTCGTCTTTCCCGGCCAGGGTTCCCAGGCTGTCGGCATGGGCCGCGAACTGGCCGAGGCTTTTCCGGTGGCCCGCCAGCTGTTCCAGGAAGTGGACGACGCCCTGTCGCAGAAGCTCTCCGCCCTGATGTTCGAAGGGCCCGAGGACCAGCTGACGCTCACCGAGAACGCCCAGCCCGCCCTGATGGCCATGTCCATGGCGGTGGTCCGCGTGCTGGAGACCGAGGGCAAGCTCGATCTGGCCCAGGCGGCGTCCTTCGTGGCCGGCCATTCCCTGGGCGAGTATTCGGCCCTGGCCGCCGCCGGCACCTTCACCGTGGCCGACACGGCGCGTCTGCTGAAGATCCGCGGTCAGGCCATGCAGAAGGCCGTGCCGGTGGGCATGGGCGCCATGGCCGCCCTGCTGGGGTCCGAGCTGGAGCAGGCGCGTGAGATCGCCGCCCTGGCGGCCGAAGGCGATGTCTGCGAGGCCGCCAACGACAACGGCGGTTCGCAGGTGGTGCTGTCCGGCCACAAGGGCGCCGTCGACCGCGCCATCAAGATCGCCGCCGAGAAGGGCATCAAGCGGGCCATTCCGCTGCCGGTGTCCGCCCCCTTCCATTGCGCCCTGATGCAGCCCGCCGCCGACGCCATGGCCGAGGCCCTGGCCAAGGTGGAGATGAAGGCGCCGCGCGTTCCCCTGGTCGCCAACGTCACCGCCGCCCGCGTCACCGACCCCGCCGCCATCCGCGACCTGCTGGTCCGTCAGGTGACCGGCACGGTGCGCTGGCGCGAAAGCGTGCTGTTCATGAAGGCCGAGGGCGTGACCTCGCTGGTCGAACTGGGGGCCGGCAAGGTGCTGGGCGGTCTGGCCAAGCGCATCGACAAGGAGCTGTCGGGCTCCTCGGTGGGCACGCCGGCTGACATCGAAGCCTTCCTCAAGTCTCTTTAATCAGGGGGAACGTCCATGTTCGATCTTACCGGCAAGACCGCCCTGGTGACCGGCGCCTCCGGCGGTATCGGCGGCGCCATCGCCAAGGCCCTGCATGCCCGTGGGGCCACCGTCGGCCTGCACGGCACCCGGCGCGAGGCCCTTGACGCCCTGGCCGCCGAGCTGGGCGAGCGGGTCCACGTCCTGCCCGCCAACCTGTCGGATGGCGCGGCGGTGGAGCAACTGGCCAAGGATGCCGAGGCCGCCATGGGTTCCATCGACATCCTGGTCAACAACGCCGGCCTGACCAAGGACGGTCTGGTGCTGCGCATGAAGGACGAGGACTGGCAGACGGTTCTCGACGTCAACCTGACCGCCGCCTTCCGTCTGTCGCGTGCCGCCGTCAAGGGGCAGATGAAGCGCCGCTGGGGCCGCATCATCAACATCACCTCCATCGTCGGCGTCACCGGCAATCCGGGGCAGGTCAACTATGCCGCCTCCAAGGCCGGCATGATCGGTATGAGCAAGGCCCTGGCCCAGGAAGTGGCCAGCCGCAACATCACCGTGAATTGCGTCGCACCGGGCTTCATCAGTTCGGCCATGACCGACGTGCTGTCGGACGACCAGAAGGCCAAGCTGAACGCCGGAATTCCCGCCGGACGCATGGGAACGTCGGAGGAGATCGCCGCCGCCGTGGTCTATCTCGCCAGCGCCGAGGCGGCTTACGTGACGGGCCAGACCCTGCACGTCAATGGCGGGATGGCCATGATATAAAGGTGTCGAAAATAAGGCCGCCGATGCTGGCAATGCCCAAAAAAGTATGGTACAGACGGGCACTTTCCGCCGGGGCCTTGCCGTCCGGGCGCGTTAACAAGATTTTCCCTTAGACGAGACTTTTCGAGGATTCGCAAATGAGTGACGTGGCCGAACGGGTTAAGAAGATCGTCGTCGAGCATCTGGGCGTTGAAGAGGCCAAGGTGACCGAGAACGCCTCCTTCATTGATGACCTGGGCGCCGACAGCCTCGACACCGTCGAGCTGGTGATGGCCTTCGAAGAAGAATTCTCCGTCGAGATCCCCGATGACGCCGCCGAGAAGATTCTCACGGTGAAGGACGCCATCGACTTCATCACGGCGAATTCCTAATCGGTTTTCCGGATGCCGGGCCGCCGAAGGTGGGCCCGGCGTCTCTTCATCTGTCCCAGACACTTTCGAAAGCCAGGGTTCCATGAGACGTGTCGTCGTCACCGGCCTCGGCCTGACCACTCCGCTCGGTAATGGTGTCAATATCAACTGGGAGCGCCTGATCGCCGCCCAGTCCGGTATCCGCCGTATCGAAGCCTTCGATGTTTCCGATCTCGCGGCCCAGGTCGCCGGCATCATTCCGCGCGGCACCAATCCGGGCGAGCTGGACCTCGACGCGGTCGCCCCCGCCAAGGATCGGCGCCGCATGGACGATTTCATCGTCTATGGCCTGGCCGCCGCCGCCGAAGCGGTGGAGGATTCCGGCTGGAAGCCGGTGGATTCCGAATCGCAGGAACGCACCGGCGTGATGATCGGGTCGGGCATCGGCGGTCTGCCGAACATCGCCGATGGTGCCGTGACGCTGGAGAAATCCGGCCCGCGCCGCATCAGCCCCTTCTTCATTCCCGCCGCCCTGATCAATCTGGTCTCGGGCCATGTCTCCATCCGCTACGGCTTCAAGGGGCCGAACCATGCGGTGGTGACGGCCTGCGCCACCGGCGCGCACGCCATCGGCGATGCCGCCCGCCTGATCATGTTCGATGACGCCGACGTGATGATCGCCGGCGGCACCGAGGCGGCCGTCCATCGTCTGGGCATCGCCGGCTTCGCCGCCGCCAAGGCGCTGTGCACCAGCTACAACGACCGTCCGACCGAGGCGTCCCGTCCCTGGGACAAGGACCGCGACGGCTTCGTCATGGGCGAAGGCGCCGGCATCGTCGTCCTGGAAGAGCTTGAGCACGCCAAGAAGCGCGGCGCCAAGATCTATGGCGAGGTGATCGGCTACGGCATGTCGGGCGACGCCCACCACATCACCGCTCCGGCCGAGGACGGCAATGGCGCGGTGCGCGCCATGCGGGCCGCCCTCAAGCGGGCCGGCGTGTCGCTGGACGAGATCGACTACGTCAACGCCCACGGTACCGCCACCATGGGCGATACCATCGAACTGGGCGCGGTCAAGCAGGTGTTCGGCGATCACGCCTACAAGCTCTCCATGTCATCCACCAAGTCGGCCATCGGCCACCTGTTGGGTGCCGCGGGCGCGGTGGAAGCCATCTACTCCCTGCTGGCCATCCGCGATCAGGTCGCGCCGCCGACCCTCAACCTGCACAATCCGGATGAGGGCTGCGATATCGACCTGGTGCCGCTGAAGGCCAAGGAGCGCAAGATCAAGGTGGCGCTGTCCAACTCGTTTGGGTTCGGCGGCACCAACGCTTCGCTGGTCCTGCGCGGCTACTGAGCGGCTTGACCATTGTTTCAGGCAAGGCCCCCGCTCAGGCGGGGGCCTTTGTCTTGTCTGGAGGGTGAGGGATGAGGCCCTGGATGAAGATCGCCGCCGCAATCGTCCTGCTGGCCGGGCTGATCGCCGGCGGGCTGGGCTGGGAGGGGCATCGCCGCTTCACCGCGCCGGGGCCGTCGCCCAAGCCGGTGACGGTGATCATTCCCAAGGGCTCGGGGACCGAGTTGATCGCCCAGTCGCTGGAAGGGGCCGGGGTCATCCCGTCACGTCTGGTCTTCGCCATCGGCGTCAAACTGCGCCGCGCCACTCTCAAGGCCGGCGAGTACGCCTTTCCCGCCCATGTCTCGCCGGAGGAGGCCATGCGCATCATCGCCGAGGGCAAGGTGGTGATCCACAAGCTGACGGTGGCCGAGGGGCTGACCGTGCGGCAGGTGCTCGATCTGGTGCGGGAGGCCGATTTCCTGTCGGGTTCGCTGACCCGTAGGCCCGCCGAGGGCCGCCTGCTGCCCGAGACCTGGCACATGGTCCGCGACGAGCCGCGCGACGAGGTGGTGGCCCGCATGGAAAAGGCCATGGCCCAGACCCTGGACGTGCTGTGGGTGGCCCGCGCCCCCGGTGTGCCGCTCCGGAGCAAGGAGGAGGCGCTGATCCTCGCCTCCATGGTCGAGCGTGAGACGGGAACGGAATCCGAGCGTCCCCGCGTCGCCGCCGTGTTCTACAACCGTCTGGCCCGCAACATGCGGCTGCAATCGGACCCCACGGTGATCTACGGCGTGTCCGAGGGGCTGGGTGAACTGGACCACCCGCTGACCCGCGCCGAGCTGCAGACCAACCATCCCTGGAACACCTATACCGTCGACGGCCTGCCCAAGACCCCCATCGCCAATCCCGGCCGCGCCTCGCTGGAAGCCGTGCTGCATCCGGCCGGGAGCGACGAGCTCTATTTCGTCGCCAACGGCACCGGCGGCCACGCCTTCGCCCGCGCGCTGGACGAGCACAACGCCAACGTGGCCAAGTGGCGCAGGATCGAGAAGGCGGGGAAGTAGGGGGGAGGCTTATAACTCCCTCTCTCCCTGGGAGAGGGTTGGGGTGAGGGGCTGCGTCGGTCGGCTTCGCCGATCCCGCGGGCGCTGCCCGCACCCGCCAAAGGGCATGGCCCTTTGGAAACTGGGCACTTTGGCAGGGTCTCACGTGACGATTTTTGAGTCCTGAACGCGGAAATCGGAAATGACCGGGGTGGGGCGGAAGGGGATGGGCGAGTTTAGAGAGACGGCAGCGGTAAAGCGAGCGCTATGGCAGACAACTGTATCACTGGGCTAGAATGGCCGAACTAATCTCGTTAATGCGTGCTGACTGTATCCACCTGCGCAAGCAGCAATTTCGGGATGTCGCGCATTTCTATCTTGGGGATTTGAGGAAATGCCACTCTATATTCACGAGCGTCTTGTCTGGGCTTCCGAGCGACAATGCTCTCATGAGGAAAGTATCGGTGGATTGTAGCCGATCATGGACCCGCGCCCCATTGAGCAACAGCTGTCCACTGCCGAAGCAAAGCGATTTCGCCGGATCCAACAGGACTTTAAGGCGATCCGCCCAGGCGGTCGAAGTGCAAGCTTTTTTATCGCGGAGATTTCACGCTCGATCGATGCTGGCCTTCTGCTCTCAGCTATCATCCTCTCAGGCACATTGCTTGAACTTTGGTTTCGAGACCTGTTGGTAATCCAGGTATCTAAACGCAACGCGGCCATTACTGGGCGCGCTGACCTGATAATAATCGATAAGGAGATCGAAGGAGCTGGCGGAGCCGACCGCGGTCATGAGTTTTCTAAAATTGTCGATGATCTCTGCAGGTACGGTGTTATCGACTCGGCAGAAAAGGTAGAGCTGAATAATTTTTATAGATCAATTCGCGTACCATTTCACCACGGGCTTAGCGGGCGTCTAGTATCTCACTCTGTGCTGGGTGATGACGAGGATATGACGCTATTCCTCGATGAACTTATTAATGATCCAAACAGTAGGTCGCGGCAGCTTGAGGATTTCGTCGACAACATGGCTGTTGATATTTTGGATGGTGTCGTCAAATTCCTGGCAAACCACCCTTTGTAAATCAACTAAGACCATTGGTGGCGCTAGCTACTGGCTGCAAATTTGATCGACGTCCCTTTCGGGAAACAGTGCTGATCATAGGTACGATCACCATGGGCGCGAAGCGGCTACGCCCCCAGCAGCTTCAGCCTCTCCGCCGTCACCAGGGTGATGCCCTTTTCGGTGCGGTGGAAACGCTTGGCGTCCAGGGCCGCGTCCTCGCCCACCACCAGGCCCGGCGGCACCACCACGCCCTGGTCGACGATGCAGCGCTTGAGCCGCGCGTGGCGGCCGATGTCGCAATTGGGCAGGATCACCACGTCCTCGACGACGCAGAACGAGTTGACGCGCACGTTGGAGAACAGCATGGAGCGCCGGACCACGGCGCCCGAGACGATGCAGCCGCCGGCCACCAGGGAATCCACCGCCATGCCGCGCCGGTTGTCGGAATCGAACACGAACTTGGCGGGCGGTGATTGCGGCTGGTCGGTCCAGATGGGCCAGCTCTCGTCATAGAGATTGAGGGCCGGCGTCACCGTGGTGAGGTCCATGTTGGCCTCCCAGTAGGCGTCGATGGTGCCGACGTCGCGCCAGTAATGCTCGCGCGCCCCTTCGTGCATCACGCAGGAATCCTGGAAGTGGTGGGCGATCACCCGGTGGCTCTTGACCAAGGCGGGGATCAGGTCCTTGCCGAAATCGTGGCTGGTCCCGGCCGCCGTGGAATCCTTCTGCAGCAGGTCGAACAGCAATTGGGCATTGAAGATGTAGATGCCCATGCTGGCCATGGCCTTGTCCGGGTGTCCGGGCATGGGCTGGGGATGGGCCGGCTTCTCGTCGAAGCGGACGATGCGGTCGTCCTCGTCCACCGCCATGACGCCGAAGCCCTTGGCGGCCTCCAGCGGCACCTCGATACAGGCCACCGTGACATCGGCCCCGGCCGCCAGGTGATGGGCCAGCATCTTGCCGTAATGCATCTTGTAGACGTGGTCGCCGGCCAGCACCAGCACGTGCTCGGGCCGATGGGCGTGGACGATGTCCAGGTTCTGGAACACCGCGTCGGCGGTGCCCTTGTACCAGTTCTCGCCCTGGGTGCGCTGCTGGGCGGGGAGCAGTTCGACGAATTCGTTGAACTCGCCGCGCAGGAAGCCCCAGCCGCGCTGGATGTGCTGCAGCAGGGAATGGGCCTTGTACTGGGTCAGCACCCCGATGCGGCGGATGCCGGAATTGATGCAGTTGGACAGGGTGAAGTCGATGATGCGGAACTTGCCGGCAAAGGGAATGGCCGGCTTGGCGTGCCAGTCGGTGAGGTCCATCAGGCGCGAGCCGCGCCCGCCCGCCAGGATCAGCGCCAGGGTCTTGCGCAGGCGGTCATTGACCTCGATATCGATGGCCGTGCCCCGATCGGTGGGATCGTACATTCATCACCCCTTGGACGTTCTTTGTTGTCTGGCTTTGTTGTCTGGAACGGTGCCACATTCCCCCCCGCGGTACAATCGCGGGCGCCGCGACACCGCCATGTGGCGGCACGGCGTCTCTCGACGGCGGCGGTAATCGGGGTTAGGCTGAAGGTAGGAGTGCTTTAACCTCCGAATGGGGTCCCAGATGCGCGTGCTGTTCGCTTCCTCCGAAGTGTTTCCGCTGGTCAAGACCGGGGGGCTGGCCGACGTATCCGGGGCTTTGCCCGCCGCCCTGGCCGAGTCCGGAGTGGATGTCCGCATCCTGCTGCCCGGCTATCCCGACGCCATCAAGGCGGCCGGCGCCAAGAAGGTGGCCGGGCACCTGGGCGATCCGTTCCACCTGGGGGCCGAGGCCCAGTTGCTGTCCGGCAAGCTGCCCGACAGCGGCGTTCCCGTCTGGCTGGTGGACTGCCCCGCTCTGTTCGAGCGGGTGGGCGGCCCCTATCAGGACCTTCAGGGCCGCGACTGGCCCGACAATGCGCTACGCTTCGCCCTGCTGTCGTGGACGGCGGCCCATCTGTGCACCGAGGGCAGTCCGGTCAAGTGGCGGCCTCAGGTCCTGCACGCCAACGACTGGCAGACCGGACTGGCGGCGGCCTATCTGCAGGCCTGGAATCCGGCGCAGCGCCCGGCGACGGTGTTCACCATCCACAACATCGCCTATCAGGGCCAGTTTCCGCCGGACATGGTGGCGCGCCTCGGCTTTCCGCCCGAGATGTATTCCATGGAGGGATTCGAGTATTACGACACGCTCTCCTTCCTCAAGTCCGGGCTGTTCTATTCCGATCGCGTCACCACGGTCAGTCCGCGCTATGCCAAGGAAATCCAGATGCCGGCCTTTGGCTGCGGCATGGACGGATTGCTGGCGCACCGCGCCGCCGATCTGACCGGCATTCTCAACGGCGCCGATTACCAGGTGTGGGACCCGGCCTCCGACGGCCATCTGGCTCATCCCTATGCCCCCGGTGACGCGGCGGGCAAGGCGCGCAACAAGGCCGCGCTGCAGGCCGAGCTGGGGCTGGCCCAGGACCCGGACGCGCCGCTGATGGTGATCGTCAGCCGCCTCAACGACCATAAGGGCATGGACCTCGTCCTGGCGGCCCTGCCCAATATCCTGCGCCTGGGCGCCCAGGTGGCGGTGGTGGGAACCGGCGACCGCCCGCTGGAGGACGGTTTCCGGGCGGCGGCGGCGGCCCATCCCACCCAGGTGGCGGCGCGCATCGGCTATTCCGAGCCTCTGGCCCATCGCATGATGGCCGGCGGCGACATGCTTTTGATGCCGTCGCGCTTCGAGCCCTGCGGCCTGACCCAGTTCTACGCCTTCCGTTACGGCACCGTGCCGGTGGCCCACGCCACCGGCGGGCTGGCCGACACCTTGGTGGATACCGGCTACGACACCCTGATGACCGGCAAGGCCAACGGCTTCGTGTTCGAGCATTCCAACGTGGGGGCCTTCCAGTGGGCGGTGGAGCGTGCCGCCGGGCTCTACGCCAAGAGGGACCAGTGGACCAAGATCGTCAAGGCTTGCATCGCCCAGGATTTTTCCTGGGGCCGCTCGGCGGCCCTGTACCGGGACCTCTACAAATCGCTGACCGGCAACGGTAACGGCAAGGGAAAGAAGAAGGCATGAGCGGGCCGGAGTCTGTTCTGGTCGCCGATATCGGCGGCACCCATGCCCGTTTCGCCCTGGTGGGCGCCGATGGCGAGGCGGTCAATCCGCTGGTGCTGCGTTGCGCCGATTACGAGGGGCCGGCTCCGGCCATCAAGGCCTATCTCGCCGACCAGGGGGGAGGGGCGGCGCCCCGGCATGGCGCCTTCGCCGTGGCCTCGGTGATCGACGGCGACCGCATCGAACTGACCAATTCCCCCTGGCGCTTCTCCATCGACGCCACGCGCCAAGCCCTGGGGCTCGAGCGCCTGGAGGTGGTCAACGACTTCACCGCCGTCGCCCTGTCGGTCCGTCATCTGAAGTCCGCCGACCTGATCGCCATCGGCGGCGGAGCGCCCGAGCCCGGCCTGCCCATCGCCGTGCTGGGGCCGGGAACCGGCCTGGGAGTGTCGGCCCTGATCCCGTCGGCCGACGGTGAGTGGACGGCCCTGGCCACCGAGGGAGGCCACGTCACCATGGCCGCCGCCACCGAGCGCGAGGCCCGCATCCTCGACCGTCTGCGCAGCCAGTTCGACCATGTTTCGGCCGAGCGCGTGCTGTCGGGCCAGGGGCTGGTCAACCTCTATCAGGCGGTGGCGGCCCTGTCGGGGCATCAGGCGGTATTTTCCACCCCCGACGTCATCACCAAGCGGGGGCTGGACGGCTCTTGCCCCGTCAGCCGCGAGGCGGTGGAGACCTTCTTCGCCATGATGGGCACGGCGGCCGGCAATCTGGCGCTCAGCCTGGGGGCCAAGGGTGGGGTCTATATCGCCGGCGGCATTCTGCCGCGCATGGCCGACGCTTTCCGCCTGTCGTCGTTCCGGACGCGCTTCGAGGCGCATGGACGGTTCCAGCCCTATCTGGCCGCCATTCCCACCTGGCTGATCACCCATCCGCTGCCCGCCTTCGTCGGGCTGGCCGCGCTGGTGGCGGCAGATTCCGATAAGTGAATCCTCGGACAAGGCGGAAAACGCATAGGGCTATTCCACCGGCGCACTTGCATTGCGACGCAACATGCACGATATCTGAATTATCGAGGCATGTTCGCGAGCCCCCTCATGTTGGTTTCCGCATTCCGTACCGGTGAGTTCGAAGGCATGGCGCCCCGCAAGGATGCGGCGGTGCTGCGTATCTGCGACCCCACCGATGCGTGGCGGGCCGAGGGGCGGAGCCTGGCCCAGGCGGGTTGGGGGGCGACGCTGACCCTGGCGTTCTGGGATATGGATTCCTCGGCGCTGGGCGTGAAGGGCCACCTGATCACCCGGCTGTGGGGCCGCAACCGCGCGGTGTTCGAGGCCCTGGCCGGGCGTCTGTTCGGCACGGATATTCCCTGGCGTCCGTTCATCGCCGCCGATGCCGCCGATATCGCCGCCTTCGCCGCGTCGCTGGCCGACAAGGGCATCGGCGAGGTGTTGGTGGTCTGCCGCAACGGCCGTGGCCGTTCGGGCACCGTGGGCCGCTGGCTCGCCCGGCGCCTGGGCGCCCGTTTCGCCACCAGCGGCGACGAGCGTGAAGCCGACCATATCCGCGAGACCCTGGATCGGGTGGCGGGGAATGCTCCGCTGCGTATCGAGCCGACGCTCACCCGCGCCGCCTGATTTTTCTCCGATTCCGGAAGCATGCCGTACCGCGCCGACCGCGCGGCCATCATCGGCCTTGCCTGCTGATATAACGAAAAGTTGTCGATACATTTCGACTCTATCGCAATCGGCAAAATTCATGTTCTCATGAGTGCTATTGGACCACCTGATTAGCGGAGTCCGCACTCATGGACGATTCGTCCCCAGAGTCTTCGGCCGAGGACGGTTCGCCGTCGGCCGCCGACGTTCCGCCCGACAGCGCCGAACCTTCCACCACTCAGCATTTGGAGAGCGACATGGCCATTCCCACCGCCGTCAACGGCCAGATTACCGATGCAGTGACCCAGAGTAACGTCTCGGTTCTGGGCAGTGCGCCGGCCGAGGCCCTGGGGTCGCTGTTCCTGGCAACCGCCCACGCCCAGGGACTGGCGGCGGCCAATGCCGTCGCCGCGCAGCAACAGGCCTTCACCATGGCTCAGGCGGTGACCACCCGCTGCGTCATGGCCCTGCTCGACGGCAAGGCGGTTTGACCGCCATGGGCGACGCTCCCGAACCTGTGGTCTCCGCCCCGGTCTCGGCGCCGGCCGATCCGCACCAGGCGGCCGAAACCGCCCTGGCCATGGCGCTGCATTCCATGGCCCATGCCGCCGGTCTCGCCATGCTGGCCGGGCCGCATGCCCAAGCCTGCTCCCGGCAGATCGGCGCGGCAGCGGTCGCCATGGTCTGCAAGGGATTGCTCGACGCCGATTTCGCCCCCCGCCCCGCAACCAGCCGAGGATGATCCGTCATGGCCTTTCCCACCGCCGTCAACGATCAGATCACCGATTCCGTCACCCAGGCCAACGTCAAGGTCCTGGGGGATGCGCCCGCCATCGCCATGGGCAACCTGTACGCCGCCACGGCCCAGGCGCTGTCCAATGCCGCCCATAACGCCACCAACAACCAGCAGCAGAGCTATGTCACCTCCCAGGCCGCCACCACCCAGGCGATCATGGCCCTGCTTAAGGTGACCACGTGAGCGACGCCGGGCTTCCGGCGTTTCCGGCCTGCGGCGCCGCCGCCCTGGAGGCGGCCCGCATCATGGCCGACATCCAGATCGCCCAGACCATGGCCCTGGCCGTGCAGGATGCCGCCGACCATCTGCGCAACGTGGAGACCATCGCCGCCACCGCCCAGGGGACGGTGCTGCGCCGCATCTTGGAGAGCGGCGTATCCGACGGGGCCGAACTTCTGGCCGCTATCCAGATGATGATGTCCCAGGGGCAGGACAACCTGGAACGTGTGGGGAATCTGGCCCGAACCGTCCTGGACGGAATGCGATAAAGGCGGAGGCGGGACTGGAATCCGAATCGGTTCCGGGGTACACAGAGCCTTCCATTTCCCCTGCGTGAAGGCAACGCCCTTGAAAGCCGCCGTCATCGTATTCCCCGGCTCCAACTGCGACCGCGACGTCGCCGTGGCGCTGGAAGCAAGCATGGGCTCCAAGCCCCTCATGGTGTGGCACCGCGACACCCAGCTTCCCGACCTGGACCTGATCGTGGTCCCGGGCGGCTTCTCCTATGGCGACTACCTGCGCTGCGGCGCCATGGCGGCGCACTCGCCGATCATGCGCGAGGTCAAGGCCAAGGCCGAGAAGGGCACCCGGGTGCTGGGCATCTGCAACGGTTTTCAGATCCTGACCGAGACGGGGCTGCTGCCGGGCGTGCTGATGCGCAACCGCAATCTCAAGTTCATCTGCAAGGACGTCTGCCTGCGGGTGGAGAACGCCGACACCGACTTCACCCGCAAGCACAGGCTGGGCGACGTGGTGCGCTATCCCATCGCCCATGCCGAAGGCAATTACTTCGTGGATGCCGAGACCTTCCGCGCCATGGAAGGTAACGGGCAGGTGGCGTTCCGCTACTGCTCCAGGTCCGGCGTGGTGTCCGACGCCGCCAATCCCAATGGCGCCCTGTCCAACGTGGCCGGCGTGTACAACGGGGCCAAGACGGTGCTGGGCCTGATGCCCCATCCCGAGCGTCTGGCCGAGGACCTGCTGGGCGGGCGTGACGGCAAGGCCATGTTCGATTCGCTGGTGGAGGCGCTGTCATGAGCGAGCATGGCGAGCGCGGGCGCATTGAGCGCCCCGGAGCGAAGCGGAGGAGCCAGGTGAGCGTGAGCGAACGCCCGGCGCTTGAGGGACTGAAATAATGAGCAAGATTACTCCCGAAGTCATCGCCCAGCACGGCATCAAGCCCGACGAGTACCAGAAGATTCTCGAGATCATGGGCCGCGAGCCCAATCTTACCGAACTGGGCATCTTCTCGGTGATGTGGTCCGAGCACTGCTCCTACAAGTCGTCGAAGAAGTGGCTGAAGACCCTGCCGACCAAGGCGCCGTGGGTGATCTGCGGTCCGGGCGAGAATGCCGGCATCATCGACATCGGCGACGGCCAGGCCATCGTCTTCAAGATGGAAAGCCACAACCACCCCAGCTTCATCGAGCCCTATCAGGGCGCGGCGACCGGCGTGGGCGGCATCCTCCGGGACGTGTTCACCATGGGCGCGCGGCCCATCGCCAACATGAACGCATTGCGCTTCGGCGACCCCTCGCACCCCAAGACCCGCCATCTGGTGGCGGGCGTGGTGGCCGGCATCGGCGGCTACGGCAATTGCGTCGGCGTGCCCACCGTGGGCGGCGAGACCAATTTCCACCCCAGTTACAACGGCAACATCCTGGTCAACGCCATGACCGTGGGTCTGGCCGACAAGGACAAGATCTTCTACTCGGCGGCCGCCGGCATCGGCAACCCGGTGGTCTATTTCGGCTCGAAGACCGGTCGCGACGGCATCCACGGCGCGACCATGGCCTCGGCCGAGTTCGACGAGAAGTCGGAGGAGAAGCGCCCCACCGTGCAGGTGGGTGATCCCTTCACCGAGAAGCTGCTGATCGAAGCCTGCCTGGAACTGATGGCCACCGACGTCATCGTCGCCATCCAGGACATGGGCGCCGCCGGCCTGACCTCCTCGTCGTTCGAGATGGCATCCAAGGGCGGCCTGGGCATCGAGATGGACCTGGACGCCGTGCCCATGCGCGAAGAGGGCATGAGCGCCTACGAGATCATGCTGTCCGAGAGCCAGGAACGCATGCTGATGGTCTTGAAGCCCGGCCCCGAGGCCGAGGCCAAGGCCAAGGCCATCATGGACAAGTGGGAACTGGACTTCGCCGTGGTGGGCGTGCTGACCGACACCGGCCGCATGGTGCTGAAGCGCCATGGCGAGGTGGTGGCCGACCTGCCCATCGATCCGCTGGCCCTGGCCTCGCCCGAATACGACCGTCCGTGGACGGCGCCGGCCAAGCGCCCGGTGGTCGAGGCCAAGGACGTCGAACTGGTCTGCCCGGCCGAGGCGCTGAAGACCCTGGTGGCCTGCCCCGATCTGGCCTCCAAGCGCTGGATCTACTCCCAGTACGACCACATGGTGATGGGTGATACCGTGGGCCGCCCCGGCGGCGATGCCGCCGTGGTGCGCATCCACGGCACCGACAAGGCGGTGGGCATCACCACCGACGTGACGCCGCGCTATGTGCTGGCCGATCCCTACGAGGGCGGGCGGCAGGCGGTGGCCGAGGCCTATCGCAATCTGTCGGCGGTCGGCGCCCTGCCCATGGCCATCACCGACAATCTGAACTTCGGCAATCCGGAAAAGCCCGAGATCATGGGCCAGATCGTCGAGGCCATCCGCGGCATGGGCCAGGCCTGCAAGGAACTGGACTTCCCCGTGGTTTCCGGCAACGTCTCGCTCTACAACGAGACCCAGGGCACCGCCATCCTGCCCACCCCGGCGGTGGGCGGCGTCGGCCTGCTGGAAGACGTCAGCAAGTCGGCGACCGTGCCGTTCAAGGCCGCCGGTTCGTCCGTGGTGCTGATCGGCGAGACCAAGGGCTGGCTGGGGTCGTCCCTCTACCTGCGGGAAATCTGCAAGCGGGAGGACGGTGCTCCGCCGCCCGTGGCGCTCCATCGCGAGCGCCGCGCCGGCGAGCTGGTCCGCCAGTTGATCCAGGACGGTCAGGTGCTGGCCTGCCACGACGTCTCCGACGGCGGTCTGCTGGTGGCGGTGGCCGAGATGGCCATGGCTTCCGACGGCCATATCGGCGCCCAGCTGGATGCTCCCTCGAACCTGCCGCTGCACGCCTGGTGCTTCGGCGAGGATCAGGGGCGCTACATCCTGGAAATCTCCGACAACGACCTCGCCAGCGTGCTGGAAGAGGCGGCCGAGCATGACACCACCGCCCGCGTCATCGGCAAGACCGGCGGCCACGTCATCAGTGTCGGCGGCCGCGCCGTGCCGGTCTACGAACTGGCCGAGGCCAACGAGGGCTGGCTGCCCGCCTATATGGGCGAGGAAATGTCGGGCCACTGAGGCAGAGACTGCGAAGCAAGGCCCGCCCCGGCATGGGGCGGGCCTTTTTCATGGGCTTGTTGTCGGCGAATAATTGCAATACGCTTTAGCTTAACAGCGTAAGGGTGCGTGATGCCGTTGACCGACCTGCAAAAAAGAACCGCTCAGGCCATCGTCAATATTTTCGAGACGGGGCGCGCCCTGGGGGATTATGGGCAGGTGACCCTGCTGGCCGGCGACAGCGGGCAACTGACCTATGGGCGATCGCAGACCACCCTGGCCAGCGGCAACCTCTACCTGCTGATCAAGGATTACTGCGCCGCCGCCGGGGCTGCCCTGGCCGGTGCGCTGTCGCCCTATCTGCCGCGTTTGGAAAACTGCGATCCGGCGCTCAACACCGATACCGCCTTTCGGGGGCTGCTGCATGGCGCCGGTGACGACCCGGTGATGCAGGCCTGCCAGGATGCCTTTTTCGACCGCATCTACTGGACGCCGGCCGTCAGCTATGCCTCGGCCCTGAACCTCGATCTCGGGCTGTCGGTGGCTGTGGTCTACGACAGCATGGTCCACGGCTCGTGGAAGGCCATGCGTGACCGGACGCTGGCCGCCCATCCCATGCCCGGCACCGACCAGAAGACCTGGGTCGCCGCCTATGTGGCGACGCGGCGCGCCTGGCTGGCGGGGAATTCCAATACCCTGCTGCGCAAATGCGTCTACCGCATGGATGCCTTCGACGCTCTGATCGCCGCCGGCGCCTGGGACTTGCCGCTGCCGCTCACCGTGCGCGGCGTTCAGCTTTCCCCGGAGGTGCTGGACGGCGCGGCGGCCCCGGTACGGGCATCGGCGGCCGCGGCGGGCGACCGCATCCTGCGCCTCAGCACCCCCCTGATGCAGGGCGACGACGTCAGGGCGGTGCAGACCCGGCTTGGTATCGAGGCGGATGGCTATTTCGGCGACGATACCCGGAATGCGGTGATCGCCTTCCAGACCTCCCACAAGTTGACCGCCGACGGCATCGTCGGACCGTCAACCCTGTCGGCTTTGGGGTTATAGCGCTGTTGCGACCGCCAAGGCGGCCCCGTATTGTGGGCGCGGAAGGGGAGCTTTAGGAAAGACACGCCATGCCTATGGAAGCCAGTGAGATCGAAGCCCTGATTCGCGAGGGCATTCCCGACGCCAGAGTGATCATCGAGGATTTGCGCGGCGACGGCGACCATTACTCGGCCCTGGTGATTTCCGAGGCGTTCCGTGGCAAGAGCCGCGTCGCCCAGCATCAGATGGTCTTTGCCGCCATGCAGGGCAAGATGGGCGGCCAACTGCACGCCATGGCGCTGCAGACCGCCACGCCCGACGCCGCTCCCGATTTCGCCAAGGATTAGGCTGGCGCGCTTGCGCCACGGCATTGTGCTGCCTACATCTCAACCACGATCCGTCACGATCATTTCCAAGGAATTCCCACCGATGACCAATCCCGTTTTCGACCGCATCCGCCAGGACCTTTCCGAGAATGATGTGGTTCTCTATATGAAGGGCACGCCGATGTTCCCGCAATGCGGCTTCTCCGCCGCCGTGGTGCAGGTGCTGACCAATCTGGGCGTCAAGTTCAAGGGCATCGACATCCTGGTCGATCCGTCCCTGCGCGAGGGCGTCAAGCAGTTCACCAACTGGCCGACCCTGCCGCAGCTCTATGTGAAGGGCGAGTTCGTCGGCGGCTGCGACATCGTGCGCGAAATGGCCGAATCGGGCGAGCTGAAGCAGTTGATGGCCGACAAGGGCGTCGCCTCCGCCTAAAGACTTCGCCTCATCGAGGACAGGCGGCCCGGAAGCGATTCCGGGCCGTTTTCTTAGGGGATATCTCTCGCATAGACCTCCAGCGCCGACAGGCCGCTTTCCAGGTCCTCGATCTCGAAGCATTTCTGCATGATGGATTCGGCGCCCTGGGCGATCCAGCCCTCGTGCTTGCGCGGGTCCTGGGACCCGGTGGTGACGATGACCGGGATGTCTTTGAGCCGCGGATCGAGCTTCATGTAGATCAGCAGTTCGGAGGCGTCCTCGGTGCCCACCTGCCCGTCGAGCAGCACCACGTCGGTATCGCCGCCATCCGTCCGCTCGATCCGGTCGTGAAAGTAGTCGACCGCTCCGTCGATGCTGTCGACCCAGGTTATGGCACAGTCGAACACCTGGGCTCCCAGCGCGAATTGCTGCAGTCGCGCCTCGGCCACGTTGTCTTCGACAATCAGCACCTTGAGGTGTCGCACGGCGGCCTTCGCCGAGAGTCCAATCATGCGTCAATATAGCCGAAACTACTTGTACGGGAAAGTCCTTCGGCAATGGTACAAAGAACAACGGCCCGGAGTTGCCTCCGGGCCGTGTCGTATTGCCGAGGGGCGAACCTTAGCGCGAATAGAATTCGACAACCAGGTTCGGTTCCATCTGCACGGCATAGGGAACATCGCCCAGCTTAGGGATGCGGACGAACTTGCCCTTCATCTCCTTGTGGTCGACTTCCATGTAGTCGGGAACGTCGCGCTCGCCGGACTGGGCGGCCTCGAGGATCAGGGCCATGTCCTTGGACTTGGTCTTCACCGAGATGACGTCGCCTTCGTTGACGCGATAGGACGGAATGTTGACGCGCTTGCCGTTCACCAGGATGTGGCAGTGGTTGACCAGCTGGCGGGCGGCGAACGGGGTGGGGGCGAACTTCAGGCGGTAGACCACCGCGTCCAGACGGCACTCCAGCAGGCCGATCAGGTTCTCGGAGGTGTCGCCACGACGGCGCACGGCCTCGTCATACAGACGGCGGAACTGCTTCTCGCTGATGTTGCCGTAGTAGCCCTTGAGCTTCTGCTTGGCCATCAGCTGGGTGCCGAAATCGGACGGCTTCTTGCGGCGCTGACCGTGCTGGCCGGGAGGGTTCTCCTTGCCGCGGTTCAGCGGGGACTTGGAACGGCCCCACAGGTTGGCGCCCAGGCGGCGGTTAATCTTGTACTTGGCTTCAATACGCTTGCTCATGGTCTTCCTTTTGGCCGAATTGATCAGCCTATTGGCGTTTGTCCCGATAGTCCTGATCCGCCCCAAGGGACGGGGAGGGGTGGACGCGCCAAACGGCCGGCCACCCGCTTTCTCGGGAGGAGAAGGGGCGCACTATACGGATCGGGCGAGGTTTTTCAAGCCCGAATCTTGGCGACGAAGCCCTCCACCGCCCGGCTGAGGTCGGCGGCGCCGCCCGACAGTTGCCGCGCCGTGCCCAGCACCTCCGACGACGAGGTTCCGGCGGCCGAGACCGCGCCCACGGCATCGCCCAGGCTGCGGGTGACGTCGCTGGTGCCGCGCGCCGCCTGCTCGGCGCTGCGGGCGATTTCCCGGCCGGCCTCGGCCTGCTGCTCCACCGCCTGGGAGATGGCGTCGGCGATGCGGCTCATGCGCTCGATGACCTCGCCCACATGGCCGATGGCGCCGGCCGCCTTGCCGGTCTCCGCCTGGATGGCGGCGATCTGCTCGGAAATCTCTCCGGTGGCCTTGGCGGTCTGGCTGGCCAGTCCCTTGACCTCGCCGGCCACCACGGCGAAGCCCTTGCCGGCTTCGCCCGCCCTGGCCGCCTCGATGGTGGCGTTCAAGGCCAGAAGGTTGGTCTGCGCCGCGATGGCGTTGATCATCCGCACCACGTCGCCGATGCGCGCCGCCGCGTCGGACAGTCCCGACATGATGCGGTTGGTGCGTTCGGACTCCGCGACCGCCTCCCGCGAGATGGAGGTGGACTCGTTCACCTGGCGGCTGATCTCGGCGATGGAGGCGGTCAACTGCTCGGCGGCGGCGGCCACCGAATCCACGTTGGACGAGGCGGTCTCGGCCGCCTGGCCCACCGAGGCGGCGTCGCGGCCGGCCGACTGGGTCATCTCCTGCAGCGAACGGGCCGCTTCTTCCATGCGGGCCGAGGCATTGGTGACGAAGTCCACCACGCCGCGCACGGTGGAATCGAACTCGTCGGCCATGCGGACCCGGGCGAGGCGGCGCTCCTCGCTGGCGTTGCGCTCGGCCTCCAACTGGCTGCGGCGCAGGTTTTCCACTTCTATGGCGTGGTCCTTGAAGGTCTGGACGGCGCGGGCGATATCGCCGATCTCGTCGCGGCGATGGGTGCCGGTCACCTCCACCTGGGTGTCGCCGCCGGCCAGCCGTCCCATGGTGCCGATGGCGTCTTGTACCGGTACGGTGATGGAGCGGGTCACCGCCAGGGTGAGGCCGCCCAGGGCCAGGACGCCGAGGGCGATCACCCAGGCCGAGGCGGTGCTGGTGGAGCGGTAGGTGTCCATGGCCGAGAGGAACTCGTCCCTGGCCAGGCCGATCTCCTTGTCCATCAGGGCGCGCACGGCGGCGGTGGCCTCGTTGTAGCGGCCGGTGGTCTCCTCGGTCATGGTCTCGCGGGCACCGAAGGCGTCGCCGTCGCCGAACTGCCTGAGAGTCGACCGGTAGGCGCCGCGGTAACCGTCGAAGGCCGACTGGAAGGCGGCGCTCAGGGCCTTTTCCTCGGCGCTGTGGCTGTCGGAGGCATAGGCCTTCCACAGCCCGTCCGCCTCGGCATCCATGGCCTCGATGTCCTTGGACATGCGTTCCAGGGTCAGGCGGCTTTCGCTCTGCAGCACGGTGGCCACGGCGCCCTGGATGCGATGGACGGAATCCAGCACGCGGGCCAACTGGCCCATGGGGACCACCCGCGCGCCATAGACCGCCTCGATGCCGCCGGCGACGCGCTTGCCGCCCAGCATGCCGGCGGCGCCGACCGCCGACAGTAACGAGATGGCGATGATCAGCAATATGGATAGACGAGCGCCGAACCTGATGCGTTGCAGCATTAGTGCCCCCTGAATGACGAATATTTTTCGTTATTGGAGGAAACTAATAGTCAGGCCCCACGGTGTGGGACAATTACGGTGATCCACATATGAAATTTGGTCGATGTGGAAAACCGTAATTTAGGGAGATTCTATTTTTCCCCTCTTGTGCCGGTAGGTCACAAGTTCATGGACGATGCCGTGCAGGGTCTGAATCTCCTGCCCGGTCAGGTTGGCGCGCTGGAACATGTTGCGGATGTTGCGAACCATCACCGGGCGCTTGTCGGATACCCGCAGGAAGCCGCAGGCATCCAGTTCGCGCTCCAGGTGCTCGAAGAAGAAGATCAGCTTCTCCTTGGAGGCCGGGCCTTCCGATCCCTTGGTCATGGGGGGCAGCGAGCCGGCGACGCCACACTGATGCCATTCGTATGAGATCAGCAGCACCGCCTGGGCCAGATTGAGCGAGCAGTACTCGGGATTGAGCGGCACGGTCAGCACGGTATCGGCCACCGCCACGTCGTCATTCTCGAGGCCGGTGCGCTCGGGACCGAACAGCACGCCGAACCTCTGGCCCTCGCCATGGGCGATGCGCATGTGGGCGGCGGCCTCGCGCGGGGTGTCCACCGGCTTGGTCATGTAGCGGTCGCGCCCCGTGGTGGCCCACACCCGGTTGAGGTCGGCGACGGCGTCCTTGGTCTGCTCGAAGATCTTGGCCGACAGCAGGACGCGGTCGGCGCCCGAGGCGCTCGCGATGGCCTTTTCGTTGAGCCAGCCCTCGCGCGGCGCCACGATGCGCATGTCGGTCAGGCCGCAATTGAGCATGGCCCGCGCGGCGGTGCCGATGTTCTCGGACAGTTGCGGCCGTACCAGGATGATGGCGGGGCCGGGGGCGGCGGTGTCGGTCATCGGATGTTCCGGCATCACTCGTCTTTGAAGTGGAACAGCATGAAGGTGATGGAATCCTGCAGGGCTTCCAGCGAGGCTTCCAGCACGTTGGTATGCACGCCCACCGTGGTCCAGCGATGGCCCTTGTCGTCCTCGCTCTCGATGGTGACGCGGGTCTTGGCGGCGGTGCCCACCGTGCTTTCGGTGATGCGCACCCGGTAGTCCTTGAGCTCGAGCGCGGTCAGCGCCGGATAGACCCGGGTCAGCACCTTCCTGAGCGCCACGTCGAAGGCGTGAACCGGGCCGGTGCCTTCGCCCACCTCCATGTATTCGGTGCCGCCGACCTCGACCTTGACCGTGGCCTCGGACAGGGTGATCCAGTCGCCGCGGGCGTTGCGGCGCCGCTCGTCGATGACGCGGTAGCGTTCCAGCTGGAAGTATTCCGGCACCTCGCCCAGGGCGCGGCGCACCAGCAGCTCGAAGCTGGCGGCGGCCTGATCGTAGGCATAGCCCTCGTGTTCCAGTCGCTTGACCAGATCGACCAGATCGGTGGCCTCGCGGGCGTCGAAGGTAACCTGCATCTGCTCGACGACGCGGACCAGGCCTTCCTTCTTGACGTGGTCGAGGTCGACGCCGATCTCGGCCATGCGCGCCACCAGATTGGAGCGGCCGGCCTGATCCGACATGACGATGTGGCGCACATTGCCCACCGAGGTGGGGTCGATGTGCTCGTAGCACTTGGGGTCCTTGGCCACGGCGGAGACGTGCAGGCCGCCCTTGTGGGCGAAGGCCGAACTGCCGACATAGGGCTGGCCGCGCGACGGGGTGCGGTCCAGCACCTCGTCCAGGGCGCGCGATACCGAGACCAGATTCTTCAGGTCCTCGGGCGCGATGCCGGTGTTAAAGCCCATCTTCAGCATCAGGGCCGGGATGATGGAGATCAGGTTGGCGTTGCCGCAACGCTCGCCCAGGCCGTTCAGGGTGCCCTGGATCTGACGCACGCCGGCCTCGACGGCGGCCAGCGAATTGGCCACCGCCGTGTCGGAATCATTGTGGCAGTGGACGCCCAGATGGGAGCCGGGGATGCCGCCCTTGATCACTTCGCCGACGATGCGCCGCATCTCGTGCGGCAGGGTGCCGCCGTTGGTATCGCACAGCACCACCCAGCGGGCGCCGGCATCATAGGCGGCCTTGGCCGCCGACAGGGCGTAGGCGGGGTTGGCCTTGTAGCCGTCGAAGAAATGCTCGGAATCGAACATCACCTCGTCCACCTTGGTCAGGGCGTGCTTCACGGAATCGGCGATCATCCGCAGGTTCTCGTCCAGCTCGATGCCCAGCGCCACGGTGACCTGGAAGTCCCAGCTCTTGCCCACCATGGTGGCGACGCGGGCCGGGGTGACCAGCAGGGCGTTGAGCCCCGGATCGTTGTCGGCCGAGCGTCCGGCCCGCCGGGTCATGCCGAAGGCGGTCAGGCGCGAGCGCTTGAAGGCAGGCGGGTCGGCGAAGAAGGCGTCATCGGTGGGATTGGCCCCCGGCCAGCCGCCCTCGACGTAGTCGATGCCGATTCGGTCCAGCTCGCGCGCGATCCGCACCTTGTCGGCGGCGGAGAAATCCACTCCCTGAGTCTGCGCGCCGTCGCGCAGGGTGGTGTCATAGAGGTAAACGCGCTCGGCCATGACGATCTCGATCCGCCCGGAAAACATTGGGGAAAGGGTGGAAACATGCCCCATCAGGGGGGTATTGGGCAAGGGCTTACCGTTTTTGATTTCGCCGGCAACTGTGATGAGTCTCACGGTTCGTTGGAAAGGATTGCTCTATGAACAGGGAGGGTGTGACGAGAGAATGTGAGGTAATTCACAATGAGCGTAATGAGGGGCATATGTATAAAGACCATATCGGCCTGTGTGATGACGCTCACGGTGTTTGACTGTTTCGCCAGTGATATTGCCTATATTCGTAGTGATTCTGATACGACCGGTATGGCGTCTTGGTATGGGGCCAAGTATCGCGGTCGTCATACCGCCAGTGGCGAGCGCTTTGACCCCGCCGACCTGACGGCGGCCCATCCCTTTCTGCCCATGGGCACCCTGGTGGAGGTTTCCCGGCCGGACCATGGCAGAAGCGTCGTGGTGCGCATCAATGATCGCGGTCCGGGGGGCGGCCGGGTGCTCGACGTCTCCGAGGCGGCGGCCCGGCGCCTGGGCATGACGGGGGAGGGGACCGCCTTCGTTTCCCTGCGGGTGATCGGCTCGGCCGACTAAAGAACTAATGAATTGTAAATGGATAGTAAGGCATATTTACATCTCATTCGCAGTCCTGTATCTCCTTCACCCATGTTAGGAAAACCCTGGGCAGAATGCCCCGCACTTCAATGCAGGCAGGATGCAGGACTGACACGATGAAGGCGATCAAGACGGCGGCATTGGCCGCACTCCTGGTGGCGGCCACGTCTCTTCCGGCTTCGGCTGAGATGGCCGGAGCGGCGGCCCTGGGGCGCGAAAGCTACGGCATCGCTTCCTGGTACGGGCCGGGCTTCAAGGGTAACCGTACCGCCAGCGGTGAGAAATTCGACCCCAAGGCGTTGACCGCCGCCCATCCCACGCTGCCGTTCGGCACGCTGCTCGAGGTCTCGCGGCCCGACCGCAAGAAGTCGGTGATCGTGGTGGTCACCGATCGCGGTCCCTATGCCGCTGGGCGCTCCATCGACCTGTCGCGGGCGGCGGCCAGGCGGCTGCACATGAGCTACCTGGGGGCGGTACCGGTCAAGATGCAGGTGGTGGGGATGACGGAATAGCGGAAGCGCCGGGGCCATATGGCCCCGGGCGTCCGTCATCGCTTCAGCGATGGGTGGCCTTGGTCACCGTTCCGGTGGCCGCATCCACCTGGAAGTGGGCCTTGGCGCCGCTGTCATCGCGGGCCTCGACCACATAGCCGTCGTTCTTCCATTCCAGTTCGGACAGATTCCAGTGGCCCTGCTCGGCGGCGGCCAGCATGGCTTTGACCGCGCTGGTACCGGTTTCCGGCGTGGTGGCGGTGCTGAGACGGGCCGCCTCGGGCAGCAGCTCGCCGGTGCGGGCATCCACCGAGAAGGTGGCCAACTGACCGGACGGTGCCCGCACGGTGGCGAGATAGCGGCCATGATCGCGGTCGAGGGCACGCAGGTCGTGGCCGTCGGCCACCATCTGGTTGAGGATGACGGCGGGAGGCAGGATATCGCCGGCCGGCTTGTCCTTGGCCTGGGCGATCGAGGTCAGGGCGAGGCCGGTAACGGTGGCGGCGATCAGGGCGGTCTTGGTCAACATGGCGGTGTCTCCGATTGGTGGGGCATTCAACTGGAGACAGTGTGCCCCAGGCCGCCCCAACCGGAGCTGAACCGCCGGTTCATGCGGCGTTCAGATAACGCCCTTCTCCTTCAACCCGGCGATCTCCTCCTCGCTCAGGCCCAGCAGCCCGCCATAGATTCGGGCGTTGCCCTCGCCCAGGCGGGGGCCGAGATGCTCGACCCGGCCGGGAGTGGCCGACAGCTTGGGCACCACGCCGGGCACCACCACGCTGCCCAGCACCGCGTTGGCCACCCGCAGCAGATTGTCGCGCGCCTGGAATTGCGGGTCCTCGAAGATGTCGGCGATGGTGTTGAGCGGCGCGGCCGGAACCTCGAACTCCAGGCACAATTCCATCACCGTCTCGCGCGGGCGGGTGGCGGTCCAGTGGCCGACCAGGGCGTCGACGTCGGCCCGCTCGGCCAGCCGCTGGCGCAGCAGGCCCCATTTGGCCGGGTCGGCCAGTTCGGGCCGCTCCATGGCCTCGCACAGGCGGGCGAACATGCGGTCGGTGGTGCAGGCCAGCGCCACCCATTTACCGTCGCCGCAGCGGAAATGGCCGTGGGGGCAGGCATTGACCGTGCCGGCGCCCTCCCGCTCGCGCACCTTGCCGAGCATGGCGTAGGCCGGGGCGATCTCGTCCAGGGCGCGGAATACGGATTCGTAGAGGGCGAGATCGATGACCTGCCCCTCGCCGGTGGCGTCCCGATGCCTGAGGGCCAGCAACACGCCGATGGCGCCGTAAAGGCCGCTCATGTAATCGGCCAGCGAGGTCGAGCCCGGCGTCACCGGGACGTCGCCCGGCATGCCGGCCAGATAGGACAGGCCGCCGAAGGCATGGGCGATGCGGGCGAAGCCGGGGCGGTCCTTGTAGGGGCCGGTCTGGCCGTAGCCCGAGATGCGCAGCATGACCAGGCCGGGATTGACCCGGCGCAGTTCCTCCCAGCCCAGTCCCCATTTCTCCAGGGTGCCGGGGCGGAAATTCTCGGCGATGACGTCGGCGCGTGCCGCCAGTTGGAGGAACAGGGCGCGGCCTTCGGGCTTCCTGAGGTCCAGCGTCACCGAATCCTTGTTGCGCGCCTCGGACAGCCACATCAGCGAATCGCCCTCGCGTTCGGTGATGGAGCCGAAGCGGCGGAAGGTATCGCCACCGGCCGGCTGCTCCACCTTGATCACCTCGGCGCCGAACTCGCCCAGGATGGCGGCGGCATAGGGAGCGGCGATGAAGGTGGCGATATCGAGGACGCGAATGCCGTCCAGGGGGCGTTTCGGGTGGGGCATGGTGTCTCGCCGGCAATGGGGCCGTCTTGATACCACGCCCGATCTCGGCCGATCTACACGGTCTTGACGCTGCCGAGGAAGGTTTCCACGTGCTTGCCCAGGCTGGTACCGGCTTCCTTCATGTCTTCCGCCACGGTGGACATGCTGGAGGCCATCTCGCCGGTCATCCGCGCGGCCGACGACACCTCGGTGATGTTGCTGGTCACCTCGTGATTGCCGTTGGCGGCTTCCTGGACGTTGCGGACGATTTCCTGGGTGGCGGCGTTCTGCTCCTCGACGGCGGCGGCGATGGACGACACCACCTCGTCCACCCGGCCGATGGCGGCGCCCACCGTCTTGATGGCGGCGACGGCGCTTTGGGTGGTGCTCTGGATACCGCCGATCTGCTCGGCGATCTCGCTGGTGGCCTTGGCGGTCTGGGTGGCGAGGTGCTTGACCTCGTTGGCGACGACGGCGAAGCCTTTTCCGGCCTCGCCGGCCCTGGCCGCCTCGATGGTGGCGTTCAAGGCCAGCAGGTTGGTCTGTGCCGCGATATCGGTGATCAGGCCGACGATCTCGCCGATCTTCTGGGCGGCGGTGGACAGGCCTTCCACGGTGGCGTCGGCGGTCTGCACGCCGTCCACCGCTTCCTGGGTGATGCGGGTGGTGTCCTGCACCCGGCGGCTGATTTCCTGGGTGGAGACGCCCAGTTCCTCGGCGGCGCTGGCCACGGTCTGGATGTTGGAGGAGGCCTCCTCGGCGGCGGCGGCCACGGCGGCGCTCTGGCGGCTGGTCTGCTCGGCGGCGGCGTGCAGGCTGCTGGAGGTGGAGTGGACGTTCTGCACCGTGCTGTCCACCTTGGCGATCACCCGGCGGATCATCACGTCGAAATCGGCGGTCAGCAGTTCGCGCTTGCGGCCGCGCTGGACTTCGCGTTCCTGCTCGGCACGGGCCTCGGCCTCCAGTTGTTCGGCGCGGATGAGGCCGTCCTTGAACACCTGGACTGAGCGGGCCATCTCGCCGATCTCATCGCGGTTGTCGGCATAGGGCACGGTGATCTGGCGGTCACCCCCCGACAGGGCGGTCATCACGCCGGTGATGCCCTTGACCGGCCGGACGATGGACCGGCCGATGACGGTGGCCAGCACGATGAAGAGCAGGGTGGCCGTTCCGCTGAGGGCCGTGGCAACCATCGTGACGTTGTGGCGGACATGGTCATTCTCGGCTCGGACGAGGTTTTCCTGGGCATCGGCGAACTCGACGATCTTGTCGAAGGCGGGAGTGAAGGCGGCATAGGCGGCGCTGAGGGCGGCGATGTCCCGGCGCAGGGTCTGGTCCGCCTCGATCATCAGGCGCGCCTTGGCCAGATAGGTGTCGATCAGGCCCTGCAGCTCGGCTTTGCGGGCGGGAGCGAGGGCGGAGCGCCCCAGGCTGCCCAGGAAAGCCTTGTGCTCGGCCTCCAGCTTGGCGAGGTAATCCACTTGCCCGCGCAGCAGGTAATCCTTTTCGTGGCGGCGTAACATCAGCATATGGACCATGAGGTCCTGTTCGCCCGAATCCGAGATCACCCTCTCGACCGCGTGGACGGCTTCGCGCAGTTCGCCCTGCATACCGGATTTTTCGTCCAGTCCGGCGGTAACCATGCTGGCCTGAACGTTGTGCATCTTCCCGACATAGGTCGCCGTTCCGCTTCGGATGGCCCCGATGTGGTCCACCACAGGAGCGGCTTCGGGAATCTTTTCCAACCGGCCGGCGCGCGCCACCACCTGCTCCGCCGCCGTCAGGGCCTGGTCGGCATATCTGACGTCACGGCGGATCAGGAAGTCCTTTTCGTGGCGTCGTACTTCCAGGCTGCCGCCCCACATATCCTTGCTGGCAAGGACGACGGCGTCGTAGGCCCTGGTCTTGGCATCCACTTCGTCCAGTCGCTTCATGGACCAGAACATCAAACCGGTCACCATGCCGATCATGATGATGCCTGCCGCCGCCAACGAGGCGATGCGGACGCGGATCGAGAGTTGGCTCATGCGTCCCTCCATCGGGCCAGGTCAATCCCGCCATGGCCATACTTATCCGTTTCCCGGGGTGACCATGCGTCGTGGCGGCGAGAACCAGAGGTTATGTATATAATGGAGGTGTTGTGATTATCAATTGCCGGAAGCCGGCCGAGCGGAAGCCCGCTTCAATTTCAACCTCTCCACCCGGATGATCGTCCAGGGCAGGGCCAGGGCCTCGCGCGCCCAGGCCAGATACCATTCGGGCCCCGGCGTGGTCTCGGGCCAGGCGGGGGCGGGCCGGACCGGCAGGCCGAGGCGGTGGAAGATATAGAGTGAGCGCGCCATGTGGCAGGCGTCGGTCACCACGGCCAGACGGCGCCAGCCCCGTTCCTCCACCAGGGGCCGCGACAGCAGGGCGTTGCCGATGGTGTTGACCGAGGCATCCTCCACATGGACCCGCTCGGCGGCGATGCCGGTGCTCAGAGCCAGCTCGCGCATCACGTGGGCCTCGGGGATCGCATGGCGCACCGCGCCGCCGCTCATCAGCAGATGACCGACCCGGCCCTCGCGCAGCAGCCGCACCCCGTGCCCGACCCGCCCGACCAGCGCCGGGCTGGGGCTGCCGTCGGGGCGCACCATGGCTCCGAGGATGATGGCGGCATCATAGAGGCCGACTGGGCTATCGACAGAAGCGGCGGACATCTCTTAACTGGGGGCAACGGATTTATGGAGAGTGTCATGGACAAACGCCGCAACACCGACGTCATCGTGGAGACCCTGGCCCTGGATGGCAAGCGGGTCATCGACGTGGGCTGCGGCGACGGGGGGCTGGTGCGCGTGCTGGCCCGCTTCGGCGCCCGCGTCCTTGGGGTGGAATGCAGCCCGCGCCAACTGGCCAAGGCACGCGCCGCCGCCCAGGTCGCCGACGAGGAGATCGTCGAGGGCGTGGGCCAAGACCTGCCCGTCGATGACGAAAGCGCCGATACGGTGGTGTTCTTCAACTCGCTGCACCACATCCCCATCGCCTTCCAGGCCAAGGCCCTGGCCGAGGCGGCCCGCGTGCTCAAGCCCGGCGGCGAGGTCTATGTCTCCGAGCCCCTGCCCTGGGGGGCCTTCTTCGAGGCGGTGCGGCCCATCGATGACGAGACCTGGGTGAGGGGGGCCGCCCTGGCCTCGGTCAAGGGAGCCTGGGTCCACGGGCTGGAGGAGGCCAGCGAGTTCACCTACATCCACCCCATGATGCTTCGGGACTACGAGGCCTTCCGCGACAAGATCATCTCGGCCAACACCGAGCGCGAGGCCAAATTCGCCGAACTGGACGGGGAGATGCGCGAGCGCTTCGCCCGTCTGGCGATTCCGGCGGAGGGCGGCGGTTTCGTCTTCGAGCAGCCCATGCGGGTCAACCTGCTGCGCAAGGAATAAGCGCGGCCCGGACGGGCGGTGAGCCATCCCGCCTTGAACGAGAAAACCCCCGCCGGCGGACCGGCGGGGGTTTCGAACCTTTGGCCGGAGGCCTCAAGGTCAGCCGTGGATGGCCTTGTACTTGGCCAGCAGGACATCCTTGGACTCGACTTCGTGCTGAACGATGCAATCGGCCGGGCAGACCATCTGGCACTGCGGGCTGTCTTCGGCGCCGACGCACTCGGAGCAGCGGGACGCGTCGATCACATAGATCACGTCGCCAGCGGAAATGGCCTCATTCGGGCAAGCGGAGACGCAGGCGTCGCAGCTGGTGCAGTCGTCGGTAATCTTCAGGGACATGGGTTTTTCCTCTCTCCTCGCAACCCCACTATGGCCGTCCCCGGCCCCCGCGTTGGTCGCGGGTGACCGGGGCCAGACAATTCGGTAAATCGGCGGATCTCCTTATCCAGACGCTTGGATTCCAAGCGTCTGGAGAGGACCGCCGGGCGCATATTACGCCGCTTGACCCAGACGGGCCAGCTTTTCGTGACGGAAGGCACCCCACAGCGCGGCACCGATGGCGCCGGCATAGATCGAGTCCGGGTGGGACACGGCCTTCAGGTTGACCTTCTCCTGCTCGGCGGCTTCGTTCAGGGCCGCGACCAGACCCGTATCGAGGGCCAGACCGCCGGTGACCTGCACGATGCCGTCAACGGCGCCGATGGACTTCAGCAGCTTGGCCAGACGCACCGCCATGGACACGTGAATGCCCTTGAGGATGTTCGAGGCCGAGATGCCGCGCGACACCATGTTGATGACGTCGGTCTCCGCCAGCACGGCGCAGATGGACGACACCTTCTCGGGGTCATCGGCCTTCATGGACAGCGAGCCGATCTCGTCCTGGGCGATACCCAGATAGCGGGCGATGTTCTCGAGGAACTGGCCCGAGCCCGAGGCGCACTGGCTGGTCATCTTGTAGGACAGCACCTTGCCGGCGCCATCCATGCGGATGGCACGGCCGTTCAGCGCTCCGATATCGAGCACCGCACGGGCTTCCGGGTTGAGGTACAGGCCGCCACGGCCGTGGGTGGTCATGGAGTAGAAGTGGCCGGTGGCGAACTTCAGGTTCTCGGCGTCGCCGGTGGACGCCACATAGGCGACGTCACCCTTGTCGACGCCGGCGGTCTTCAGCATGTGGTCATAGGCTTCGGTGGTCAGCTGGAAGGGGTCGCGGTTACGGATACGCGCGGTTTCCTTGCCCAGCCACTCGACCTTGTCGCCATTGACCTTGAAGACGACGGTCTTGATGCAACCCGAACCGATGTCAACACCGGTAGTGATAAGTTCAGACATTGGTGTCTCCTCCCTTCCCGATTAGTTGACGACCGCGCGGACGGCGAAGGTAGCCCCGCCGAGAGCGCCGGTGTAGATCGAGTCCGGATCGATGTTGATGGTCACGTCGCCGTAGTTTTCCTTGATCAGCTTGCGCAGCTCGCGCACCGCCGCCTCGTTCTTGGCGACGCCACCGGTGAAGGTGAACTGGTCCTTGACGCCGCCGGCACGCGACAGGATGGACATGGCGCGCAGGATGATGGCGCGGTGCAGACCGGCCAGGATGTCCTCGCGCTTTTCGCCCAGAGCCAGACGGTCACGCAGCTCGGCACCCGCGAACACGGTGCAGGTCGAGTTGATGCGGACCTGCTTGTTCGACTTCATGGCCAGCGGCCCGAGTTCGTGCAGGCCCATGTTCATCTCGTCGGCGATGTAGCCCAGATAACGGCCGCAACCGGCGGCGCAACGATCGTTCATCTGGAAGTTCTCGACGATACCCACCGGATCCACCTGAATGCCCTTGGTGTCCTGGCCGCCGATGTCCAGCACCGTGCGGGTGTCCGGATACATCATGTGAGCGCCCAGGCCGTGGCACAGGATCTCGGAGCGGATGTGCTCCTTGGGGAAGGGCAGGCGGACGCGGCCATAGCCGGTGCCGACCACGTAGGTCTCTTCCAGCGGAATGGCGAGGGCCGACTGCACCGGGGCCAGGATCGAGGAACCGGTCATGGTGCCCTTTTCCAGGGCGCGGACGAACTTGCCCTCCATGTCGCCGGCCGGCGGACGGTTTTCGACTTCGATGATCGACTTGTCATAGATGTTGAGGATCAGGTCGAAGCCGAGACCGGCCTCCTTGCACACCGCCTCGCCGTGGCTCATGAACTCGGCGCCGGCCAGATCGCGGAAGAAGTCCGACTTGCGCTTGACGCCGGGGGCGTACTGGGCGGCCGAGCTTTCACGCAGGCGCTTGAAGGTGCCTTCCAGCGCCTCGATCACCACCTTCTCGCGGCCGGCGAAGCGCGGCCCCTTGATGTTGGCGACGCAGGTCTGCTCCAGATCCTCGAGCTGCTCGAGGAACTGGACGTGACGGAAGTTGCGCTCGAGATCCGAGAGGATGTCGTCGACCTTGCCCGACACTTCCGGCACCGAGCCAAGCGCCCGGCGGAACAGAGTGAGACGGGTGTCGATCAGCGCTTCCTGCTTGGAAACGGCTGCCGCGGTGTCGTAGTTGGAACGCGAGTTGGTGATACCGCGTCCCATGACCTGCAGGTTCTCATCCATGACCACCGCCTTGGTGGTGGTGGAGCCCAGGTCAATGCCGATGAAACAACGCATTGTTCATTCCTCCCTTACGCGGCCACGGTCTTGGAGCCGCCGCCGCGGCGCTTCTGCTCGATCATCTGGAAGTAGCTTTCCAGGCGGTTCTTGACGTTGGCCGCCGAGAAGTAGCGCGGATCGACCAGGTCGGTTTCGATGAAGGCACCCGGGCGACCGGTGCGGCGCTCGACTTCCTTCATGATCATCAGCTGGCCGGCCGAGAAGCTGTTGCAGCTCTTGATCGAGTTGATCAGCAGGCCGTCGGCCTCGTATTCCTCGACATACTTGGCCAGCAGATCGACGCGGGTCGGCAGGTTGAGGTTGGTGTAGCAGCCCAGGCAGTAATCAGCCAGGGATTCCAAGGGGTTGTCCGGATCGTGACGGAAACCCTGGTCATAAAGGCCACCCACCTTGGTGTAGGACGAAGCGACCACGATCGCACCCTCGTCATAGAACATCTTCCAGAACTCGCGGAAGTTGGTCCAGTTGGGCGGGCCTTCGACGATCAGACGATACTTCTGGTCGTTGAAGTAGGTGCCCTCGGGGGTCAGCGGGCCCTGATGGTTCTCGACGCGATTCTGCACTTCCTTGCGCAGCATCTCGTAGTAGGTGACCGCATCCTCGGTGCCGCGGAAGGCGGTGAAGATCGGGCCGATGTAGTACACGCCGCCGAAATAGGCGTCGATGGGCGACGGCTTGTTCTTGCCCTGCTCCAGGCACCACACCAGGTTGTCCTCGGCCTTGGCCGAGTTGCGCAGGTACTGGCGCAGGCGGTCGATGTCGAACTTGACGCCCGAGACCTGCTCCAGGCCCGGAATGACCACTTCCTTGAGCTGCTTGACGATGTAGTCGCGCATGTTCTTGGTGGAGTGGCCGTCACCCTCGTAGGGGACGTGCAGCATCAGGGTCGGGCACTTGTACTCTTCACGCAGCAGCTCGAACCACTTCATGAAGGTGTAGCAGCCGGTGTAGCTGAGCATCAGCACGTCCGGGTTGGGATAGGGCTTGCCGTTGGGGGCGATGTTGCCCTTGGACATCTGGCCGATATCCGCCTTCACGTAGGTGCAGACGTCTTCGGAATGGCCGGACTTCTCGGCCTCCATGATGTAGCCGCCCGAGGCCTTGCGCATGCCGGCCTGGATGGCGTTGATTTCGGGCAGGTTGTTGACGATGTCGAAACACATCAACAGCTCGTTCAGGTTGCCCGGAACGAAGGTGGAGGACACTTTGCGGCCGGTTTCGTGCTTGGACGTGATCGCATCGTAGTTACGAGCGATCATCGCCTTCTGCATTTCCATCGACGGCTCTTTGACGGCTTCAGGCTTGCTCATGATGTCAGCTCCACAGCTTGATGGAATCGGCGAAGGTGCCAGCCTGCTCGCGGATCGGCTGCATCTGGCCAGAGTTTTCGGCGTACTTGAAGGCGATGTAGGGGATGCCGGCTTCCGACAGCTTGTTGCAGACCATCGGACGGTCCAGCAGGGCCGGATCACAGAAGCTGGGGGTCGCGTAGATCACGCCCTCGGCACCGCAGGCCTTGACCGCGTCCACATGGAACTGGCCCTTGACCTTGCCGTCGGGGACGTACTTGCACGAGGTCTCCACCGAGTTCTCGATATAGGTGGTGGCCAGGGCCTCCAGCGGATCGCCGCTGGTGGGGACGTCGACCATCAGGAAGCGGTTGTTCAGTGAGTAGTCGTCGTCGACCACATAGCAACCGGCCATCTCGATGGACTTGATCAGGTTCAGCGGCGGCTGCTCGCAGAACGAGCCGTAGATGGAGATGCGCACGTTGTCGCGCTTCGGCCGGTCTTCCTTGGAGGCGGCGGCGATGTAGTCCTTGAGCATCTGGTTGTGCTCCTCGACGTCCATCATCAGGCCGGCGCGCATCAGCACGTAGACCTCGGAGGTCGGGGCCAGCCAGGGCTGCTTGGCGCGGAAGGCGTAGACTTCGCGGATCAGGCGGCGGTTCTCGTTGTACAGACCGATCGAGCGCTGGATATCAGCATCGCTGATCTTGCGGCCGGTCATGGTCTCCAGGCCTTCCTTCAACTCCTTCAGCTCCTGCACGTAGTAGGTGCCGCCGATGGACTTGTCGTAGTTCTGGGGGGTGTCGAAGAACTTGGACCACACGTTCGGGAACATCAGCTTCCAGATGCCCGACAGGTTGCGGATCACGTCGCAGACGAACGGGAAGATCATGCCGTCGACGAAGTCGAGACGGTTGGTGACGCCCAGTTCGATGGTCGAGCGCGGAATGCGGCAGATGTAGCTCTGATAGTAGGCGTCGCCGTGGATGACTTCCATCTGGTCGCCGCCGCCGAAGATGCCGAGCGGCAGGCAGCCGGCGGCATGGATCATCTCGATCGGCGAGTAGACCGGGAGGAAACCGACGACCTTGCGGCCGGGCTTGGCATCCTTCCACTTGCGGGCATACGTGAAGTTCAGGTCTTCGAACATCTCCTGGCAAACGGCCATGATGTCGGCGACGGTCCTATTCTTTCCAGACATCCTATCGGTCCTCCCAAAGTGCCGGCCTCTTTTCGAGAAAGGCGTTCAAACCCTCGACAGCGTCGCGGGTGGCCATCAGGCCGTTGAGGTAAAGGGCTTCAACTTCGGCGATCTTGGCCTTGACCCGCTCGTTCATGCCGAGACGGGCGGCCTTGACCGCGTAACGCAGGGACGCCGCCGAGTGCTTGACCGGGCCGTTGTCGAACCAGGCCAAAGCGGCGTTCTCCGGGTCGTCCACCACCGCGTTGGCGATGCCCAGCCGGGCAGCCTCGGCACCATCGATGGAACGGCCGGAATAGAGCAGATCCTCGGCCGCCACGCGGGGCATGCGCTCCGGCAGCAGGCACGAGGCGGCGGGGGCGAACACCCCCAGCACGATCTCCGGCTGGCCCAGCTTGGCGTCGGGCGAGACGAACATCATGTGGCCGGCCAGGGCGACTTCCAGGCCGCCGCCCAGGCACTGGCCGCGCACGGCGACCAGGATGGGCAGCGGGAAGTCGACCATGGCGATGACCAGCTTGTGCAGGCTGGCCAGCATGGCGGCGCACTGGTCGGGCATGTGCTCGGCCACCGAGGCGCCGAAGCTGAAATGCGGCCCCTCGTGGTCGATGAGCACACCCCGCAGGTGCTGGTCCGAGGCGCCCTCGGCCAACGCCGCCGTGAGCGCCGCGATCATCTCGGCGTCGACGATGTTGGCCTTGGGACGCGAGAGGCGCAGCCGAAGCAGCTTCCCCTCGCGGTCCTTCCAGACCTTCAGACAGTTGGAGATCGCCTCGGCCATGTTAGTGACCAGCCTTGGGGATCAGGGACTCGATCAGCTCGGCGGTCCACGGAGCGCCCTTGGCGAGCGCCTGACGCAGGGCCACGAAGTCGATCTCGCGGTCATCCTTCGGGCCTTCGTTGAAGGCGCGGAAGCCGGTGCGGGCCTCGGTCATCATGTTGAGGCCCAGCCAGTCGCGGCTGTTTTCCTTGTTGGCGTTCCAGGCGTTCAGCTTGGGCTTCCTGAGTTCCTGGATGGTCTTGGTGAAGCAATCCGGGAAGGTGTGCAGGATCTTGGCGCAGATTTCCTCGACCTTGGCGTCGAGCAGCGACAGATCGATGGTGCCCTTCTTCAGCAGCTCCTTGCCGGCGGCCAGTTCGGCACCGGTCTTGGACTCGCCGTGGACGATCTTGCCGAACTCGTCGAGATAACGGTCGGTGATCACCAGCGGGTTGGCGACGAACTTGCCGTCGACCTTCAGCGCCGGGACCAGGTCCATGATGATGCCGGTGCGGTAGGCCTTGTGGGCCGACCAGGGCTCGCAGAGCGAACCGGAAACCATGGCCTGCTCGCAGCCGATCATCACCGGCAGGAAGTCGGTGGCGCCGCCGATGGGGGCCGAGCCGTGCTTGGGGCCGGCCTGACCGAACTTGGCCAGATCCTGGGCGACCGAGAAGTCGGCGGCCATGCCGATTTCCTGACCGCCGCCGATGCGCATGCCGTTGACGCGGCAGATCACCGGCTTGTCGCAGCCCAGGATGGCCGAGACCATGTCGTTGAACAGCCGCATGTACTGGCGGTATTCCTGGGGATTGCCGGCGTAGTATTCGGCATATTCCTTGGTGTTGCCGCCGGTGCAGAACGCCTTGTCGCCGGCGCCGGTGAAGACCACCGAGGAGACGTCGCGGGCGTTGGACGCCTCGCGGAAGCCCATGATCACGCCCTTCACCATGTCGGTGGTGTAGGAGTTGTACTGCTTCTGGTTGTCGAGCGTGATCCAGACGTTGTACAGGCCCTCGGCCACGCTGCCGTCGGCACGCTTGGCGGGGCGCTTCTCGTACAGCACGCCGGGAACGATGGTCTGGACCACCAGGTTGTGATCGTTGAGGTGGGCGGGCGCCGTCTTGGCGACGATGGCCGCGGTTTCCTTGTTCATGACCCTATTTCTCCCTCTCTCGGATTTTTTCAGGTGTTGGGGCAGAGCACGGCGCGGCGCGACAGCTTGTGGTCGTGCACGGCGGCGAAGGTTTCGTTGATGCTGTCGAGCGGGCGGCGCTCGACGAAGTTCTTCACATTGATCTTGCCCGACAGGACCAGATCCAGGGCGCCGGGATACAGGTCCGGCGGGCAGCCCCAGTTGCCCAGTGCGCGGGCATGGAAGGCCATCAGGTTGGACAGGCGGAACTCGGCCTTGTTCATGGTGTAGCCCACCACGCAGATGGTGCAGCCGTGAACCATCAGGTCGAAGGCGGTCTGCTGGCCGGGCACCGAGCCCGAGCATTCCATGATGATCCATTCGGTGGAGCGCAGGCCGTTGGCCTTGGCGAAGGCACCGATTTCCTTCTTCATCTCGCGCGTCGAGGGGAAGTCCTTGGGGTTAAGCGTCAGGGTGGCGCCCGCCGCCTTGACCGCTTCCAGCTTGGCGGGATCGATGTCCAGCGCCACCACCTTGGCACCCATGGCCGAGGCCACCTGGACGGAGTAGCCGCCCACGCCGCCACAGCCGATGACGATCACCAGATCGCCCTGGCCGATGCCGGCCTGGACCGCCGCCTGATAGGGGGTGGTCAGCGCGTCGGCCACCACGGAGACCTCGGACAGTTCAAGGCCGGCGGCCTTGAGACGGGCCTCGTCCACCTCGCACAGGCCGTTGGCCGGCACGTTGATGTGGGTGGCGAAGCCGCCCTGCAGGTCGTTGCCCGGCATCTTCTGCGAGCGGCAGATGGTGCCCTTGCCGCGCTTGCACAGATCGCATTCGCCGCAGGGGATCACCGCCGAGATGATCACGGCCTTGCCCAGCCAGGACTCGGCGCCGGCGCCGGCCGCCGTGACACGGCCGCTGATCTCGTGGCCGAGGGCCAGCGGCAGCGGATGGTTGGTGCGCACACCGTTGTAATAGTAGTCCATATCGGTGTGGCAGACGCCGCAGCCGGCGATGGTGACCTGCACCTCTCCGGCGGCGGGGGCGGCAAGCTCCATCGGCTCCTTCACCATGGGCTGACCGACGCCGGTCATCATCCAACGATACGCGGAAGTGCTCATTCGATTCCCTCTCTCTTTTCCCGTTATCACCAGCCCCGCGCATGATCGCGTCGTGAGCTGCCCTTGTATTATTCCGTAAATGCGTACCACAATACCGAATTAGCCGTCAAGTGCAGCTTGCGGTCTTGTGGTCCGACCCAAATGGGTGGTATGCACCTAGTCTCATCCGCTTCCGGGAAACGGCATGCCCGATTCCCGAAAGCGGTGCGTGAAACTCCTTATGGCTGGTCGGGAGTCCAGCGGGTGGGGGGCGGCACGCGGGCGAACCTAAACCGTGGCCAGGCCCAATACGAAGGAATTCGGGGGGCCTCATCTGGGGAAACAGAATATGACGACGAGTTCCGGATCTGGGTCTGTCTCGATCGCGATGTGCGGCAGTGGTGGTGCCGGCGTGATGACGGCCGCCAACATGTTCCTCGACGCCGCCGCCGAGGCTGGTTACTACGCGCTTTTCGGCCGCTCCTCCGGCCCGCAGATCCGCGGCGGCGAGGCCGCGGCTCTGGTGCGTCTGGGCGTTGATCCCATCACTTCGGTGGACGACACCTTCGACATCATGCTGGCTATCGACTGGCAGGGCGTTCAGCGCTTCGCCGCCGAGCTGCCGCTGTCCAAGAACAGCCTGGTGATCTGCGACCCCTCCGCCGGCGACGTGCCGGAGGTGTACGTCAAGACCGGTGCGAAGATCGTGCACCTGCACATGAAGGATCTGGCCAAGGAGATTCCCGGCGGCCGTCCCAACATGATCGCCCTGGGCGCCATCGCCGAGCTGATCGGCATTCCGGTCGGCCCGCTGACCGAGGTGCTGGGCAAGTCGCTGAAGAAGAAGCGCGCCGACGCCTATGAGGCTTCGGTGGCCGGCGTGAAGGCCGGTGCCGCCGCCGCCGCCACCCTGACCGGCTCCAAGCGCCTGGCCGCGGCCAAGGCCAAGGACGCCAAGCGTTGGACCGTCACCGGCAATTACGGCGCCGGCCTGGGCGCCATCCGCGGCGGTGTGCGCTTCTGCGCCGCCTATCCCATCACCCCGGCCACCGAGGTGCTGGAATACCTGTCCAGCGCGCTCCCCAAGGTGGGCGGCGTGTTCGTGCAGGCCGAGGACGAGCTGGCCTCCATCAATATGTGCCTGGGCGCCTCCTATGGCGGCGAGGCCTCGATCACCGCGACCGCCGGTCCCGGCCTGTCGCTGATGACCGAGGGCCTGGGTCTGGCCGTCGCCTCCGAGACCCCCGTGGTGGTGGTCGACGTGCAGCGCGTCGGTCCCTCGACCGGTATCGCCACCAAGTGCGAGCAGTCGGACCTCAACATCGCGGTCTATGGCCTGCACGGCGACGCGCCGCACGTGGTCGTGGCCCCCAATTCCGTGGGCGACTGCATCTTCACCACCCAGTGGGGCGTCTATCTGGCTGAAAGCCTGCAGACCGCCTGTCTGGTGATGAGCGATCAGGCCCTGGGCCAGAGCCGCGCCATCATCGATGCCCCCGCCGACGTGGCTTTCGTGGGCAAGCGCCTGCAGGCCGAGGCTCCGGCCGAGGGCGAGGTGTTCAAGCGCTACGCCAACACCGCGTCGGGCATTTCGCCCATGCCGGTTCCCGGCCAGGACGGCTGCCAGTACACCTCGGACGGCCTCGAGCACACCGAGACCGGCACGCCGTCGTCGCAGTCGTCGGACCACACCCTGCAGTTGGACAAGCGCCAGCGCAAGCTGACCGGGTTCGACTACGGCAATCATTGGGCCACCATCGAGGGTGAGGGCGACATCGCCGTCATCACCTGGGGCTCGTGCACCGGTGCCGCCCGCGAGGCGGTGGAGCGGGCCCGCGCCGACGGCGTCAACGCCAAGCTGATCTCGCTGCGCCTGATCTCTCCGATCCGTCCGCAGCACATGGCTGACGCGCTGAAGGGCGTGAAGAAGATCCTGGTGGTCGAGCAGAGCCATCTCGGCCAGTTCACCCGTTACCTGCGTGGCGAATACGACCTGCCGGCCAGGCCCGAGGCGCTGAGCCGCCCCGGTCCGCTGCCCATGCGTCCCGGTGAAATCCACGCCCGCCTCCTGTCGATGGGGAAGTAAGTCATGTCCAGCTGCGATTCTACCGCTACCTACTCCGCCAAGGACTTCAAGTCCGAGGTCAAGCCGGTCTGGTGCCCGGGCTGCGGCGACTATGCCGTGCTGTCCTCCATCACCAAGGCGTTCGCCGATCTGGGCTTGAAGCCGCACGAGACCTCGGTGGTCTCGGGCATCGGCTGCTCGTCGCGCATTCCGGCCTACACCAACACCTACGGCATCCACTCCATCCACGGTCGCGCTCTCGCGGTCGGCCAGGGCCTCAAGCTGGCCCGCCCCGACCTGACCGTTCTGGTGGCCGGCGGTGACGGCGACGGCTTCTCCATCGGCGGCAATCACTTCCTGCACGCCTGCCGCCGCAACGTCGACCTGACCTACATCGTGATGGACAACCGGGTTTACGGCATGACCAAGGGCCAGCCCTCGCCGACCACCGAGTCGGATTGGGATGCCTCGGCCATGGCCCCGCCCGGTGGTACCGGCATGACCCCGTTCCATCCGCTGGCCATCGCGCTGGCCGCCGGTGCCAACTTCATCGCCCGCGGCTTCTCGGGCGATCCGAACGGCACCGCCCAGATCATCGCGGAAGCCATCCGGCATCCCGGCTTCTCGTTCGTTGCGATCATGAGCCCCTGCATCACCTTCCGTGAAGAGCAGCGGGAGTGGAAGAACACCATGCGCAGCGTCAACATCGAGCCGACCACCGATCCGGCCCAGGCGGCCCGCCGCCTGATGACCGACGACGGTTTCAACTGCGGTGTCCTGTACCGCGGCAACCGTTCGTCCTACGGCAAGGAGAAGAAGGCCTCGCACGCGGTGGCCGATCTCGATCGGGAATTCACCCTTTGAGCCGTGCCCCTGATTATGGGGCGGTGAAGACCTCCGCCGAGTTGCTCTCCGTCGCGCGTGCGATGGAAGAGCGCTCGGCGGAGCGCTACCGCGAACTGGCCGAAGCGTTCGAGGCGTCGTGCAACAACCCCGACACCGCCGAAGCCTTCGCGGAACTGGCCGATATCGAGGAGCGGCATGCCGCTGACTTTCCGACCTCGGTCGGTCCTCGTCCGGAAACCGTGCCGTGGGGAGAGGACGATCCCGAGATCGCCGATCCCGACGCCGTCCATTACCTGATGTATCCCTGGCACGCCTTCGATCTGGCGCTGCGCCACGAGCAGGAAACCCTGGCCCTGTTCTCCGCCCTGGTGGAGAAGTCTCCCTTCGCGGAGGTCAAGGCCGAGGCCGCCCGCCTGGTGGAGCGCGAGAAGGAGCACGTCCGCGTCATGCAGGCCCGGCGCGACGAGCTGCCGGTCCCCCCCGACGATTGGGACGACGACGACGACGATCCCAACTGGGAAGCCGGGGACTGATCCTCGACACGACAACGCCCCGCTCGGATAGAGCGGGGCGTTTTGTTTCGGGGTGGGGGGAGAAGGGGAGGGCGGGTGCTTCGCCCGCTTATCCCTTTCCCATCCGCCCCAACACGGCCTTACTGAACGCCAAAAAATCGCCCAGGTGGCGTTCGATCACGGCGATGGTGATGGGCAGCGACAAGGCCTGATAGTCATGGACGGCGATGTTGCGGAAGCCGACCATGCGCTGAAGCTTTTCCGCCAGCCCTTCGTCGATCCAGCCGGCCTTGGCCAGCAGGGTGAAGACGTCGCGGGCACTTTGGGGGAGCCCAAGGCGCTCGCGGCGGATGATGGCGTGGCCCATGTCCAGGCAGGCTTCGCAGGCGCGCTGGATATTAAGGATGGCGGCATCCTGGCGGGTGAAGTCGGTGGCGAAGGTGGCGGGGTCCTTGCGGTATTCCTCGGCGGCGCGGGCGACGCAGCGTTCGATGGTCGCCGCCTTGTTGAGCAGAACGTCATCGGCCATGGACGCGTCCTTCGCGCTGGATGTCGGCGATCAGCGGGGCGCGAGCCTGGTCGAGGTCCATCATTTCCGCCAGGATGAACAGTTCGTAGCGCTCGGGCTCGTCGCCCTGGGCGAACAGGCGGCGCCCTTTGGTGACGATCTGGAACTGCATTACCGTACTGGCGGCGCGCAGGTCGACGAGGTCCACGTCGGTGTTCAGGCGGCGGGCGATGGCCTCGCCTGCTTCCCATAGACGTAGCGGGTCGGCGCGGGAAGGCAACAGTGCGGCGAGATCGAGGTCGCTGTCGTCGTCGTGGCTGCCGTCGGCGCGGCTGCCGAACAGGAACAGGGCCTGGGCTTCGGGCAGGATCGCCCGTACGGCCTCGACGATCTCGGTTTCGGAAATGTCCCTCATGGCATCCTTCCGGCTGTTCCGCCTTGACCATAGCGCGTTGGGCGGATTGCTAAAAGGACCAGAAGGCCAAAACGAAGCGGGGCCGGCAGTCGGGCAACTGCCGGCCCCTTTCGGGCGGGTCGGGAACGGGAAGGGCGACCCGCCGAGTGCGGCAGGGGAGGGTCTACCCGAGCCGACGCTGGAAGATCAGGCGCTGCGACGGCTTGAAGCCGCAGCGGGCGAGGAAGCCCAGCAGGCTGAAGCTGTCCCAGGCCAACTGGGTCTGCACCTTCTCGACACCCAGCGACGCCAGATTGGTGAGCAACTGGCTCATCAGGGCACGGCCGACGCTGTGGCGGGCATAGGCCGGGTCGACGCCGATAGTGTCGAGCACGGCGGTGGACTGGGCGCGGCCGAACTCACCGTATTCGGTGCGGGCCATGACGAAGCCGGCGAACAGGCCGTCGATCTCGGCGACCTGGGAGACGCGCACGCCGGATTCCTTGGTCACCTCGGCGATCTTGCGCTTGTAGTAGGCCGAGCGGTCGCGCCGCGTGACCTTGCGGTCCACCGACACGATGAAGGGGTAATCGGCCTCGGTCAGCGAACGCACCGGGATGCGGTCGCGCGACAGGGCGGCGTAATCGTCGCCCGACGGATCGGACAGGTCGACTTCGTCGCTGTCCCTGACCTGCTGGGCCAGGGGAGCCTCGAAATCCGACACGTTGTCGGTGCTGCGCTCCAGGACCAGCCGGGGAGCCAGCTCGAAGCCGGCGGACTGGAAGAAGCGGGTGATGCCGTGCTCGGTCCAATCGGCCTGGCTGACCACTTCCTTGATGCCGCGCTTCTTCAGCGCGTCCTCGAGGGCGGCCATCAGCTTGCGGCCGAGGCCGTGGCCGCGCTGGTCGGGATCGACGCCGATGGTGTCGACCACGCCCACGGGGCCGGAGCCGCCGAATTCGCCGTCCAGGATGTGGGCATAGGCATAGCCCTTCAGCACCGGGCCGTCGGCGGCGGCGATGGTGACGAAGCTGGTCGGCTCGGACGTGGCGGCCGCCATGCGCTTTTCGTGATAGTTGCGGCGTGGCTTGCCGGTCAGGCGGCGATCAAGCTCGATCACGCGCTCCAGGTCGGTGGCAACGATGTCGCGGATAGTGGTGGTCATGAACTCGCGAACCTCCCCCGTCTCTTGGGTCCACCGGACTGGTTTGGGCGGGAGCCGGCACTTGACGGCGTCCCTTGGCGGGCGGTACCCTGTTAAATGAATAATTCGGTACTATAATACCGAAATCAAATCGGTGGTCAAGAGGAGCGTATCATGAAGTGGGAGTTTCCTGGACGGGTGGCGGTGGTCACCGGCGGAATGCGCGGAATCGGGCGCACCATCGCCGACGGTCTGCTGGCCGGAGGGGCCGAGGTGCACGTCTTCGACCGCGAGACCGGGGACCTGCCCAAGGGCATGACGGCCCATGCGGTGGACGTGTCCAACTCCGAATCGGTCAATGCCGCCTTCGCACGGATCGGCAAGCCGGTTCACCTGCTGGTCAACAACGCCGGCATCACCCGCGACCGCACGCTCCTGAAGATGAGCGACGAGGAATGGGGCTCGGTGATCACCGTCAACCTGACCAGCGCCTTCAACACCATCCGCGCCGCCGGCCCCGGCATGGTGCAGGCCGGCGTGGGGCGCATCGTCAACATGATCTCCATCAACGGCCTGCGCGGCAAGATGGGCCAGGGCAATTACGCCGCCTCCAAGGCCGGCATGGTCGGCCTGACCAAGACGGCGGCCAAGGAACTGGGCGGCAAGGGCGTCACCTGCAATGCCGTGGCGCCCGGCATGGTGCTGACCGAGATGACGCTGAAGCTGGACCAGCAGTTCCGCGATCGTGCCCTGGCCGAGGCGGCGCTGTCCATCCTGCCCGACACCACCGATATCGCCAACGCCGTGCTGTTCCTGCTGTCCGACGCCGCCCGCTGCATCACCGGCGAGGTGATCAAGGTGGATTCGGGGCAGTATATCTGACGTTCAGAGGCCCAGAATCTCGGACGCCCGCGACACCAGAATCTTGTCGATGCGGCGTCCGTCCATGTCCACCACCTCGAAGCGCCAGCCGTCCTTGACGAAGTGGTCGCCGGCCGACGGGATGGCGCGGACCTCGGACAATATGAAGCCGGCGGCGGTGTCGTAATCGCCGCCGCCTTCCTTCATTACCCGGCAGCCCAGCCGCTCGGCGGCCAGATCAACCGCCACGTCGCCGTCCAGCAGCCATGAGCCGTCCTCGCGCTCGGTGATGGTGCCCTGGTACTCCTCGCCATGCTCGGACAGGCTGCCGAGGATCGAGCCCAGGATGTCGGCGGCGGTGACGATGCCCTCGACGCTGCCGTACTCGTCCACCACCAGCGCCATGTGGATGTCCGACTGCTTCAGCACGTCGAGGACGTGGAGCGCCGGGGCGTTGTCGTGCACCACCGCCAGCGGCTTCACCGCCGCCGCCACGTCCAGGGGACGGCCGTCCAGGGCGGCGTCGAGCAGATCCTTGGCCTGGACCACGCCCAGCGTCTCGTCGACGCCGCCGCGACAGACCGGCAGGCGCGAATGGAGGCAATCGCGGAGCGTCTTGCGGATGTCGTCCGCCTCCCAATCGAGATCGATCCAGGCCATATCGGCACGCGGCGTCATGATCCCCCGGATGCGGCGGTCGCCGAAGCGCATGACGCCGGCGATCATCTCCTTTTCCTCGGGCTGGAAGACGCCGCTCTCGGTGCCCTCGGCGATCATGGCCCGCACTTCCTCCTCGGTGACCGTCTGGTCGTCGGATTTGCGGATGCCCAGCAGGCGGACCAGGGCATGGCTGGAGCCTTCCAGCAGCCACAGCAGCGGCGCGGTCAGCCGTGCCACCATGGCCATGGGGCGCGCCACCCGTTCGGCGATGGCCTCGGGATTGGCCAGGGCGATGTGCTTGGGCACCAGTTCGCCGACGATCAGCGAGGCATAGGTGATGGCGCCGACCACCACGGCCATGGCGACGCCCGGCGCCGCCGTCGCCGCGAAGGGGAAGTGCAGGGCGATGGCTGCCCCCAGCTGGTCGGCCAGGGTGGCGCCGGAATAGGCGCCGGCCAGGACGCCCACCAGGGTGATGCCGATCTGCACCGAGGACAGGAAGCGGGTGGGGTTGTCGGCCAGGGCCAGGGCGGCCTTGGCCCCCTTGGATCCCTCGGCGGCGCGGGCGGCCAGCCGGGCCCGGCGGGCGGAAACGATGGCCAGCTCGGACATGGCGAAGCAGCCGTTGAGGACGACCAGGGCGATGATCACGGCGATTTCGAAGGCGAGGCGCATGGAGGGATGATGCCTGATTCCGTCTTCCGGGCCACCATGGATTCGCCATAATCCCGGATCACCCTGATATTGCCATCGATCCCCCTTTTGCTACTCTGGAAAAGGGGAAGCAAAGGATTTTGTTAAGAACCATTCGCTAGAGTGGTGATGATGGGAAGCAGGCGAAAGGACGACGCCATGTGGTCTTCCGTCTCCGATACAACCTTGTCGGGCCTAATGGCCCTAAAGCGCGCGCCGATTTCTCGGGGGCGCATGACTGGTTTGCGGAAATTCTCGTCCTCCCCTGATGAATTCCGCCAAACCAATCCAAACATGAGGGAAAGGATCCCGCTTCCGGTTCGACTTTGACCCTCTCGATGGAGTGACGATATGCCCAGCAATGACGATATCTTCACCCGTTACTCGCGAGCCTACGAGGGTCGCAAGGACGTGGAACTCAGCCTTCTGGAATATCTGGAAGGCTGCCGTGACGACCCCATGATGTACGCCTCCGCCGCCGAGCGGATGATCGCCGCCATCGGCGAGCCCGAGGTGATCGACACCGCCAAGGACGCGCGTCTGTCCCGGGTGTTCATGAACCGCACCATCAAGGTCTACCCCGCCTTCTCGGAATTCTACGGGATGGAGGAGACCATCGAGCGCATCGTCGGCTACTTCCGCCACGCCGCCCAAGGGTTGGAGGAAAGGAAGCAGATTCTCTACCTGCTGGGTCCGGTGGGCGGCGGCAAGTCGTCCCTGGCCGAGAAGCTGAAGGCGCTGATGGAGGTCTATCCCATCTACGTGCTGAAGGCCGGCAAGGAGATCAGTCCGCTGTTCGAAAGCCCGCTGGACCTGTTCGATCCGGAAGGCATGGGGCCGGTCCTGCTGGACAAGTACGGCATCCCCCGCCGCCGTCTGCCCGGACTGATGAGCCCGTGGGCGGTGAAAAGGCTCGAGGAATTCGGGGGCGACATCTCCAAGTTCAAGGTCGCCAAGATGTATCCGTCCCGGCTGAAGCAGATCGCCGTGTCCAAGGCCGAGCCGGGCGACGAGAACAACCAGGACATCTCCACCCTGGTCGGCAAGGTGGACATCCGCAAGCTGGAGATGTTCAGCCAGAACGACCCCGATGCCTATTCCTTCTCGGGCGGGCTGAACCGCTGCACCCAGGGCCTGCTCGAATTCGTCGAGATGTTCAAGGCCCCCATCAAGATGCTGCACCCGCTGCTTACCGCCACCCAGGAAAGCAACTACATCGGCTCGGAGAATATCGGCGCCATGCCGTTCCTGGGCACGGTGCTGGCCCACTCCAACGAGGCGGAGTGGCAGACCTTCAAGAACAACCGCAACAACGAGGCGTTCATCGACCGTATCTGCGTCATCAAGGTGCCCTATTGCCTGCGGGTCACCGAGGAACTGAAGATCTACGACAAGCTGATCGACACCTCGGAACTGGTGGACGCGCCCTGCGCGCCGGGCACGCTGGAGATGCTGTCGCGCTTCGCGGTGCTGTCGCGCCTCAGGGAGCACGAGAACTCCAACCTCTATTCCAAGATGCGGGTCTATGACGGCGAGAACGTCAAGGAGACCGACCCCAAGGCCAAGCCCATGCAGGAGTACAAGGACGCCGCCGGGGTGGACGAGGGCATGGACGGCATCTCGACCCGCTTCGCCTTCAAGGTGCTGTCGTCCACCTACAACTACGACACCCATGAGGTCTCGGCCGATCCGGTGCACCTGATGTACGTGCTGGAGCAGGCCATCCGGCGCGAGCAGTTCCCCGAGGATACCGAGAAGAAGTACCTGGAGTTCATCAAGGGCGAGCTGGCGCCGCGCTACGCCGAGTTCATCGGCAACGAAATCCAGAAGGCCTATCTGGAGAGCTATCACGATTACGGCCAGAACCTGTTCGACCGCTATGTGGATTACGCCGATGCCTGGATCGAGGATCAGGACTTCAAGGACCCCGATACCGGCCAGTTGCTGAACCGCGACCTGCTGAACCAGGAACTGTCCAAGATCGAGAAGCCGGCCGGCATCGCCAACCCCAAGGACTTCCGCAACGAGGTGGTCAAGTTCGCGCTGCGCTCCCGCGCCGCCAATGGCGGCAAGTCGCCGTCCTGGACCTCCTACGAGAAGATCAGGGAAGTGATCGAGCGCCGCATGTTCAGCCAGGTGGAGGAACTGCTGCCGGTGATCAGCTTCGGCTCCAAGAAGGACTCGGATTCCGAGAAGAAGCACTCGGAATTTGTCGAGCGCATGATGAGCCGCGGCTACACCGAACGCCAGGTCCGCCGGCTGGTGGAATGGTACATGCGCGTGAAGCAGGCGGGATAAGGTCCCCAGCGTCCCCCCTCTCCCGGCTCTACCGGGGGAGGGGGCGGAGAGGGGGCCAAAGGCGATCGAGGGACAAGAATGATGAACATCATTGACCGGCGCCTCAATCCCAAGGGTAAAAGCCTCGCCAACCGGCAGAGGTTCCTGCGCCGCGCCCGTGCCCAGATCGTCAAGGCGGTGCGCGATGCCTCCGGATCACGCTCCATCCAGGACATCGCCAACGGCGAGAAGATTTCCATTCCCGCCGACGGCCTGCGCGAGCCCACCTTCCGCCGCTCCAACGACGGCGGAGTGCGCGACTACGTGGTGCCCGGCAACAAGGATTTCGTCGAGGGCGACCGCATCAGGAAGCCGGAACAGGACGGCGGCGAGGGCGGCGGCTCCGAGGGCAGCCCCGACGGCGAGGGCCAGGATGATTTCGCCTTCGTGCTCTCGCGCGACGAGTTCCTCGATATCTTCCTCGACGACCTGGAACTGCCCGATCTGGTCAAGAAGAAGCTGAAGCAGACCGAATCCACCACGCCGACGCGGGCGGGCTATTCGGTGACCGGTTCGCCGGCCAATCTCAACGTGGTGCGCACCATGCGCAACTCGCTGTCGCGCCGCATCGCCCTTAACCGGCCCAAGCCGGCCGAACTGGCCGAGGTGGAGGACGAGATCAAGGCGCTCGAGGAATCGGGGGCCGATCCCGAACGCCTGTCCCAATTGCGGGTGGAGTTCGACCGGCTGGTGGCCAAGGCCCGGCGCATTCCCTATATCGACCCGTTGGACGTGCGCTATTCCCGCTTCGAGCACGTGCCCAAGCCGGTGACCCAGGCGGTGATGTTCTGCCTGATGGATGTGTCGGGCTCCATGACCGAGCACATGAAGGATCTGGCCAAGCGCTTCTTCATGCTGCTCTACCTGTTCCTGACCCGGCGCTACCGCAACGTGGAGGTGGTGTTCATCCGCCACACCCACGAGGCAGAGGAGGTGGACGAGGACACCTTCTTCTACTCCACCGAGACCGGCGGCACCGTGGTGTCCACCGCGCTGGAGGAGATGCGCAAGGTGATCGAGGACCGTTACTCCCCCGCCGACTGGAACATCTATTGCGCCCAGGCGTCCGACGGCGACAACACCTCGTCCGACAACGCCAAGACCGCCGGATTGCTGGAGGAGGCCATCCTGCCCGCCACCCAGTACTTCGCCTATATCGAGGTCGGCGCCGAGTACAAGGACTGGCTGGGCCGCGATTCCGATCTGTGGCGCACCTATAAGGAGGTGGCCAAGACCGCCGACAACTTCGCCATGCGCCGCGTGCGGGTCAGAAGCCAGATCTTTCCGGTGTTCCGTGACCTGTTCGCCAAGGAACGGGGCGATAACGCCGCCTGGTCGGGTGGGGACGAGGGGGAGGCGAATCCATGAGCGACCAATTGCTGTTCACCGGCGCCGACTGGGATTTCGAGAAGGTGAACCGGGCCTACGACGCCATCGAGCAGATCGCCAAGGGCGAGATGGGCCTGATCACCTATCCCAACCAGATCGAGGTGATCACGGCGGAGCAGATGCTCGACGCCTATTCCTCCATCGGCATGCCCCTGATGTACAAGCACTGGTCGTTCGGCAAGCATTTCGCCCGCGACGAGACCATGTACCGCAAGGGCATGCGCGGTCTGGCCTACGAGATCGTCATCAATTCCAGCCCCTGCATCAGCTACATCATGGAAGAGAATTCCATGGCCATGCAGACCCTGGTCATCGCCCACGCCGCCTTCGGCCATAACCACTTCTTCGCCAACAACTCCCTGTTCCGGCAGTGGACCGACGCGCGCGGCATCCTCGACTACATGGAGTTCGCCAAGAGCTACATCGCCAAGTGCGAGGAGCGCCACGGCCACGCGGCGGTGGAGCGCGTGCTGGACGCCGCCCATGCCCTGATGAGCCACGGCGTGCACAAATACCCGAGGAAGCGTACTCCCGACCTGCGCGACGAGGAGAAGCGGGCCGCCGAGCGCCGCGCCTATCAGGAGCAGATGTTCAACGACCTGTGGCGGACGGTGCCCAAGAAGGCGGCGGCCAAGATGGGCTCGCAGGAGCTGGCCGAGCGCAAGCGGCGCCTGGGGCTGCCCGAGGAAAATATCCTCTATTTCCTGGAAAAGCTGGCGCCCCGGCTGGCCGACTGGCAGCGCGAGATCATCCGCATCGTGCGCAAGATCAGCCAGTACTTCTATCCCCAGAAGCAGACCAAGATGATGAACGAGGGCTGCGCAACCTTCACCCATTACACCATCGTCAACCGGCTGCACGAGATGGGCAAGCTGTCGGACGGGGCCATGCTGGAAATCCTGCACTCCCACACCTCAGTGGTGTTCCAGCCCGATTTCGACGACCGGCGCTATTCCGGCATCAATCCCTATGCGCTCGGCTTCGCCATGATGAACGACATCAAGCGCATGTGCGAGGAGCCCACGGCGGAAGACCGCGAGTGGTTCCCCGATTTCGCCGGCAACGGAGACCCCTACGGCACCCTGCGTCAGGCCTGGGCCGATTACCGCGACGAGAGCTTCATCCTGCAATACCTGTCGCCCGCCCTGATCCGCAAGCTGCGGCTGTTCAAGATTCACGACGAATCCGACAGCCCCCACATGGACGTGGCGGCCATCCACAACGAGCGCGGCTACCGCGAGGTCAGGAAGGCCCTGGCCCGCAATTACGACATCGCCCATCTGGAGCCCGACATTCAGATCGTCGACGTGGATTTGGCCGGCGACCGCCGGCTGATTCTCCATCACTTCGTCGAGAACGGCCTGATGCTCGACGAGTCCGAGACCATCCGGGTCCTGCGCCACATCGCCAATCTGTGGGGCTATGAGGTGCGGCTGCTGGAAATCGAATCCGGCAGTGACGTGGTGCTCAAGACCTACGAGGACGTGGCGCCGACCACCGATCTATAGATGCGCCTTGCGCTCGGCCATGATGGCCAGCGCCTGGGCCACCCGGCGAAGCGGAACCCGCCAGCCGCCGGCCGGGTCGGGCCGGAACACCCGCACCGAGGCATACCAGGGGCTGTCCTCGCGCCCCTCGGGCCAGCGCCAGTCGAAGCCGTGGGGCAGCAGGGCCATCACCGGTTTGCCCAGGGCGGCCGCCAGGTGAAGCTGGACGGTGTCGCTGCCCACTACCACGTCCACCCCGGAAATCAGCGCCGCCATCTCGGCCAGATCGGCGGGCTGGGGAATGGGGCGCTCGACCAGGGCGTCGGCACCTTCCGCCTCGATGCGCTCGAGATGGACCTCGTCGGCCAGTGCCAGCAGGGAGAAAGCCGGATCGATCCCCAGGACCAGCATGTCGCCCAGCGGGCAGCCGGCCTCGCCCCTTCGGCCGCCCCAGGTCAATCCCACCCGCAGGCGGGTGTCGCGCATGGAACGGCGCCCGCGCCCGGCCACCAGATAGCCGCCCGAGCCCGAGGGACGGGCGGCATCGGCCACGCCCAGCAAGCCGGGCAGGGCGGCGAGGCTGGTGCGCATCCGGCAGGGCGGCAGGGGATCGTCCTCGCCCGCCACCTGCTCGATACCGGGCAGATCGGCCAGGAGCGCCGCCAGTTCGTCGGGACACGCCAGGGTGACCAGCGCCCCCTTTCCGGCCAGCAAGGGCAGGAAGCGGGCCAGCAGGACGGAATCGGCCAAATCCCCGGTCACCTCGACCAGCAACGGAGTGGCGACCACGTCGCCGCCATCCCATTCCGGTAGTTCCGGGGCCCGGCTGGGTGGTGCCGGGCGGCGGGCCAGCAGGGGCAGTCCTTCGGCCAGATTACCGGCGCCCAGCAGGATCTGGGCCAAGGCCCAGTCATATCCGGGGTGATCCGGTGTCAGGGCGCGGACCCGACGCATCAGCGCCTCGGCGTCGCCCAGGCGACCCTGATCGCGGCGCAGCAGGGCGAGGTCGTGCAGCAGCTCGGCGTTGTCGCTGTCGGCCGCCAGGATTTCGCTCAGCAGGGCATCCGCCTCGTCCAGCCGTCCCGCCAGACGCAGCACGCCGGCCAGATTGCTCATGACCGCCGGATGGCGGGAGATTTCCACCGACCGGGTGAAGCTGGCGATGGCGGCGCCGGGCTTGCCCGCCATGTGCTGCAGCACCGCCAGATTGGCGTTGGCCATGGGACAGAAGGGATCGATGGCCAGGGCCTGCCCGTACAGACGGGCCGCCTCGGTGACCTGCCCGGCCGCCTGCAGGGCGGGGCCGGGCTGGGCCATGTGGACGGCCCGTTCGGCCTCGGCCCCGATCTGCTCGGACGAGGGCGGAAGGCTGGGGGGACCGTAATGGGCGGCGGGAGCGATCCCCGGCGCCAGGGCCAGCACCGGTCCCGGCCGGCCGTCGAAGGGAACCGGCGCCCCGCAGGCCACGTCCTCGGCGAAGCGCCACAGGCTGTAACCCGCTTCGGCCAAGCGGTCCGCCGCCGCCGAGCCTTCGCGGTGCTCGAGGGTGACGATGGCGGCCCGTCCGGCCAGCCCGGCGACGATGCCGTCCTCCCATCCCGGCTGGTCCACCCGCACCACCACACGGCACTCGGCCAGCTGTGGCCGCTCGTCCAGCAGCCTGCCGAGCGGCACCAGGGGCGTGGCCGTCGGGACCCAGTCGGGCAGGGCGAAGACGCGGGCACCGCCCCGCATCTGGCGGGACGCGAGCACATGACCGGATTCGGCCCCGGCGGCGGCGGCGATCACCTCCACCTGCTCCTCCAGGCCGGCGATGGCGATGCTGTCGCGCAGCATGGCGGCCTCTCCCGGTGAGGGCTCCAGGGCGATGACCAGCAACTGGTGGCCGCATTGCTCCTGCGCCTCGAACAGATGCCGCCCGCTGCCCGCCCCCACATCCACCAGCAGGTCGCCGGGGGCGAGGTGGGCGGCCAGGAAGGCCTGCATGGCCGCGTCGCCGCCCATGGCGCGCCGGCGCTGCTGCTCGTACCGTTCGGCCGTCAGCTGGGCCAGCATCTCCATGCGCCGCCGCACCTCGGCCAGCGGTGCTTCCCACCGGCCCGGCGCCGGCTGGCGCAGCAGGAACATCTCGGGATACCAGGGAGAGTCGTCGCGGCGGCGCATCCAGCGCTCGTGGGCGGTATGGGGCAGCAGCAACAGGACCGGCTTGCCCATGGCGGCGGCCAGATGGGCGACGGGACCATCGGTGGCGACCACCATGTCCATCTCGGCGATGCGGCCGGCCAGATCGGCGAAATCCGAGACGGTGGGCGACAGGTCGGTGATCAGGCCGGGATCGGCCCGCAGGCGGGCCTCGGCGGCTTTCGGTCCGGTTTGCAGCGAGAACAGCAAGGTGCCGGGCACCGTCGTCAGGTCCAGGATCCGGGCGAAGGCGATGCAATCCTCCGGGCGGTCTCCGGCCCAGGCGATGCCGACCTTGAGCTGGGTGGCGGCCGGTACCCGGATACGGCGGATGCGGTGGGGCGGCGGCGCCAGATAGGGGGCGGCGGGAATGGAAAGTATCCCCACCTCCAGCAGTCCCGGCAGGTCGTCCAGTGACGCGGCGTAATCGGCGATGAAGCCGTCGGGCAGCGGCAGGTCCAGGGGCAGGACCCGCGCCACGCCGGGCAACGTCTCCAGCAACGGCGCCAATTCCGGCTGGACCACCAGGGTGATGTGGGCGCAGCGCTCGGCGAGGACGGGAATGAAGCGCGCCATCATCAAGGTTTCGGACAGGCCGGACTCGGCGTGCAGCAGGAGGTGGGTCCCCTCCAGGTCCTGGCCCTCCCACGGGGCGCCGGGGAAATGGGGACGGGCGGCGCCGGGCAGGCGGTGGCGCCATTGGGCGTCCTCCCAGGACTCGGCGAGGCGGCCGTTCAGCATCAGCAGGCGGGCGCGGGCCATGTGGGCCGCCGCATCCTCGTCGTCGAGGGCCAGGGCGCGATCCATGTGCTCGGCGGCCTCGTCGACCCGCCCCTGATCGATCAGCGTCTCGGCCAGTCCCACCCGGTGGGCCGGTTGCTCGGGATCGAGGATGATGGCGGCGTGAAAGGCGTCGAGCGCGGCTTCGCCCTCGCCCCTTCGGGCCAGCACCCGGCCCAGCGCCGCCCAGGCGGGGCCGTACCCCGGATGCAGTCTCAGCGCCCGGCGCAGGGTGGCCTCGGCACCGGGCAGGCGTTCCTCATCGGCCAGCAGGCGGGACAGGCCGCACCACACATGGACGGAATCGGGACGCTCCATCAGCAAGATGTCGATGATGGCGTGGGCTTCGTCGGGCTGGCGGAGCTGGCGCAGGGCCTCGGCCAGCTCCAGGCGGCAGCCCACGTGCTGGCGATCCATCTCCAGCAGGTCCAGGCAGAAGCGCAGCGCGTCGCGCGGCTTTCCCGCCAGCCGACAGGTTTCGGCGGCGGCCAGCCGGGCCTCGGAATGGCTGGGATCGAGATCGATGATGCGGCGATAGGCGTCCAGGGCCGGTTCGGTATCGCCATAGCGGCGGGCAACAATGGCCTCTTGCCACAGCGTCTCGATGATCGCCGCGTGCTCGGAGATGTCGGCGAATTCCAGATCGAGGTCTTCGATTTCGCTCATGGGGCAAGTCAAACCCGCCCGCCGACGCGAATCAAGGGCAAACCTACTCGGCGGCCCGCCTTCCGCCTTCCGGAGTATCCAGGCGCCGCAGCATCTCCGCCATCTCGGCCCGGACCTCGGCGGCGGCCTTCAGCTTGATATGGCCGAAGCCCCGGATGCGCCGGGGCGCCGAGGCGATCTCCACCGCCAGGGCGTGATTGTCGGGGGACAGGCGGGCCAGGATGGTTTCGATGGCGGCTTCGAACTCGGCGATCAGCCGGCGTTCCAATTTGCGCTCAAGGGTACGGCCGAACGGGTCGAACGCGGTGCCGCGCAGGCCCTTGAGGCGGGCGAGAACCGGCATCAGGCGCAGCACCCACGGCCCGAAGCGGCGCTTTTCCGCCCCCATGAAGGGCGGCGCCAGATGGATTTCCAGGCGTTTCCAATCCTCGAACTGCTCCTTCAGCGAGGAGACGAAGGCCGGATCGGAATAAAGCCGCGCCACCTCGTACTCGTCCTTGTAGCTCATCAGCTTGGCCAGGGAGCGGGCCACCGCCTCGGTGAGATCCTCCGTGCCGGGCAGGGCGGCGTTCTCGGCCGCCCTGACCCGGTCCACCAGGGCGCGGTAGCGGGATGCCCAGGCGGTGTTCTGGTAGCCGGCGAGGTGGATCACGCGGCGCTCGATCAATTCATCCAGGCTTTCCGACAGGCGGCGATGGTCGTTGCCGCCCACCGGCGGCGCGGCGATGCGCTCCACCTGGGACGGATCATGGGCGGCGAGGCGGCCCCAGCGGAAGGCCTGGACGTTGAAATCGACCATGGCGCCGTTCAACTCGACGGCCCGCAGGATGGAGGCCTCGGCGAGCGGAATGCGGCCCTTCTGCCAGGCATAGCCCACCAGGAACATATTGGTGGCCAGGGCGTCGCCCAGCAGGGTGGTGGCCAGCCGCGTCGCCTCGATGAATTCGGCGTTGCCGCCCACCTGATCGCGGATGGTGTCCTCCATGCCGTGGGCCGGGAAGTCCAGGTCGGGGGCGTGGGTGAAGGTGGCCGGCATGGATTCGTGGCGGTTGACCACGGCGAAGGACGCGCCGGGCTTCAGCTTGGCCAGGGTATCGAAGCCGGCGGCCACCACCATGTCGCAGGCCAGCAGCAGCCGCGCCTGACCGGCGGCGATGCGCACGGCGTGCAGGCGGGCGGGATCGTCGCAGATGCGCACATGGCTCATCACCGCGCCGTTCTTCTGGGCCAGTCCGGTCTGGTCCAGCGAGGTGACGCCCTTGCCCTCCAGATGGGCGGCCATGCCCAGCACCTCGGCCACCGTCACCACCCCGGTCCCGCCGATGCCGGTGACGATGATGCCGTAGGGCTCGGCGGCGCCCGGCAGGACGGGCAGCGGCAGGGCGGCGGTGTCGGCCTCGCCCCGGCCCTTCAGCCGGCGGATATGGGCGCCCCTGACCGAGACGAAGCTGGGACAGAAGCCTTTGACGCAGGAGAAATCCTTGTTGCACGACGACTGGTCGATGGCGCGCTTGCGGCCCCATTCGGTCTCGACGGGGATCACCGCCACGCAGTTGGACTTGACGCCGCAATCGCCGCAGCCCTCGCAGACCTTCTCGTTGATGAAGATGCGCTCGTCCGGGTCGGGCATCAGGCCGCGCTTTCTGCGGCGGCGCTTCTCGGCGGCGCAGGTCTGGTCGTAGATCAGCACGCTGACGCCTGATTCCTCGCGCAAGTTCCGCTGCAGGGAATCGAGGTCGTCGCGGTGATGGATGGTGGTCCCCAGGGGGAAGCGGCCGGACGGGTACTTGCCGGGGTCGTCGGAGACCACGGCGATGCGGTTCACTCCCTCGGCCCGCACCTGGGCGGCCATGGCGGCCACCGAGAAGCCGGATTCGGCGGGCTGGCCGCCGGTCATGGCCACGGCGTCGTTGTAGAGGATCTTGTAGGTGATGTTCGACTTGGCGGCCAGGGCGGCGCGGATGGCCAGCGAGCCCGAGTGGGTATAGGTGCCGTCGCCCAGATTCTGGAACATATGCCGGCGCGAGGTGAACGGCGCCTGACCGATCCAGGTGGCGCCCTCGCCGCCCATATGGGTGTAGGTCAGGGTCTCGCGGTCCATCCAGGTGGCCATGAAGTGGCAGCCGATGCCGGCCATGGCCTGGCTGCCCTCAGGGATGTTGGTGGAGGTGTTGTGGGGACAGCCGGCGCAGAAATAGGGGATGCGGGAAAAGCCCTGGGGAATGGTGGCGAGGCGCCGTTCCTTGTCGGCCAGGAAGTCGAGGCGCTCCTTGACCCTGAGCGAGGTGTAGAAGCGGCCGATACGCGCCGCGATGACGCGGGCGATCATGGCCGGCGTCAGCTCGCCATAGGGCGGCAGCACCCAGGCGCCGCTCTCGTCGTGCTCGCCGATGACGCGGGGGCGGACGTCTTCGCGCCAATTGTAGAGCTGGGCCTTGAGCTGCTCCTCAATGACCGAGCGCTTTTCCTCGACCACCAGAATCTCTTCCAGCCCCTCGGCGAAGGCGCGGATGCCGCTGGGCTCCAAGGGCCAGCTCATGCCGACCTTGTAGAGGCGGATGCCGATCTCGGCGGCGTGGCGCTCGTCGATCCCCAGGTCGGCCAGGGCCTGCATGACGTCAAGATGGGACTTGCCGGTGGTGACGATGCCGAAGCGGGGTACGGGGGAGTCGATGACGGTTCGATCGATGCGGTTGGCCTTGGCGAAGGCCAGCGCCGCCGGGATACGGTGGGCCATCAGGCGGTGTTCCTGCTCCAGGAACTTGTCGGGCCAGCGGATATTGAGGCCGCCGGGCGGCATCTTGAAATCCTTGGGCGCCACGAAAACCTGGCGCCAGGGATCGACGGTCACCGAGGCCGAGCTTTCCACCGTCTCCGAGATGGCCTTCATGCCCACCCACAGGCCGGAGAAGCGCGACAGCGCCCAGCCGAACAGGCCGAAATCCAGTATCTCCTGCACTCCGGCGGGATTGAGGACCGGCATCTGCGCCGCCATGAAGACCTGCTCGCTCTGATGCGCCAGGGTCGAGGACTTGGCGCCGTGATCGTCGCCGGCCAGCACCAGCACTCCGCCATGGGCGGCGCTGCCGGCGGAATTGGCGTGCTTGAACACGTCGACGCTGCGGTCCAGTCCCGGCCCCTTGCCGTACCACATGGCGAAGACGCCGTCATGGGTGGGGCCTTGGAACAGGCCGATCTGCTGCGTTCCCCAGATGGCGGTGGCGGCCAGATCCTCGTTGAGGCCGGGTTGGAAGCGCACGGCATGGCGTTCCAGATGGGCCGCCGCCCGCCACAATTCCTTGTCCAGCCCGCCCAGCGGAGAGCCGCGATAGCCGGAAACGAAACCGCCGGTGTTCAGGCCGGCGGCCCGGTCCCGCAGGTGCTGCAGCATGGGCAGCTTGACCAGCGCCTGGATGCCCGACAGATAGATGCGGCCGTGGTCCTGGACATACTTGTCGTCCAGGGTGACGGTGGTGGCGACGGTCATGGCGGCCTCTCCGCTACCTCATGTCCTGAAGGTGGTGGCGGAGCCCGACGGTGGGAAGGGCGACGGGAAAAATAGCAATGAACGCAATGGGCGACCCGTGGCGCAGCAAGGAAATTACCGCCGGATGACGAAATGCGGGGGATGATTTCTGTTCCCGATCAAGCTATATGAAAGCGCCTGCGTCTGAAGGGGTCCCAGGATGACCATTCTCGTTACCGGCGCTGCCGGCTTCATCGGCTACCATACCTCGCTGCGCCTTCTGGCGCGGGGCGAGCGGGTGCTCGGCGTCGATTGCTTCAGCCCCTATTACGACGTCAGGCTGAAGCAGGCCCGGCTGGACCAGTTGCGCCGGCATGACGGTTTTTCCTTCGTCCAGGCCGATATCGCCGACCGGGTCGCCATGGCCGAGGTGGCCAAGGCCTATCCCGGGGTGACCTCCTACATCAATCTGGCCGCCCAGGCCGGGGTGCGTCATTCGCTCACCGCTCCCTTCGACTACACCCACTCCAATATCGAAGGCCATCTGGTGATGCTGGAGATGGCGCGGGCCAATCCCAAGTGCCGCCATTTCGTCTATGCCAGCTCGTCCTCGGTCTACGGCGCCAACACCAAGTTGCCGTTCTCGGTCGAGGATCGGGTGGACACGCCCATCTCGCTGTACGCCGCCTCCAAGCGGGCCGGCGAGCTGATGAGCCATTCCTACAGCCATCTGTTCCGCATTCCCACCACGGGACTCCGCTTCTTTACCGTCTATGGACCCTGGGGGCGCCCCGACATGGCCGCCTACCTGTTCGCCGACGCCATCATCGCGGGCCAGCCCATCAAGGTGTTCAACAACGGCGACATGCGCCGCGACTTCACCTATATCGACGACATCGTCTCGGGCGTGGTGGGGGTTCTCGACAATCCGCCGGCCGACGACGGCAAGACGCCGCCCTATCGCCTCTACAATATCGGCAACAACAATTCCGAGCGGCTGATGGACTTCATCGGGCTGGTGGAAAGCTCGCTGGGGCGCAAGGCAACCTGCGACTTCCAGCCCATGCAGCCGGGCGACGTGAAGGAAACCTACGCCGACATCTCGGCCATTCAGCGCGACGTGGGCTTCGCGCCGACCACCCCCATCTCGGTCGGCGTCCCCCGCTTCATCGAGTGGTATAAGGGCTACCACGGCCTGTGAGGCCGGGCGGCGGGAGCCTGGGGCTCTCGCTCCTTACCCTTTGTCCCCCGTGTCTACTTCGTCTTGGTAATAGCCTTATCCAGCCATGTGGATAGGAGAATGAACGCCACGACGACAAACACCCCAAGGCTTCCCAGAACCCACAGGTCTCCCGCCGAGAAATCGTTGGAGGTTCCCTGGACCATGAACTTGCTGATCAGCATCCAAAGGACGATGGGGGCGGCCATGAAGGCCACCAGGACGTAGGGGAGGTATCGCATGATTTCTCCGTGAGTTTTCCGGTGCGGGAATGCACATGGTGATCAGAATAGCTTTAATGTGCAATCCCCATGCATGTTCAGATTACGCCATGGTTGATCGGGATGTCACACCAAATTGGACGGTCGGCCTTCTCGTCCGGCTCTCCGGGATTGGGGTACCGCTCATGTGATTCTGTGTATATGCAAATATCCATGTTGCAGCGGCTTGTCTGGTATTCGCTGCAGACAACACCTAAAATTTTTCCGCCTATTACAGCATTTGATAAATATGTCGAAAATCATCGCCATAGTTTGTTTCTTGGTATCATAAGTAATTTCCGATATATTTTATGGGGAGTGGACCTGAGGCGGGAGGGCAGAATGTCAGCCTCGAAGGGAAGCGTCTGGGCGCGTCTGGCGCAATCGCTGAAGACGCTTTGGGACGAGGACAAGCCGGCTCCGGCCGTTGTCGCTCCGGGCAAGGTTCCCCGTCCGACGGCACGGTCCACGGTGGAGTCCGCCGCCGAATGGCTTGAGCAGATGCTCGCCCGCGACCCCACCATCAAGGCCAGGCTGCACGTGGTGTCCCTGGTCGAATACCGCGATTCGGTAGCCGACAAGTGGCCGCGTCTGGCCGACAAGGTGGCGATCATCGTCGATCAGGTGGTGCGTCGTAATATCGGACGCGGCAACACCTACTGCCGCGACGGCGAGGATTGCTGGATACTGGCTTTTCCCGAACTGAGCATCGACGACGCCCGGCGCCGCACCATCGCCGTGGTCGAGGAACTGGGCCGCTTCCTCTATGGGCAACAGCAGGGTGGGGCGGACCGGCCCGTCGCCCTGGCCGCCGAGATTCCCGTCGCCGAGGCGGTGGGGGAGGACGGCGAGTTCGTTTCCCACCGGATCGCCAGCGCGGTGGACGAGGCGCGGGCCTATGTCTCCACCAGCGGCCTGCCGTATCTGCCCAGCGCCACGGGGGCGACCGCATCGGGGGAGGACGATCCGCTCCAGGGCTGGACGACCCTGGATCGCGGCGACAATGCGCGGCGCGACGACATGAAATGGGAAACCATCGAGGGGACCGGGGTGAAGAGGCCGGCCGCCTATCTCGACCCCAGCATCGTCGGCCCCATTCCGCCCGGCGCCAGCCTGTCGCTCATATGGCGCCCCACCTGGGTGGCCATGGGAGAGGCCATCTCCGCCTACGGCGCCCGCGTGGTGCGTCGCGACCATAAGGACGACGAGCCCATCGAGGGGTGCCGCGCCTATCCCGACGGTGACGTCGCCACGGCGCTGACTCTGGACCGCTTCGTGGTGAACTCGGCGGTGCGCGATATCCGTGCCGCCGCCCGCAACGCCCAGGAAGGCGTGCCCCAGCCCTCGGTGATCCTGCCGCTGTCCTGGCTGTCGCTGGCCTCGGACCAGCGGACATCCGTGGTGTTCGCCCTGTCCGACCTGACCCAGGAGACCCGCAACACCCGGCTGGTCATCGAGATTTTCCATATTCCCGACGGTACCACCACGCCGGAGCTGGAATCGGTGGTGTCCTTCGCCGGTACGCTGTGCCGCGAGGTCTTGGTGCGGACCCGTCTGTCGGCCCGGCGCACCTCGGTCGCCGCCGAGATCGGGGTGTCCATGGTCGGGCTCGACCTTTCGGAGTTCCGGCCCGAGGATCGTATGGACGACGAGCATCTTCTCGCCGTGCTCGAGCGTATCCAGCGGGAAACCGCCAAGGACGGCATCGGCTGCTACCTGTGGAGCGCGCGGCACCGCAAGGTGGTCGGCGGCGTGGTCCAGGGCGGCTTCGAGATGGTCAACGGCCCCGGCCTGATGAAGGACATTCCCCGGCCGGCCATCGTGCTGCCGGCGCCCCGGGCCCGCTTCGCGGCGGAATAGGGCAAAGAAAGGCGGCGGATTCCCGGAGAACCCGCCGCTTGCCGTTCCGGTCGGCCGTGCCCGTTACATCGGGCCGTGGTCGTGTGACTGGAAGTGGTTCTGGTGATCGTCGGCGACCTGATGGTGCACCGGCGTGTCGTCCTTGTGCTCCTGGGCGTCGCCATGCTTGCCGTCGGTTTCGGCGTGCTTGTCGGCCTTCTCGGTCCAGTCGCCGTGTTCGGCCCCGTGGCTCGCGCCGTGATCGCCCTGGTCGGCGGCATGGGCGACGTCGGTCCAGGTGCTGCCGCCCTGGATGGTATCGTGGCCCGAGCCGAAGTCGAACAGCATGGTATCGCCGCCGTCGTGCTCCATGGCGGATTGCTCGAAGCCGCCCTCGTGGCTGGTGCCCGCCAGGTTGACGCCGCTGCTGTCGAAGCTGTGGCTCTGGCTGCCCAGGGCCTCGTCGACGCCGACGGCGAGGCTCTGCGAGGCGGTGGCCACATGGCTGCCATCGGCATCGGTGGCGCTGACCGTCAGATTGAAGTCCGAGACGCTGCCGTCGCCGGGAATGACGACCTTCAGGTTGGAGACGTCGCTCGACGACAGGGTGAACGAGCCGTCGGCGCCAGGATGGAGGGTGCCGCTGTCGCTCACCAGGGAGCAACCGGCGGGGATGCCTTCCACGTGGTAGGTCAGGTTATGTTCCGCCCCGGTGGCGGCGATGTCGAGATTCGCCTCGAGATGGCTGGGAGGCGTATAGGCGCCGCCGTCATGATCCAGGCCGGCAACCTCCACATTTCCAACCGCACCTTGGCCGCTGACCACCGTGAAGTCGTGATGCACGGCATCGCCGGAACTCATCTGGTCCAACTGGGCCTCGGTGATGGTGATGGCGCCGTCGCCGCCCGCCGTCCAGACATGGCTGCCGTCGCTGACCGTGTCGCCGGCATGCAGGCCGGTGACGTGCAGGCCGCCCAACTGCGATTCCTGGCCGCCCACGTCCAGATGCAGCGTCTGGGTGTGGGTGGCGGTCGTGGTGGTGTGGGTTTCCTGGCCGGCGTTGCCGTCGTTGATGCCGTAGGTCACCGAGCCGTTGTGCAGGTCGGCGGTGTGGTGGGTGTCGTCCACCTGGACGCCGCCCGATTTGACGCCGGTGCCGACATCGATGGCGGTGCCGTTCAGGGTGATGCTGTCGACGGTGACATTGGTGCCGTTGGAGCCGACGAGGCTCAGCTTGCCGCCGTCGTGGATGTCCAATCCCGAGAGGGTGGTGGTGCCCGCCGAGGCATGGCCGACCACATGGCCGTCATAGACGATATCGAAGCCGTGCTTGTCGCCGCCGCCGGTGTCGGCGGTGGCGTGGATCACCAGCGTGCCGCTGTCGTTGCCGAAATCGGAGCCGTTGCCGCCGGTCACCGTGGTTACCGTGGTGGTGTGGACGGTGTCGGCGCCGATCATGCCGGTGACGGTTGCCGCCGGCTCGGCCACCACGTGCACATGGGCGGAGGTGCTGAGCGTCAGCGAATCCTCGCCGCCATGGGCGTGCTCGGGATTGCCGCGGGTGGCGCCGTTCTCGTCATTGGACGTCGAATGGCCGGGAGTGGCGTTGTCGGAACCGTTGCCGACGCCGTTGTCGGCGTGCTGACGATCCTTGCCACCGTCGTGGTCCTTGCCACCGTCGTGGTCCTTGCCACCGTCGTGGTCCTCATCGCCGTCGCCGTTACCCGAACCGGTATCGCCGTCGCCGTTACCCGAACCGGTATCGCCGGTGCCGGTGCTGCCCGAACCGGTGTCGCCGGTGCCGGTGCTGCCCGAACCGGCATCGCCGGTACCGGTGCTGCCCGAGCCGGTGTCGCCGGTACCGGTACCGCCCGAGCCGGTATCGTCGGTGCCGGTGCCGCCCGAACCGGTATCGCCGGTACCGGTGCTATCCGAGCCGGTGTCGCCGGTACCGGTACCGCCCGAGCCGGTATCGCCGGTTACCGGGGTTACCTCAAACGTCGCGGCGCCAGCCGTGCTGCCGCCATGACCGTCGGAGACGGTGTAGGTCAGGTCGACGTTGCCGTGGAAATCGGCGTTGGGCGTGAAGGTGAAGGTACCGTCGCCATTGTCGGCGATGGTGCCGTTGGTGGCGTGCAGATCACTGACCGACAGAGTGTCGCCGTCGATATCCGTGGCGTGGGACAGCAGGTCCGACGCCTTGATGGTGATCGACGTATCCTCGTCGCCGCCCCCGACGCTCATTGGCCCACTGACCGCCGGCCCATCGTTGGAACCGGTGATGTCGACGCCGATGATGGTGGTCGCCGTGCCCCCATGGCCGTCGCTGGCGGAAACGGTGAAGCTGTCGTGTGCCGACTTGCCCTCTGCGATCGCATCGGCGGCATCGTTGGGCGTGAAGGTATATTCACCGGTGGCGGGGTCGATGGTGACCGTGCCGTGGTCGGTGGCGAGGCTGGTGACCTTGTTGCCGTTGGCATCCACCAGCGAATAGGTCAGCGTGTCGCCATCCAGATCGAACCCACCCACCTTGCCGGTCACCGCATCGTCGTCATTGACGGTCGATACTTCGCTGGAATGCAGAGTCGGGGCATGGTTGACCGCTGCCTGGGGGGCCTCTGCCTTGTGGGCGGCCTGCTCGGCCGGCGCGGCGGCCGGCACCGTATTGGCGGCAATCGCTCCGCTGGGGGCGGCGTTGACCACCGGCGTCGGGACGACCTGCTCCTGTGGCCGGAATTCGGCGTCGGGACGGGCGAGGTCGGCGAATTCCTGAACGTTCAGCCTGGCCGAATGATTGGCTTCGGTGTGAACGAAGGTCGCGCCAAGGTCCACGCTGTCGGGAGTGCTGTCCAGGGCGGGCGGCGCCACGTTGGCGTCCTTGGTCGAGTCGATGGCGATGTCGAGGCCGACCCGCGCGCCGCCGGCGATGCCGCCCAGGTTCTGCACCTGCGGGCTGCCGGTCGAGCCTTGCTGCACGTTGGCCAGATTGCCCAATTGGGTGTCGCTGACGTCGGCGGTACGCACCGCGTTCAGGCGGGCGTCGCCGAGAGTGCGGCCGTCGACATTGGCGAGAACGGTAAGATCGTCCAGATCCTGCTGCGCGCTGGCGCCATTGTTATTCTGGCTCGGCTGATCATTCTGTTCGGCCATGTTCCCCGCTCCCAATTTCGTCTGCATCCGGGCAATAAAAAACCCGGCCTCAAGGAGGTCCGGGTTTGGAATACCCATTCAGTATATGCCTTTGGGCCTGCGGTCAACCTACTTTATGATCAATCGCTTATACGTCCTGGACGAAGGTCAGTAGGCCCTGTCGATGCAGAAGTCGATGACGTCGATCATCGCCTGCTTCACCGGGCTGTCGGGGAAAATGCCGAGCGCGTCGCGGGCGATCTCGCCGTAATGGCGGGCGCGGGCGATGGTGGCGGCCAGACTGCCGTGCTTTTCCATCAGCTTGATGGCGTGGCCCAGATCCTCGTCGGTCTGGTCCAGCTCCTCGAGGCAGCGGCGCCAGAAGGTCCGCTCCTCGTCGTCGCCACGGCGGAAGGCCAGGATGACCGGGAGCGTGATCTTTCCCTCGCGGAAATCGTCGCCCACCGTCTTGCCCAGGACGGCCTGCTTGGCGGAATAGTCCAGGACGTCGTCGATCAGCTGGAAGGCGATGCCCAGGTTGAGGCCATAGGATTCCAGCGCCTCTTCCTCGACCTTGGGCTTGTCGGCCACCACCGCGCCGATGCGGCAGGCGGCGGCGAACAGGGCGGCGGTCTTGGAGCGGATGACCTCGAGGTAGGAATCCTCGCTGGTTTCGGTGTCGTTGGCGGTGATCAACTGCAGCACCTCGCCCTCGGCGATCACCGAGGAGGCGCGCGACAGGATGGCCAGCACGGACAGCGAGCCGTCCTCCACCATCAGCTCGAACGAGCGGGAGAACAGGAAGTCGCCGACCAGCACGCTGGGCTTGTTGCCGAACAAGGCGTTGGCCGAGGCCTGGCCGCGCCGCAGATCGGACTCGTCGACCACGTCGTCGTGCAGCAGGGTGGCGGTATGGATGAACTCGACGCAGGCGGCCAGCTTGATGTGGCGTGTGCCGGTATGTCCGGCCAACTGGGCCGAGGCCAGGGTCAGCACCGGGCGCAGGCGCTTGCCGCCCGCCGCGATGATATGGCCGGCCAGTTGCGGAATCAGCTCGACCGGACTGTGCATGCGATCGACGATGGTGCGGTTGACCTTTTCCAGGTCATCCTTGACCAGGGCGACAAGGGCGTCGAAGCTCTTCGCCTTCTTGCTGCGTTCGTCCTCGAAATTGACCACGATCGCCACGATGCAGAAACTCCTCCCGTGCGGGGCATACCTACCCGCGGCACGAACATAGTGTTGCCTGGGAAAGCCGGTCAAGCTTACATCGCCTTTTCCGTATGTCTTTCACCCCGATCAAGAGCGCAAATGTCGACCCCACCCCCCGAAACGGTGACCGAGGATCGCCTGCTGAACGGCCGGGTGCGCCTGTTGCAGCCCAGGGACGGCTATCGCGCCGCCATCGACCCGGTGCTGCTGGCGGCGGCGGTGCCGGCCCGGCCCGGCGAGCGCATCCTCGATCTGGGCTGTGGCGTGGGGGCGGCGGCGCTATGCCTGCTGGCCCGTTGCCCCGAGATCACGGTGGACGGATTGGAGCTGCAGGACGTCCTGGCCGGCTTGGGGCGCCGCAACGCGGTCCTGAACGGTGTGGAGGGGCGCTTCGCCGTTCATTGCGGCGACGCGGCGGCCCCGCCGGCCGGGCTGGGCGATTTCGACCACGTACTGACCAATCCGCCGTTCTTCGAGGAAGGCAGCGGCACCTCGGCGGCCAATGCCTCGCGGGCCTTGGCCCATGCGGAGGGCAATCTTGATCTGGCCGGCTGGATCAAGGCGGCGGTGAAGATGCTGCGGCCCAAGGGGCGGCTGACCCTCATCCACCGGGCGGAGCGGCTGGGCGATATCCTGGCCGCCTTGCGGGGCAGGGGAGTGGGCGACATCGTCATCCTGCCCCTGTGGCCCAAGGCGGAGCGGGCCGCCGGGCGGGTGATCGTCTCGGCGCGCAAGGGGGTGCGCTCGCCGTTGCGGCTGCTGCCCGGTCTCGTCCTGCATGGCGAGGGCGGGGAGTTCACCGCGCAGGCCGACGCCATCCTGCGGAGTGGGGCCGCCCTTGACCCCCCGGCCGGACCGGCGGATAAGAAGTGATGTTCGGAAAGATCCTGCTTACCGTCGCGGTCGTCGCCTTCTTCTGGTTCGGTTTCAAGTATCTGGGCCGGCTGGCCGAGCTGCGCCGCCGCGACGCCGCCGAGAAGGTCACGCCGCCGGGCGCCGCGTCCAAGGAAGCTGCGGCCGAGGCGGAATCCATGGTCGAATGCCGAATCTGCGGAACCTGGCAGCCGGGCCGTACCGCCCGCTCCTGTGGTCGGCCGGACTGCCCGTACTAATACTGATTGAAATATAATGAGGTATCTTCAATATGACTTTTGGTTTGTCCTGCGCCGCGTGGGGTGAGCCGAAAGGATGTTGCCGTATCGGCTGCCGACTGGATGGGCCGTCGCAACCTCCAAGGGGAGAAGCCGGGTGACCGATACGAGGTCTCGCGCCCAGGAACTGCTGGCAGGCCTGTACCGTCGTCAGGCGGCGGTGATCGGGGCGTTGCTGCTGCTGACGCTTGGCGGATATCAGGCCCAGGACTGGCTTATTTCCCATCTGTCCGATGATGGCGCGCTGATCAACGTGGCGGGGCGGCAGCGCATGCTGTCGCAGCGCACCGTCGCCTTCGCCTTTCAGATGGCGGCCGCCTCGACGGCGGACGAGCGCGCCATGTTCGCCAATCTGCTGGCCCAGTCCGGGTCCGAGATGGGGGCTGGCCATGCCCGCCTGATCAACGACAGCCGGATGCGCGGCATGACGCCGGAGATGGAGGACCTTTATTTCGGCGGCAAGCCGTCGCTGGATTCCGAGGTGACGGGCTTCGTCGCCGACGTGGGGCATCTGGCGGCGACCGAGGGCCTGGGCATCGGGCTCAACTCCCCCCGCCTCCAGGCCCTGGCCGACAAGTCGCGGCTGTCCCTGCTGCCCGGACTGGAGCGGCTGGTGGTGCGCTATCAGGACGAGGGGCGCCAGAACGTGGCGCGGCTGCGCCGGGGCTTTACCCTGGGTCTCTATTCGGTGATCGGCGTGCTGGCCCTGTCGTGGTTCGGGGTGTTCCGCCCCATGGCTCGGCGCCTGCGCGAGGAATTCGCCGCCCATCAGGCGGCGGTGGACCACAACCACCTGATCCTGGATTCCATGGGCGAGGGCATCATCGGCCTCGACCTGGACGGAGCGGTCACCTTCGTCAATCCGGCGGCATCCAAGATGCTGGGCTTCGCCCCATGGGAAATGCTGGGGCGCCCCCTGCATCCGCTGATCCACCATTCCCATCCCGACGGCAGCGACTATCTCAGCGCCGATTGTCCGCTGGCCCATACCCTGGCCTCCGGCGAGGATTGCACCATCGAGGGCGAATGGTTCTGGCGCAAGGACGGGTCCAGCTTTCCCGTGCATTACGGCTCGACCGCCATCCTCAAGGACGGGGCGCTGATCGGCGCGGTGGTCACCTTCCGCGACATCAGCGACGTGACCGCCACCCGCCGCGCCCTGGAAGCCAGCGAGCAGATCAAGAGCAGCATTCTCGACGCGGCGCTGGACGCCATCATCACCATCGACCGCAGCGGCATGGTGGTGGAGTTCAATCCCGCCGCCGAGCGCATCTTCGGCCGCACGGCCTCTGACGCCCTGGGGCTGGAAGTCGCGGACATCATCATCCCCGAGGCGCATCGCAAGGCTCATCGCGTCGGGCTGGCGCGGGTGGCCGCCGGACATGGCTCGGGGGTGTTGGGCAAGCGCCTGGAGATGACCGGCCTGCATGCCGATGGGCGGGAAATTCCCCTGGAACTGACCATCACCCATCTGCCCGACCACGGGCTGTTCACCGCCTTCATCCGCGACATCAGCGAGCAGAAGCAGACCGAAGCGGCGCTGCGCCGCTCGCAGAAGATGGAGGCGGTGGGGCAATTGACCGGCGGCATCGCCCATGATTTCAATAATCTGCTGGGCATCATCACCGGCAATCTGGAATTGCTGGAGCGCACCGTCCAGGGCAGCGAGACCGGTATGAAGCGGGTGGCGACGGCGTTGCGCAGCGCCCGGCGCGGCGCCGACCTGACCCGGCGCCTGCTGTCCTTCTCGCGCCAGGACCCCAAGGCTCAGGGCAAGGCCCTCATCGACCTCAACGAGGCGGTGTCCGGCATGCAGGAGATGGTCCAGCGTTCGTTGACCAAGATGATCGAGGTGCGGACCCGTCTGGCCCCGGATGCCTGGCCGTCCGAGATCAACCGCAGCGAGTTCGAGGACTGTCTGCTCAATCTGTGCCTCAACGCCCGCGACGCCATGCCCAACGGCGGCACCCTGACCATCGAGACCGCCAATCTGGTAGTGGATGCCGCCGCCCGGCGGGCCGACCCCAACATGGTTCCGGGGCAATACGTGCTGGTGTCGGTCAGCGATACCGGAACCGGCATCCCCAAGCAGATTCTCGACCGTATCTTCGAGCCGTTCTTCACCACCAAGGAACGGGGCAAGGGGACCGGGCTGGGGCTGGCCATGGCCTATGGCTTCGCCAAGCGCTCGGGCGGCCATATCCGGGTCTATTCCGAACCGGGGATGGGCACGACCTTTCGCCTTTACCTCCCCAGGGTGGCGGCCGCTGATGGCGCCGGAGTGACGGAGGAGGTGGCCGAGGCGTTGCCCACCGGCACGGAGCATGTCCTGGTGGTGGATGACGAGCCCCATCTGGCCGAGATCGCCGGCGAGTTCCTCACCGAGCTCGGCTATCGCGTCACCGTCTGCGCCGATGCCGCCGAGGCGCTGTCCTTGCTTCAGGGTGACCCGGCCGTCGACCTGCTGTTCACCGATGTGGTAATGCCGCATGGTCTCGACGGCTATGCCCTGGAACGCCATGCGCGCGAGATGGGGCACGGCTGCGCCGTGCTCCTGACCTCCGGTTTTACCGGCTATGCCGTTGAAACCAAGGACGGACAGGCCGAGATTCTGCCTAAGCCCTACGGTAAGGCCACCCTGGCCCGCGCCGTACGGAAGATCATTGATCGGAAGAAAACCTTATGACCGTCGATCAGCCCGCTCCAATCCAGCCGCCGGTGCTCATCCTCGATGACGAGCGCGACATGTGCGAGTTCGTCGCCGACGTGGGGGCCGATCTGGGCTTCGATACCAAGTGGTGCGACAATTTCGAGGATTTCGCCTGTCGCTATTCCGTCGACCTGCGCGGCATTTTCCTCGATCTCGCCATGCCCGGCATGGACGGGGTGGAGATCATCCGCTTCCTGGCCGACAACAAATCCGGCGCCCATCTGGTGCTGATGAGCGGCTACGATTCCGACGTGATCGAGGCGGCCCGGCGGCTGGCGGAATCCCGCGGCCTCCGGGTGGCCGGCGCCCTGCACAAGCCGTTCAGCGTCGCCGAATTGTCGGCGGTCTACGATATCTTGTCCACCGCCCAGGCTCCGGCCCGGCCCAGCGTGGTGGAAAGGGCGCCCGACCGTTACCGCCCGGATATCGCCGCCCTTGGCACCGCCCTGGACGACGGGCATGTGGTTCCCTGGTTCCAGGCCAAGTTCTGTACCAAGACACGGCAAATCCTGGGGGCCGAGGTGCTGGCCCGCTGGATTCATCCCGAGCACGGCATGGTGGGGCCGGATCGCTTCATCCATCTGGCCGAGCGCGAGGGTCTGATCGACCGGCTGACCGATTCGGTGATCCGCCAGGCGCTGGCCCAGTGCCGCGACTGGCGGAAGATGGGGGTGTTGCCCCGGGTGGCCCTCAATCTGTCTCCCCACATGCTGCATAATCTGGATCTGCCCGATGCCCTGGTGGATATCGCCCGGGACTACGACATTCCGCCCGAGATGATCACCATCGAGATCACCGAGACGGCGCTGGCCGGGGATTTCACCTCGCAGCTGGACATCCTGACCCGGCTGCGCATGCGCCGCTTCGGCCTGTCCATCGACGATTTCGGGACCGGCTATTCGTCGCTGAAGCAGTTGCAGCAAGGGCCGTTCACCGAGTTGAAGGTGGACCAGTCCTTCATCGCCAAGGCCCTGACCGAAGAGGGGGCCAGGGCCATCGTCGAGAGTTCGATCCAATTGGGACACCGTCTCGGCCTCAAGGTGGTCGCCGAGGGCATCGAGACCGAGGAGCAGATGAATCTGATCCGCGATCTCGGCTGCGAGGAGGTGCAGGGCTTTTTGCTGGCAAGACCCTGCGCCGCCGGTTCGTTCAACTGGCCCAGGTCCTCCTGATCAGCCGTTGCCCCACCAGTAGACCCAGACGAACAGGAAGACCCAGACCACGTCGACGAAGTGCCAGTACCAGGCCGCCGCCTCGAAGCCCACGTGCTTGGCCGGCGTGAAGTCGCCCACCCGCACCCGGTGCAGGCAGACGGAGAGGAAGCACACGCCGACGAAGACGTGGAAGCCGTGGAAGCCGGTGGCCATGTAGAACACCGACGGATAGATGCCGTCGGTGAAGGCGAACAGCGCCTGGCCGTACTCATGAATCTGCAGGGACAGGAACAGCACACCCAGCGCGATGGTGACCGCCAGCCACGCCATGGTGGCGCCGCGCCGGTCGTGCCGCAGGGCGTGGTGAGCCCGGGTGAGCGTCAGGCCCGAACTCATCAGGATCAGGGTGTTGATGAACGGGATGTGCCAGGTCTCCAGGGTCTGGATGCCGGCCGGCGGCCATTGGGGCACCATGGGCGCCACCCCCAGGGCCGAATGGAAGTAGGCCCAGAAGAAGGCGACGAAGAACATCACTTCGGAGGCGATGAACAGGCCCATTCCCAGGCGCAGGCCGTGGCAGACCTCCGCGGAATGGACCGTGCCCGAACGGGCCTCGCGGAAGATGTCCCGCCACCAGCCGAACATGGTGACGGCCACCAGGGCGAGGCCGACCAGCACCACCGTGGTGTGGGCGTGGTTGCGGAACCAGTCCACGGCGCCGTAGACCAGCACCAGGGCCGAGATGGCGCCCACCAGGGGCCAGGGGCTGGGGTCGACCAGATGGAAGGGATGGGGCGCCGACGAAGCGCGGGGAGTGGCTTGGGCGTGACTCATGACCGTCCTCTCTCGTCAGGTGCGGTGTTGGTATTGAAGAAGGTGTAGGACAGGGTGATGGTGCCGACCTCGTTGCTTAGGGGATCGGCGGCCATGGCCGGATCGATCACGAAGCTGACCGCCATGTCGACGCTTTGGCCCGGCTCCAGGGTCTGCTCGGTGAAGCAGAAGCACTGGATCTTGGCCACGTACTTGCCGATCTTGTCCGGCGTGGCGTTGTAAACCGCGTTGCCGGTGATGGGGCGATCGGAAAGATTGGTGGCGGTGAAGACCGCCAGGGTGTCCTCGCCCAGGCGTACCTTCACCTCGCGGACCTGGGGGGTGAAGCGCCATTGCAGGCCCTTGGCCACCGAGGCGTCGAAGCGCACCGTCACCATCTTGCCCGAGGGCGCGGCGGAGTCCGCCGCCACCTGACGGGGCGGGCCGCCGATTCCCGTGGCCTTGCAGAAGGCCCGGTACAGCGGCACGCTGCCGATCACCAGCCCGATCATGGCGGCGATGACCACCACCAATCCCGCCAGGGTCGCGCCGGTGCGGCGTTGGGGGCTCATGTCCCTTACTCCGCCGGAGTGCCGAGATGAGGCGTGCCGATGTGGGGCAGCTCATCGAAGCTGTGGAGCGGCGGCGGCGAGCTGACCGACCATTCCAGCGTGGTGGCGCCCGATCCCCAGGGATTGGCTTCCACCGCCTTGCCGGCGGTGAAGGTGCGCCATACCACCACCAGGAAGAACACCGTGCCGGCAAAGGCGATATAGGCGCCGATGGACGAGACCATGTTCCACCCGGCGAAGGCGTCGGGATAGTCGGGAACGCGGCGCGGCATGCCCTGGGCACCCAGGAAATGCTGCGGGAAGAAGGCGATGTTGACGCCGATGAAGGTCAGCCAGAAGTGAATCCTGCCCAGCGTCTCGGGGTACTGGCGACCGCTCATCTTGCCGATCCAGTAGTAGAAGCCGGCGAAGATGGCGAACACCGCGCCCAGGCTCAGCACGTAGTGGAAATGGGCCACCACGTAGTAGGTGTCGTGCAGCGCCACGTCGACGGGATTGTTGGCCAGCACCACGCCGGTGACGCCGCCCATGGTGAACAGGAAGACGAAGCCCACCGCCCACATCATGGGGACGCGGAAGGTGATGGAGCCGCCCCACATGGTGGCGATCCAGCTGAACACCTTGATGCCGGTGGGCACCGCGATGACCAGGGTGGCGGCGGTGAAGTAGGCCCGCGTGTCCACCGCCAGACCGGTGGTGAACATGTGGTGCGCCCACACGACGAAGCCGACGAAGCCGATGGCCACCATGGCGTAGGCCATGCCGAGATAGCCGAAGATGGGCTTTCGCGAGAAGGTGGAGATGATGTGGCTGATGATGCCGAAGGCCGGCAGGATCATGATGTAGACTTCGGGGTGGCCGAAGAACCAGAACAGATGCTGGTAGAGCAGGGGATCGCCGCCGCCGGCCGGCGCGAAGAACGTCGTGCCGAAATTGCGGTCGGTGAGCAGCATGGTCAGCGCGCCGGCCAGCACCGGAATGGACAGCAGCAGCAGGAAGGCGGTGACCAGCATGGCCCAGACGAACAGCGGCATGCGGTGCATGGTCATGCCCGGTGCGCGCATGTTGAGGATGGTGCAGATGAAGTTGATGGCGCCCAGCACCGAACTGATGCCCGCCAGATGCAGGCCCAGGATGGCGAAGTCCACCGACGCGTCGGGGTGGTAGGTTGTGGAGAGCGGCGGATACAGGGTCCAGCCGGTGCCGGCTCCGGCCCCTTCGACCATGGACAGCAGCATCATGATGAAGGCGGGGGGCAGCAGCCAGAAGCTGATATTGTTCAGCCGGGGAAAGGCCATGTCCGGCGCGCCGATCATCAGCGGCACGAACCAGTTGCCGAAGCCGCCGATCAGGGCGGGCATCACCGTGAAGAACACCATGGTCAGCGCGTGGGCGGTGACGAACACGTTGTAAAGATGCCAGTCGCCTTCGAAGATGGTGCCGCCCGGATGGGCCAATTGCATGCGGATGACGATGGACATGGCCCCGCCCAGCAACCCGGCCATCACCGAGAAGATCAGGTACAGCGTGCCGATGTCCTTGTGATTGGTGGAAAAGAGCCAGCGCCGCCAGCCGTGGGGCTGGGCGTGGCCGTGATCGTGGTCGTGCGCGATGGCGGTACTCATGGCTGTTTCTCCCCCCCAGTCTTGGTCACGGTCTCGGCAAGGGCGACGGACGTCTCGGGACGGGTGCCGTCGATGCGGGCGAAGGTCTTCTTGGCCTGGGCGACCCAGGCGATGAATTCCTCCTTGGGCACGGCCTTGACGTGGATGGGCATGAACCCGTGGTTGACGCCGCACAACTGCGAGCACTGACCGTAATAGGTGCCCGACTCGGAGACCTGCACCCAGGTCTCGTTGAGCCGTCCGGGCACCGCGTCGGTCTTGATACCGAAGGCGGGGACCGACCACGAATGGATCACGTCGTCGGCGGTCATCTGCAGGCGGATGGGCACGCCGGCCGGCACCACCAGGGCGTTGTCGGCGGTGAGCAGGCGCGGCTGACCGGCCTTCAGGTCGTCGGCCTGGACCATGTTGCTGTCGAACTTGAAGTCGTGGTCGGGATACTCATACGTCCAGTACCACTGGTGGCCGACGATCTTCAGCGTCATGTCGGCGTCCTGGACCTTGTCCATGAAGTAGAGCAGCCGGAACGACGGAATGGCGATCAGCAGCAGGATCACCGCCGGTATGGCGGTCCAGACGACCTCGAGCGGCGTGTTGTGCGACCAGGTGGCCGGCTTGGGGTTGCGGTCGGCCCTGAAGCGGGTGCAGGCGTATAGCAGCAGCCCGCTGACCAGCATGGAGATGACGACGATCACGCCGTTGATGAAGGTGGCCAGTGATGTGATGCGTTCCATGGTGGGGGAAACCCCGTGCTGGAACGAGAGTGCCCATGCCTGCGGCTCCCCGGCCATCGCCACCGGGACCAGACCGGTGACGGCAAACGCCGCCGCTAGGGCCAGAACGGACCTGTTCATGTTGATTGTCCCTCCCTGCCGTCGTTTCACCCGCAGTAACTTTTCCCACTCGCGGATGAAACACTGCGCCTGAAAGTCATTCTAATTAGTTGGAACGCGTATCCCTGTTTCCAAGACCCCCAGGCAAAAAAGCCGGATTTCAGCCGAATGTATTAGGCGTTAGGGCTTGCATCCGGGCGGCGAATCCCTACATTCGCTTTGTCTGATAAAATAGGATGCTCGGCATGCTTTCCCGGCTTTTCGGTCTTTCCTCGTCTCCCGGCAGCGACAAGGTCCACGTGGTCGATCCCTCGCAGATCCGACAGTGGTGGGAGGCGGGCTCCGTCGTCCTGGTGGATGTGCGCGAGCCCGACGAACATGCCGCCGAGTCCATCGCCGGCTCCATCAGCCTGCCGCTGTCGAGTTTCGATCCGGCCCGCATGCCCAAGCCCGAGGAGGGCAAGCGGCTGGTCATCCATTGCCGCAGCGGCGTCCGCTGCGGCACCGCCACCGAAAAGCTGCTGGCCGCCGGCTGGGATGGTGAGATTCACCGCATGAAGGGCGGCATTCTCGGCTGGAAGGCCTGTGGCGGCCCCACCGTTTCGGCCCGCTGACAGGCGGCTGTCGTCGGGCTAGAATGCGCCTCCAAGAGGGGGGCGCCGTGCGCAGTCTTACCGCATTCATGGCTCTGGTGGTGATGGCCGCCGCGCTTCCGGCGCGGGCCGGGGGGCAGGCGCGGCTGATGGCCGAAACCTGCGCCGCCTGCCATTCCCCCCAAATCCATTCCGGCATTCCCACCCTGGCCGGGCGTCCGGCGGGGGAATTGCTGCGCCTGCTGCTGGCCTTCCGCGACGGGTCACGGGCCGCCACCGTCATGGATCGCATCGCCAAGGGCTACAGCGGCGAGGAACTGGGCGCCATCGCCGGTGAACTGGCCGGCGGGGTGGGGCCATGACCGGCCGGCTTTCCCGGCGGGCGCTGCTGGCCGGCGCCACGGGGCTGATGGCGATTCCGGCCCTGGCGGTGGGGGCCAGGCGGGCTCGGGTGGTGATCGTCGGCGGCGGCTTCGGCGGAGCGACGGCGGCCCGTTACCTGCGCCGGGCCATGCCCGACCTGGGCATCACCCTGATCGAGCCGAGCCGGCTGCACGTCACCTGTCCCGGCTCCAACGGCGTGATCGGCGGGCTGGGGCCGTTGTCCCGGCTGGAACACGGCTACGGCCATCTGCGCTCTCGGTTGGGCATCGAGGTGGTTCACGACACGGTTGCCGCCATCGAGGGCGAGCGGCGGCGGGTGCGCCTTGGCGGGGGGCAATGGATCGCCTATGACCGGCTGATCGTCTCACCCGGCATCGACATGCGCTGGAACGAGATCGAGGGTTATGACGAGGCCGCCGCCCAGGTCATGCCCCATGCCTGGAAGGCCGGGGCGCAGACCGCCCTGCTGCGTCGCCGGCTGGAGGCGGTGGAGGATGGTGGCGTGGTGATCATCGCCGCGCCGGGCAATCCCTTCCGCTGCCCGCCGGGTCCCTACGAGCGGGCCGGACTGATCGCCTGGCACCTGTCCCGGACCCGCAAGGGCTGCAAGGTGTTGATCCTCGATGCCAAGGATTCCTTCTCCAAGCAGGCGCTGTTCCAGGAGGGCTGGAAGGCGCTGTACGGCGACATGATCGAATGGGTGTCGGGGGCCAATAACGGCCGGGTGGTGCGGGTCAACGCCGCCGAGGGCTGGGTGGAGACCGATTTCGACCGCTTCACCCCGGCGCTGGCCAATATCATTCCGCCCCAGGGCGCCGGCCGTATCGCCGTGGCGGCGGGACTGGCCGATGCCGGCGGTTTCTGTCCGGTGGACCCGGTGACCTTCGAATCCCGCCTCGTCCCCGGCATCCACGTGATCGGCGATGCCTGCATCGCCGGCGAGATGCCGAAATCCGCGTCCTCGGCCAACAATCAGGCCAAGATCGCGGCGGCGGCGGCGGTGGCGTCGCTGGCCGGGCAGGGCTTTGGCCCGGTCAAGGCCATCAACGTCTGTTACAGCCTGCTGGCGCCCGATTACGCCGTCTCGGTGGCGGGGGTCTACGAGGTGGCCGACGGCCGCCGGGCCGCCGTGGCCGAGTCGGGCGGCGTCAGCCCGCTGGGCGCCGACGCCCACGCCCGCAAAGCCGAGGCCGAGCATGCCGCCGACTGGTACGCGGCGATCTGTGCCGATGCCTGGGGCGCCTGACGGACGCTCCGCCCGTCATCTTCGTGGCGCCACGATACCTTCCGTTAAGGAAAAGCTGGATATGTTGTCCATGAAGTCGCTTCTGCGAAAGGAGTGAACGACCATGGGCCAGAAGGCTGCGCGCCGCGAGAAATTAGCGGCAATCCGGGACCGGGTCTGGGCGATCATCGCCGCACCCGAAGCCCACTCCCTGATGTCGCGGGAGCGGGCCCTCGATTCCCTCGGTTATCTGTGGGAGATCGAGAAGGACGGCGGCAGCGCCCTGCTGGTCCTGTGACATGAACCGGCCCGTCCCCTTGTGGGGGCGGGCCAATTCGTGTCCGCTCTATAGCGTGATGCCCAAAATGTGTATCACGCTATAGGCCTTATCATTTTCCCTCGCCGGGCGGGCGCATCCGCGCCCTTGGCCGCGCCCTCAACGGGCGCTGGAGCGGCCCGCCTCATATTTGAGGCGCGCCGCTCTCATGGACCGTGCCGGTTCGCTCGCTCAGCGCGGGCCGCAGCGGCGGGCCATGCGGGCGCGGGTCTCGGCCTCGTCGGCGCAGTCGCGGCAATGCTTGGCATAGGGATTGGCCTGCAGGCGCTCGGCCTCGATCTCTTCGTTGCAGGCGCGGCAGATGCCGGTGGAAAGCGCCGATTCCGTCCGCTCCAAGACCGCCTGGATGGCGGCGGCGTTCAGCATGTCGGTACGTTCGGCTGCCAGATCGATATCGTCCATTCCCCACACTCCACAGTGTTGCCCAACCCGCCATATGGTGGCAGGAGGCGCGGGGGTAATCAATATCTATGATGGATATCTATTCGGTCGGCTTGGGTATCCAGGTGAGGACGGCGGGGCCGTCTTCCTGGTTGCACAGTTCCGCCAGCTTGGCGGCCGAAACGCGGAGCGGCATGGTGCCGTTGATGGACAGCAGGCCCTTGCGGACCAGCTTCCAGCCCACCGAAACACAGGCGGTCGGCGGAACGTTATCGGCGACCAGGGCCAGCATGGCGCCGTTGCGCTCGGTGCGGATGGTGCCGCCGAACACGTGGGGAATGGTTCCCCCGCCGTTGCGGGCGGCGGCTTCCATCTGCTCGGCGAAGGCTTCCGGCGTCGCCGCCGCATTACCGCCCAAAGTATGGGGGCGCATCATCACGGCGGCGGCCCCCAGGACAGCCACCACCACGGCGATACCGGCCAGGGCCAGCAGTTTCGCCTTGCCGCCACCCGACTTTCCCGCCGGCTTTCGCGGGGCAGGGGCCTGGATGAACGGTTTGGAGTGGGTTGCCGATGTGGTGGCCATGACGCGATCCCGCCTTCTGTCGGGTGATATTAAGAATCACATCATGACAGGGATTGCTTAAAGCAAGGTTGATGCTGGAACGGAGTCCGAAAAGGACAAAGGCCCCAGGTTTCCCTGGGGCCTTTGATGGTGGGCGGTACTGGGATTGAACCAGTGACCCCTACGATGTCAACGTAGTGCTCTCCCGCTGAGCTAACCGCCCTTGTCTTCCCGTCCGTCCCGTTTGGTTGGGCCCGGCCGAGGGACGTTCTTTTAGCGTCGTTCTTCGGGCATTGCAAGCCCTTCTGAAATGCCTGCACAATGGAAAATGAAGCAGGGCGAAAGTCGCCGTTTTCCGCGAGCGGGGTATGACACGAGCCGGCCGATTTGCTAAGAAGGGCGGGCAAGCCATGGATACCGTGCCCGCCGAGATCATGAATGACGATGCCGCCGTGCTGAGGGTGTTCGAGCCGCCCCGGCAAACGGTGCCGCTCGTTTTCGCCTCGCCCCATTCCGGACGCGACTATCCCGCCGAATTCGTGGCCCAGTCGCGGCTCGACGCCCGCATGCTGCGCCGTTCCGAGGACAGCTTCGTGGACGAGCTGTATTCCGGAGTGGTCGGGCTGGGGGCGCCGCTGATCGCCGCCCTGTTCCCGCGGGCTTATTGCGATCCCAACCGCGAGCCCTACGAACTGGACCCCGCCATGTTCTCCGGCACGCTGCCCGATCACGCCAATACCCGCAGCCCCCGTGTCCTGGCCGGGCTGGGGACCATCGCCCGCGTGGTGGCCAGCGGTGCCGAGATTTATGCCGGGCGCCTGCCGGTGGCCGAGGCCGAGAGTCGCATCGCCCGTTGCTACCGTCCCTATCACCGCCGGCTGCAGGGATTGGTGGAGGCCACCCGCAAGGCCTTCGGCTGGTCGCTGCTGGTGGATTGCCATTCCATGCCGTCGGTGGGTGGTCCCATGGACCGTGATTCCGGCCTGAGCCGGGTGGAGGTGGTGCTGGGCGATTGCTTCGCCGCCGCCTGCTCGCCGCTGTTCACCCAGGTGGCAGAGGATACCTTCTCCCATCTGGGCTATCGGGTGGTGCGCAACGCGCCCTATGCAGGCGGTTTCACCACCCGGCATTACGGCCAGCCCCGCCAGGGCAGCCATGCCCTGCAGATCGAGATCAACCGCGCCCTGTACATGGACGAGGCCAACCATTGCCACGGCCCCGATTTCGATCGGGTGCGGGGCGACCTGGAAAAGGTGGCGGCGGCCCTGGCCGCGGCGGCCGGGGAGTTCGGTCGCGCATGAGAGGTCCCAGCACTCCGCTTTCCGTGGAAATCCGCGATGCCACCGACGACGACATGGCGGCGATTCAGTCCATCTACTCCTTCTATGTGTCGCGCAGCGCCGCCTCGTTCGAGGAGGAGGTGCCGTCCGTCGACGAAATGAAGGCCCGCCGCGCCGCCATCGCGGCGCGCGGCCTGCCGTATCTGGTGGCGGTGGAGGAGGGCGAGGTGCTGGGCTATACCTATGCCGGGCCGTTCCGCCAGCGCTCGGCCTATCGCTACACGGTGGAGGATTCCATCTACGTGGCGCCCTTCGTGGCGCGCCGGGGGATCGGCCGCGCCCTGCTCGCCGCCCTGATCGAGCGTTGTACCGAACTGGGTTATCGCCAGATGATCGCGGTGATCGGCGATTCCGCCAACCAGGGCTCCATCGGCGTGCACCGGAGCCTGGGATTCGGCCAGGAAGGGGTGCTGCGCGGGGTGGGGCTGAAATTCGGCCGTTGGGTGGACGTGGTGATCATGCACCGCACCCTGGGCGGCGACGACCGGCCGCTGCCCGACGGCGCCAAGGCGCCGCCCCTGCTGTCTTCCTCGGACCCCGAGCTTCCTTAGAGCGCCGCGCCTCAAATATGAGGCGCGGCGCTCTTGCCTTATCATATTGCCCCTCGCCGGGCGCGCGCCTCCGCGCGCTTGGCCGCCGCCTCAACGGCGGCTGGTCGCACCGTGCGCCAGATTTGGCGCTCGATGCTCTAATCCTCGACGGCGGGAAGCCCCAGGACCAGCTTCACCAGTTCGGCCTGACGCGCCGTGCCGGTCTTGACGAAGACCTGCTTGAGATAGCTGCGTGCCGTCGACACCGTGACCTCGGACAGGCCGGCGGCCTCCTCCACCGAGTGGCCGAGGGCCAGGGAATGGGTCAGGCGCGCCTCGGACGGCGTGAGATCGAGCAGCCGCGCCAATTGCTCCGGCGGAACCAGGGGCAGGTCGTCGGGATCGCCGATATAAAGGGCGGCCCGTGATCCGGGCAGGGGGCTGATCAGCACCGACAGGGAGCGCTTCAGCGACGGCCGGGTGATGGACAGGGCCGCCGTTCCCCCGCCGGTCAGGATTTCGGTTACGGCGCGGTGAAGGGCGGCCGATTCGGCGGCGGAGGCGGCCCGGACCTGCCGCCCGCCGGCCAGCAGCAACCCATCCTCGGCGGCGCACAGGGCGGCGCCGCGACGGTTCATGAACAGGGCATGGCCGGTGGCGTCCACCACCACCACACCCACCGGCAGGCGATCGAGGGCGGCCTCGCCCATGGACGGCGGCTGCTCGGGCGGGCGGCGGGCGGCCAAGGCCTCGACGATGCCCTCGGCCAGCAGAAAGGCCGGGCAGGGCTTGGTGAAGAAGCGGAACATATCGGCGCGGTTGATGGCGTCGATGGCGGTGCGCAGGTCGGCGGTGCCGGTCAGCATGATGTAGGCGGCGTCGGGCGCTACCTCGCGCATGGCCACCACCATGTCGATCCCGGTCATGCCCGGCATCTTCATGTCGGAGACCACCACGTCGAAGGGCTGGGCCCGCATGGCGTCCAGCGCCGCCGTCGGGTCGGAGACGAACTCCATTTCCCAGCGCTCCTCATGCTTGTGCATGCCGCGCCGCAATCCCTGGAGGACACGGACTTCGTCGTCGACGAACAGGATGCGCGGCTTGGTTGGCATGGTCGGCCCCGAACGCTATGCGTCGAGTATGGGCGGGGTTCCCGCCGGCTGCAACCGTCAGCCCAGGGGCAGCCGCAGGGTGAAGGCGGTGCCGCCGGCGGCATCGCTCTGGACGGCTATGGTGCCGGCATGCAGGTCGACGATCCGCTTGACCAAATACAGGCCCAGACCGACGCCGCAGACCCGGTCGGTCCGGGTGGAGCGGTAGTATTTCGCGAAGATCTTGTCGTGTTCGTCGGCCGGAATTCCCGGCCCCCGGTCGCGGATGACGATCTCGGCCTGATCGAGGTGGCGACGCATGGTCACGCGGACCGGACTGTGGGCGGGAGAGAACTTCAGCGCATTGTCGACGAGATTGGAAATGGCGATGGCCAGCAGATTGCGGTCGCCGGTCACCGACACGCCCGGCTCCATGTCCATGTCCAGGCAGCGGGCGTCGGCGGAGAACAGATCGGCCGAGTAGGCTTCCTCCACCAGGGGGCCCAAATCGAACCGTTTGGCGTCGAGCGGGCAGACCGATGAATCCAGGCGTTCCTCGTTGAGGTACTCGTTGATCAGGTTCGACATCCGTCCGAGGGCACGGTGAATCTTCGCCACCTCTTCCCCCAGTTCCTCGTGGTCGCGCCCATAGATGGCGATGAGTTGGGCGGCTCCGGCGATGGTGGAGAGCGGGCCGCGGAACTCGTGGGAGACCATGGACAGGAAATTTCTTTGCTCCTCCATGGAACGCAGAACCGCCTCGGCGGCGTTTTCGGCCTTTTTCTTGCTCTCCTCCAACTGGACGGTCTTTTCCCTTACCCGTGCATCCAGATTTTCGTTGGCGGATTGCAGGTTGGCCTCGACGATCTTCATGCTGCCGATGGCGTCGCGCAGCCGCGTCGCCATGTCCGAGAAGCTGCCCTTCAGGGCGTCCAGTTCATCGCCGGGTGGCGTACCTCCATCACCGGCATCGGGGTGTCCCAGGTCGTCGAGCACGCCCTGGACCTCGCGCTTCAGCGGTGCCAGACGGCTGGTCACCAGTATATGGATCAGCCAGCCCATGAAGCCGGCCACCAGGAAGGTCTTGATCGCGTTGCCGTACAGAATCTCGGCGGTCAGGGTGAAGACCGCCAGGTAGATGGCGTCGATGCCGGCGACCACGCCCAGGGTGCCCAGGGTCTGCCGGCCGGTACTGGTCTGACGTTCCAGGGAGAATGTCCGGCCGATGGCGTGGGCCGAGACATTGTGTCCCCGCGACCACACCTTGCCCTCCGGAGTGGCGATGGTGGCCTCCTGGACATGGGGCATGCTGGTCAAGGCCTGCAGCGCCAGATTGATCTGGGCCTCGTTGAAGGTCCAGACGCTTTCGGCAATGGAGGGCAGCAGGACGTCGATTCCGTCCAATTGCCGCTCCACCGCCGACTGCCGGTCGGTGAACTCGTTGGTCAGCTGGAGGATGCTGATGATCAGGGTGATCACCGAGCTGAAGACGATGGTGTAAAGGGTGATGCGCCGTCCCAGGGGGCGGGTGTTCCGGCGTTTGAGAGCGTTGAAAGGAAGCATCTTCAAACGTGGCTCTTGATCGCGGCAGCCAATGGGAGGGTGGGCTAAGCCTATCGATATATACCAGAGATGCTGCTTTCCCGCCCAGTCCCCAAGAGGAGAAAAAAAGCCGCTGGGTTGCCCCAGCGGCTTGAGTTTAGGGAGGAAAGCTGCGGCTAAACCAACCCATTGAATTCCTTGATATACGCCAATTATTGGGGGATAGTGTGGGGGGAAACGTGGGGGAAAGTGCTGTGGCCTCTGGAATCCGCCAAGGAAAAATACCTTATCTGGTCAAAATTCGAGGCGTATATCATTACGAGAGAGATTTTGACCAAAAGATACGCGGGCTGGTGGAGTTTGAGGGGAGGCTCCTCGGCCGACGGGTTCGAAAGTCATTTAGTACCAGCGAACAATCTCGTGCATTGCTCGGTTATACGGGCATTCATCTAACCATCGAAAAGGCCATTGAGGAGGCATGGAAAAGAACCAAGCCACCAAGGCGTCGAGTTTCCGAGATGGGGGTTGACGACATCTTGGGTGGGCTTTCGATACAATTTAAAACCGGTAAAATTGGCGGCACGGTTGATGACTTGATCGCTAATTTCGAAGCAACCCAATACGTTGAACTTTCTCCTCAGCTACGTAATAAGTTCCACGATCTTGCCATTGCTGCGGCCCGTTCGGCGGTGCGGGAGATGATGGTTAGTTTAAACTTCAATCCCGCCATCATTGCGGCTGGCAATTTTATTGATTCAAACCCCGATAGGGCTGCCCCACTTGCCAAAATCGTCTCTCTTAAAGACGCAATTGAAAAATTTAAAAGCAATCCTGAGCGGCAAGAATTGGCATCGTCGAATATCACAAATTATAGCACAATATGCGACGTTATTTTGGAGACTCTCGGGGGCAATACAAATGTCGCCTACATCAACCGCGATGATATCATTAGAGTCCGTGAGATAATCCGTTATTTGCCAGCAAATGCAAAAGAGAATCCAGCATTTTTTGGAATGACATATGAAGATATTTCAAAAATTATTAGGAGGGAGGTTGATGAGATAAAGTCAGAATCTGAGAAAGATGAAATCGGTGAGGATGACTTGCTTGATGCTATTCAGGGCCTTGGTGTTTTGAAAATTTCAACAATAAACAAATATCTAACAAACATGGGGACGGTTTTTGAGTTTTTTAGGGTGAATGGTTGGGTTCCATTGAATCCTGCTGAAAGAATTAAGTTGAACGACAGTGGGTATCAATCAATCCGGGAGGCTTTTCCAGACGAAATGTTGGTCAAGCTATTTAACTGTAAATATAACTTTGATGGGATTGGCTGGTTGCCGTATCTCGCATTGTATCATGGGATGCGTGGAAACGAACTGGCACAACTTGATGTAACTGATGTTGTTCAAGAGGATGGGGTGTGGTGCTTCAATGTGTCTCCAAGCATTCGGGTGTCGCATCTTATAGCCTTGTCAAAGACTGTGAAAAATAAGAAGCCGCGATTTGTCCCGATACACTCTCGGGCAATTGAGCGTGGGTTTCTTGATTACGTGGAGTCCAGAAGGGCAGGGGGGAAGTCGAAGATATTTGATGCGACAAAAATTAAGAGCGGAAACTATCTAACATCTCTGGCAAGTCAGATTGATGAAATCTTGGCCCCGGTCAAATCGCCACAGCATACATTGCATTCATTTCGGCATAATTTCGCCCAGCGGGCTGAACAAGTCATGGAAGACTCAATGTTAAAGACCTTGGGAGGTTGGTCTATGTCTAAGTCGGCGGATGAACGCTATAAGAAGGGGATACCCGTAAGCCATTTAAAGCAAGAGATCGAAAAAATAGTTTTTCCCGTATAATAATCTAACCATACTATTTGGCACCGCCCAGAGCCTTTGCCATCGCCAGAACCTGATCCCGGACCTTGGGGTCATTGATGCTGAAATAGGCCCGTACCAATTCGAGGGTTTCCCGCTTTGTCATGGGATTGTCGTCAGCGACATCGATTGCCTTGGTGACATTGCCACGGATCACCTCGACCGGCGATGCTGCCTGGGCAGTATCAGAGATTTCCTCAAAAAAGTAGCCAACCCGGACATCCAGAACACGGGATAGGTCGAACAGCCTGGATGCTCCGACCCGATTGGCCCCACGTTCGTATTTCTGGACCTGCTGGAAGGTCAGCCCAAGGCATTCACCAAGCTTCTCCTGGCTCATGCCAAGCAGGGTCCGACGAAGCCGAATGCGGGCACCGACATGGACATCAATGGGATTGGCACTGCCGTCGTCCAATCGGCCACGGGTGGACCGACCAGCCTTCTTGGCGACCTTGGCAGGCTTGGGGGCGGTTGCGGGCTTGGCACTCTTACGTGGCGGCATGGTGGTCTTTTCCTTACGAGGATGGCTTCGCCCATCTTGATGTCGGATAAACATGAGCAGGAGCCGCGTCATGAGCGACGCCCGTGTCGCTACTGGCATCGGGAATCGTTTCTGATTTTGGTTTATGTCGAGAAATTCCAAGCCCAAATTTTACGGCCATTCTTGATCGGTGAGCAGCATAGTTTGGAGCAACCATGGGATAATCAGCAGGCAAATCCCACTTCATGCGGTATCCCTCTATGGATAATCCATGCCCCCGATTCAGGTGACGCTTCATCAATTTTTGATGACTTCCACATTCAAGGCAGATCACAGATTCCTCCGTTACCGACCTTTTAATCGATACGGCAGGCTTCTGGCTTTCAGTCGGTGCTGCAACCGGTGTGATGGTTGCTTTCAAAGACGAATAAACGGACTTGATCAGGTTCGGAATTTCTGTGACCGCCAGGGTGTTGCTGCCCAGGTAGGCGGCTACAATCTTGGTGGTCAGAGCCTTGATGTCATCGGCCATTGATGGTGTCCTTGAGGGTCTTTCCGGCGGTAAATTTGGCAGACTTGCTGGCCGCGATGGTGAGGGTCTTGCCAGTTTGCGGATTCCTGCCTTGACGGGCAGGACGGGCAGAAACCGAGAAAGACCCGAAGCCAACAAGACGCACGTCATCGCCCGATTTCATGGCGGCGGTGATGGCTTCGAATACGGCGTCGATAGCACTTGCCGCGTCGGCCTTGGTCATGTTGGCACCATCGGCGACGGCGGCGATCAATTCGGACTTGTTCATGTGCCCCTCCCTACCAAACAAAAACGGAATGACTAACAGCCATCATTTATCAAACGGATTCACTCAGATATCGGCAAGGTAAACAGGAAAGTCGAGCCGCCTGAAGGTGATTGCTCGACCCAAATCTCGCCCCCGTGCCGCTCGACAATCTTCTTGCAGACAGAAAGACCGATCCCTGTTCCCTCGTATATCTCTCGGGTATGAAGTCGCTTGAAAAGCAGAAAAATTCGGTCGAAGTATTCTGGTGCGATCCCGATACCATTATCTTGAACAGAGAAGGTCGCCTTCTCATTATCGAGATGAACAGACACGACAACGTGTGGTCTTATCCCCTCTTTTCGATATTTGATGGCATTCCCAATTAGGTTTTGGAAAAGCCGATCTAATTGGTGGCCATCCCCAACCACCATGAGCGAAGCATCCACATCGACGACCACGTGTGCATCACACTCGGAAATGGCTGTCCCAAGATTTCTCACGGCACGGGAAATGGCATCACCGATCCGCATCGGAACCAGTGGTTCTCCCTGTCTATCAATTCTGGAGAATGCAAGCAGGTCCAGAACCATCGCATCCATTCGCCGGGCACCGTCGCGGACGAAGCCAATAAATTCATGCCCATCTGCGTCAAAGTGATGTCCGTAGCGGCGTTCAATCAGGTCAACATAGCTGCTGATCATACGGAGTGGCTCACGAAGATCATGGGATGCGACGTAGGCAAATTGCTCAAGTTCAGCGTTGGATGCCGCCAAATCCTTACAGGCAATTCCCAGTTTTTCTTCGCTCTCCCGTCTGACAGAGACATCAAAACAATAGCCGACATACCCGAGAAATTCGCCGGACTGGTTTTGAATTGGGATTCCGTAATCTACGATCCAACCGTATTCGCCACAGGCACGCTTGATGCGGTATTCCATGTCGAACGGCTGACGAAGTGCGAAGGCATCAAGATAAATTTTCAAGCAGCGATCAAAATCATCAGGATGGACACCTTCCGCCCATCCGTTCCCCATCTCTTGCTCCATTGTCCTGCCGGTATAGGCGAGCCAAGCGGGGTTGAACCAATTGCATTTGGCATCAAGACCAGCACGCCAGATCAGAATCGGGGCAGCTTTTAGGAGTTCGAGATCAGGCCAGCCTGTGTTTGCAACAATCATGGCCGTCCTCCGCCTTCACACCGATCAAATGCTACCAAAGATTTATATCTTTCATCAACCTCAAGCAAAATGGTCCGGAGATTTAGCACCTTCCATTGTGCACCGATCCCCAACGGACTCCTCCTTCACCCGGAGGATTCCTGCCTCCAATCCCGCAGCAATCACCGTATCCGAAATGGCATCCTTGATTTCATCAGGCAGAATTATTGCGGCCCTCCATGAGCCATCTGGTGCCCGATATTTCGGCAAGGATACCTTGGTGCTTTTGCCATCCGCTCGAACTTGGACACCTTGAATGACCATCACGACTCCATCGAAGACGACTTCAACATCAGCCAAGGCACGCAGCTTTCCTGCATTCATGAGATGAGTGATGTGGATTGCTGATACCGTGACCGAAGTGGTGTCCGTAGTCGGATTTGCGTTCAAGATTTTCACCATATGGGCGAGAAGTTCATCCTGTACGTCTTGATGGCACAGGGCGAATGCGATAGCGTTTCAATGTGGCATCCTCTCAATGCGGCCACATCTGGATGGACCCTCCCCCGTAACCCAAATCCATCCAGTACGATCCGGCGGTGGGGTTCTCGCCAGTTCGCCACCGCCGATCTGCTTTACGGCTCGTTCCGAATCCCAGGCTCAGCAACGAAGAACTCCGGGTCTTCCAGGGTACGGATAGAGACCATCAGTGTTTCATGCTGGTTCACCAACCGGGCATGTGGCACGCCATCAACCGCCGTCCAAAGCCGAGATACCTCCCACACCTTTCTGGTCTGGTCGTTCGACTTTTTGAACCGATCTCCGACCTGGATGGGTGGAGGTTTTCGTCCGAATAACGCCATGATCGCCCAGCCCCACGCCCGAAATTATACCGCCGTGTCGCGAACTGCCTGGAGGTGCCCAAAGAACTTTCGATCTTCCGACAGCATGTGTTTCGCCACCACGTCGTAGGCCAGAAAATTGAAAAGGTCGCCCAAGGCCAGTTCACCGGATGCGAAATTTTCCACCAATTCTCCTGCTCGGTCGATTAGCCCTTGGTGGATTTGGGCATGCTCATCTGCTCCTGGATACCCGATGGAACGAAAAGCTGCTTCTTCATCCCGGAAATGCTCCAGCAGGTCCATCACAAGAGATTCAATCTGGGGAAGAACTTCATCTTTGGGCCGTTCGCCAATCACTGAAGTCAGGAGATTGTTTGCGTGCTCGAATAGGTTCCGGTGCTGTGCATCAATTGCGGCAAGGCCAGACTCATAGGTGCTCCGCCAGACCAGACGGAGAAACGAGAGATCGAGAAGCTCGGCCTCATCAGCTTCATCAGCCTCGCAGGCATCGGTTATAACTCGATTTCGCCCACCTTCCTTTGCTGCGTAAAGAGCGGCATCAGAACGGCAAAGCCATGATTCCCAGGTTTCGTTCTCTCGATATTCAGCGACACCGAAACTGGCAGTAATGTGCCCGGCAACTGGAAAATCGTAGGCCATAACCGCCTTGCGGATTCGTTCCGCAAGCAGAATTGCGATCATCAGGCCGCTGTTCGGTGTGACGATTACGAACTCTTCACCGCCCCAGCGTCCAAGTAGATCGGTGGAACGCATACATTTTTGGGCGATATCGCAAAATGACTTGAGAACTTCGTCGCCGACAGCATGGCCGTAGCCGTCATTGATCCGCTTGAAGTGGTCTAGATCAATGAAGATCAGTGAAACAGGATGGCCATATCGCGAATTTCGGAGCATTTCCTGTCGGACTGATTCTTCGATCCTGCTGCGGCTCCAAGCCCCGGTCAGAGTGTCATGCCGGGCCAAGTGCTCCAGTTCCTCTCGGGCGGCAACAAGTTCGGCATTCGATGCGGCAAGTGCCTCAACAGCTTTGGTCAGTTCCAGGTTTAAAACTTCGAGTTCATGGCTGCGTTCGGCCAGATGCTGTTCCGCGATCTTGCGTTCGGTAATATCAGAAACGACGCAGACCAGACCTGCATGCCCATCTTTGTAAGCGGGCATATGACTGGCAGTCAGTTGCCCCCAAAATGCGGTACCATTCGACCGCCAATAATGCCGCTCCAAGTTGACGTTGGGCCGATCCTGGATCAGATGATCAGCCATGTTTTTTCGGGCTGCTTCCTGCTCTCCGGGATCAACCAGATCAACGTATTCCATGCCAATCAGCGATTCCAATGGCATCATGAACATTTCCGCCATCCGTTGGTTGGCCGCACCAATCCGGCCACTGGAATCGATGGTAAAAATGGCCACACTGGAATTGTCGAAAATCAGCCGCAGGAGGCCCTCTTTGTCACGTAGGGTTTCCTCGGCTTCACGTCGTTCAGTGATGTCCGTGTACAGGGTTATGAATCCACCGCTCGGCAGTGGCTGGCCTGAAATCTCCAGAATGGTTCCATCAGGCCGAATACGCTCGAATTGGTGCGGCTTCATAGCCATGGCTCTCTGGACGACCTGCCCAGCGAGTTCCGCCGGGTCACCTGGGCCATATTCACCGCGTTGTGCGTTGAACAGGGCCAGGGATTTCATTGAAGGCAGGCTGCCTTCAAACAGTGTGGCAGGAAAATCCAGCAGCCGTCTGAACAGGCCGTTGCAGGCAATCATTTCCAGATTCTGATCGAACAGCGTTACGCCGCACGGAAGGTGGTCGATGATCGACTGGATGATGTGCTGGCATTCCGGGGACTTGGCAAGCACCAGCAGGTGACCAAGGTCGCCGATTTCAGCACGTTGATCTCGACAGCCACAAGTCATCTCAGTTTCCGGTCACGGCAGGAGCAGGCATAGGTAATTCTATCAAAAGTATGATAGTTTCCCGCCCTGCAGGTCAATCACTTGGAATCCGAGAGTGGGTGACCGTCACAAGTAATTTCAATTGCTGTGAAAAATAAACAGACCCGCTGTTTCCAAGCAAATTTCGCGTTACAAATCGTAAAAATTATCGCGGCATTGTGTGCCTTTTCGAGAGATTTTCTGGGAAGGGTGCCCGTTTCATCGATTATCATCCAGAGTCACGGTTTCAAAGGGAGGAAACCTCTTCCACGCAAGCGATCAGATTTCTGGGGCATTTAGCCTTTCAAATGGTCTGGTTGCCCTGGAGCAGGTCGGTGAAAACGGTAATCTGCCTATGACAGCGACATAGAGTTCCAGTGACGGCAACAAAAAGACCGCATAGAGCCGCTAAGGCAGACGTATGACATTTGGTATTGAATGGCATTTGACGCCAAAACTTCGCATGTTACCATCAGGAACGATTTGCCCGTCTTGGTGGTGAAGTGAGGTGCGGCGATGCGAACAACTACCTATTTTCGTGGCCCATTTGAAGAAACCATGGCTCTGCTTGATGAAGCACGGACCTTCATGATGGAGGGCGAATGGCGGGATCGGCAAAAAGTAGATGGTATTAGGGGGCTTCGGATAACCAATGAGGCTTTTCGGTTAACAAGCCGCCTGACACAAGTTATGTCGTGGTTGATGTTCCAGCGTGCAGTTTATGACGGTGAGATTTCTGCAGAATACGCGATGAAAGAACAATTTAGGCTATCTGGGCACGATGTGTGCTTGGACATATCGCATTGTAATGATTCCGTTATTTCCGATGATTTGCGATCACTATTGAATCGTTCGCACAAACTTTTTCTGCGGATCGAGCGGCTGGAATCAAGTTTTGTTCGCACTGCATTGCGTCAATACCCATCCTCAAACAACGACAAAGTAGGCGATGCCCTATCTGGTCAGTAACCTTCGTCAACCGGCCACCGACATGGCGTCCGAGTTTTTCGTCCGAATATCGCCATGTTCGCCTGATCAGCCTACCTGCGTTCATTCCGCTGAATCGTGGGTCGTCCAGAGGTCACAAATTATTTTTCAACGCCGAAGCCAAGGTCGTGTCCTCCTGGTGCAGCCGGATGATCATATCGGGAATCAACCCGTCCAGAATAGTCCGAGCTTCGCTCAGATCAGCGTTATCGCAGATCGCAGTATGCAGCCGCATAAAGGTTCGGCGAGCTTCATTGTGGGTGTTCAAATGGCGGGAAGAATCATGGAATTCAGCCACGCGGTCGAACAGACTTTCTTCGCGGGCAAGGTGCTGTAACGCTGCCTCCAGAAATTCACCCGCTGAAATTTGAGCAGCCTCCAGCATCCGAGCTTCAACAGCAGTCGCAACAGCATCGAGCAGATGAAATAGGTGCCGGTGACCGGCATCTATCTCGGCCACGCCCAGGTTCATCGTGTCCTGCCAACGTAATCGCATGGCATTGTGCCCTTAGAAATTCCATCGAAAGTATAATAGACCTGCTGATCAACGGGTCAATCGGTCGAACACTGGATATTGCCCGAGCCCGTGCTCACGATGTAATGTTCTTGCCATGTTCTCGCAGAATCAAAATACGCCGCTACCCCCAGGCACATGTCAGCCATCGTCCCGTGGCTTCGCACCATCCGACGCCACAGCACCGATCTATTCCGCCCTGGTGGCTGCCGGATTTCCCTCCCCCGCCGACGACCACCTGGAGGGCAAGCTCGATCTTCACGAGTTGATGGTCAAACGACCGGCTTCGACCTTTTTTTGCAAGGCGGATGGTGACAGCATGACCGGTGCAGGCATCCATAGTGGTGACCTGCTGGTGGTGGATCGTTCAGTACAGCCCCATGACGGCGACATTGTCGTGGCGACCCTGGACGGTGGCTTGACGGTGAAGACCCTGCGGAAGGTCGCGGATGGTTGGGAACTTGCTTCGGCCAACCCGGACTATCCCAGCTTCCCGGTCGATCCTGATGATGGCGTCCAAATATGGGGCGTCGTCACCTTTGCCGTGTCGTCCCTGACCAAGCGGTGATCAGTCATGGCGGTCTACGCCCTGGTGGACTGCAACAATTTTTACGTCTCATGCGAGCGGGCATTCAACCCTGCCCTTGAAGGCAAGCCGGTAATCGTCATGTCCAACAATGACGGCTGTGCCGTGGCCCGTTCCGCTGAAGCCAAGGCCATTGGCGTCGGTATGGGCGAACCCGCCTTCAAACTCAGGCATCTGGTCGATAGCCATGGCTTGATCATGCTGTCCTCGAACTACGCCTTGTACGGCGACATGTCGGAACGGGTCATGTCGGTGCTGGCGACATTCTCACCGGGGGCCGAGGTCTACAGCATCGACGAATGCTTTCTGGATTTGGATGGCATGCCAGTGGCTGACCTCACGGCATGGTCCCAACAGGTGAGGGCCACAGTGCGACGTTGGACCGGCATTCCCGTGTCGGTCGGGATTGGCACCACCAAGACCCTGGCGAAACTGGCCAACAGGCTGGCAAAGAAATCCAAGAAGGCGAATGGCGTGCTCGATCTGAGCCGTGATTCCCGATGGATAGAGGCCGCCCTCCAGCAGACCCCAGTCGGTGACGTGTGGGGCATCGGCCGCCAGTATGCAGCCCACTGTGGCGTGAATGGCATCCGAACCGCCTATGACCTGACTTTGCAGTCAGATGGATGGATCAAGAAGACCATGGGAGCGGTCGGCCTTCGCACCGTGATGGAACTGCGAGGAACGCCGGTTCACACCCTGGACACCGCCCCATCGGACAAACACACCACCTGCTGCTCCAGGTCATTTGGTGAAACCGTCACCGATTTCCAGCAGGTCCATGATGCGGTAATGACTTTTGCCAGCAGGGCTTCGGAGAAAATTCGTTCTCAAGGACTGGTGTCCGGTGCTGTGCAGGTGTTCGCCTATACCGACAGGTTCCGCCCCGACCAGCCACAGTTTTCACTGAACTCGATGATCCGTCTGTCGCCACCGACATCATCCACGCCGCACATCATTGGGGCGGCCCTGAAGGGGCTGAAATCAGCGTGGCGTGACGGCTACGAGTATAAGAAGGCAGGCGTGATCATGCTCGATTTGGTCCGACCCGAGGACATTCCCCGCGACCTGTTTTCACCACCACCCGAATCAAGGGCACGGCCAACGGCGTTGATGGCTGCGGTTGACGGGATCAACAGCAAGTTGGGCAAGGGGGCTGTCGGGTACGGGCTGGCACCGAAGGATGCACCGTGGAAGATGCGGTGCGGCAACCGGTCGCCGAGCTACACCACTAACTGGGATGACCTGCCCGTGGTGAAGGCTTGAATCCTGTCCCAAGGCTGACACGCACCTCATGCGTCAGACCATTCGACGGGATTGGGGGGCAAAACCAGCACCGGACGGTTATCGCAAGGACCTCCCTTGACCGCACATCCCCGACGATAAATAACACGACCATCCTTTCGGACGTACTTTGTGTCTCGCCGCCAGTGACCGCACTTGGGAGTGCCCGTGCCTGTGCCCGCATGGCTTCGGCCTTCGACTGGACGGTGCCTCACGATGGTTTGCCCTGGTCTGATAACCCTGTAGGGGGGGAGTGGCCGTTTGCCATGCTTCTTGCGAGACTTTTGCGTAGATTCATTGACATCAATTAAGTCTGCATAGATGGTCGGCTGCTGAATATATGACAACACCCCAACGACGTACCTGATATCATAGGCTGGATCAAATGCTATCGTGACATCATTGCTTACCTGTATCGAATACTCGAAAACACTCCCAAGCACATTTACTGTAGCAGTGTATATGACGGCAAGCTCACCATCAGAACACTTGCCGCAGCATAGTAATGCCAGTGTGTTTCCGCTTTCCTTCCTGATTATGTTTACGAGCTTCCCCACGTTAAGGAGCGTCACGTCATGAATTTTATGAAAATCAAGATCGCACCTTATCTCAATATCTAGCTCGGCCGGAAACACGAATGGAACAGCATCAACTACGAGTTCCGCACCTTGATCAAAATTCTTAGCCGCATATTTGCGGAACTCATCAATGAATCGAAGATGCTTTTCGATGCCGATTGAAACACTCATGCTTGCCCCCCGTAGCTGTAGCTGTACCCATACAGGTAGGGCTTTTGGAGGTTCATCCATTCACTCCAAAACTGATCGATACTAACAGTTGTCAGACGTTCTGCCTCTGATCGAAAGATGTCCTGCACAGCAGCATCATCTCCGCTAGTCATTTTGGACTGCCGCTGCCACCGGACACATTCACAAGCAATGTGTCCAGCGACAGCGTTTGCTGCTCACCGCTCAAACCAACTTGAAACCACATTAAGAACTTCGTTCTTGAAATCTGGCTTGGTCATCTTGCGGACTTCATCGGCGGTGTAGGACAATTGATGCCCGCTATCTACTTCATCGTAGTCATCGTCTTCCCACTTGCTAACTGACAATTCGAAAGTATGTTTTCCGGTTAACACGCGTTCCATGTCGTGTGCATCAGACCATACTTGTTCGACATACACGCGTGTCACTTCATTAATTCCGAAATTGTCTCCTTCATCATAAAGCGTGCCTCGACCACTCTCTCCGCCACTTACAATGAACAATTCACCGCCAATGACGCAATACACAGGACCAATGGCACACTCACCGTCCCATGAGTAATAGTCATACCTTGCTTCAATTTTAGGTGTTGGGACGTGATCAGTTAGCCAACAGACCCAATCAACGTTGGTTCCGTCACCTTCAAATCTGGCTAGAACATCATCCTCACCATCATCCTTTAATTCGACAGTTACCCATTTCATCCCATCGTCTTCATCCACCGATTCACAAGAAACTTCCCGACTGATCGCTTTGGCAATCATATCAATATCACCAATACTGTACGGGTACGCTCGGGCTGTGAGGCCCTGCATCCAGACCGGATTTATCGCCCCGCACAAACACTTCCTGTTTGACGGGTCGTTTTCGTAATAGACGTAGAACCGGCTCGATTTCATTTTTCAACACTCCGCTTACGCCTTAAAGCCTATCATCACATTTGATGAAGCACGCTTTGTTGGCAAGATTGCAACGTCACATATGGTAAGAAGCTATTTGCACATTCGTCAAACAAAAAGCGACAATGTAAATCATTGTTATAATCAAGATTAATGATACAAAATCTCCACCTCGATCATGAAAATATTTTTATACAAGCAGCCTTTGTGATCGACCATTGCAACCTGAATGATATGTGCGGCATATAGTTAGGCAGTATTTGCGGCTTGAAAAAATATTTTCATGGTGAAATTCTTGATTTTTTAGCGTGCTGGCGGTGCAGCAGGCTGACGCAGCATCCACGAAAACATGAATTGCGGTGCACTCATCGAGCGACTTAACGCTGAATTACTAGATAGCATAATTTAATGCGACAAAAAGCCCATAGCTAAACATGATTGAAATGCGTTAACTCACTCTGATATGTTTTGAATGGAGATTGCGTATTAATGTATGTCGCAGGCGTATCATGGAAAGCCACTACGAAGCACACAAACCATCAGTTGCCTCGAAACAAATCTCCAAAATGTCTCCAGGTAGACATTTTGAAGAAGACCCGCCACGCATCGATAACGATGAAGAATGGGAAGAACTGATTGAAGATATGGTGCTTCAGTTTGAGCCGTTTTATGAGGCAAAAACAAACACCGATGAAAACGCGATTAATCGCGTCATGTCAGCCTATCGCATCGTGTTGAAGGCGTTGAGCGACCCTGAAGGATTTGACGTTCGCTGCACCCACATCAAGGTCAAGGTTCCAAAGGCGGATGTTCAGAACCCTGTCTTTCACAGAGCCATCGAGTTCAACCTTGCTACCATTGCCAAACGCAAGAGCGTCCCCTTCAACAAGCGGGCGGTCAAAGACACCATCACCTGTTATTCGCGGGTGTGCCATTGGCTCCACACCCGGCAGCCGCCGTTGCTGGAAAACTCAGCACGGGACCAACTTACAACCGTCGGCATCAACGCGATTGAGAAGTTGTGGCTTCAAGAGAACAAGAAGGCCGACGCCCCCAAGCCCAGGAAGCCCACCTTGCCCAAGAAGGTGGTCCAAGAGGTATGGGATGCGATCAAGGATTTGCCACCGCCCAGCCCTGGTCATCGGTCCATCAGCTTTACTTCGAAGCAAGCTGTGCGGAATTATCTCGACGGTGTAGACGGGGACGAAGAGGCGACCAGTGAGGATACGGAACCGGTTGATGTGGTTGGCGAACGTGGTTTCATACCCGCTGGGTTCACTCTTGATAAGTTCCTGACTAAAGAAAATTTCAAAAAAAACCCAGAATATCTGGTGTTGTTCCCCATCTACCCATTCTTGATAGGGTTTTGCGACCACAACTTGGCACTAAATTGTTATGAAGGGCACAATGAATACCGCACCCGTGGCGACGACATTTTGAAACGCACAGGGGGCAGTCCGATTAGTTGCTATATGGTTTCAGATGAAGACAACAGCATTTATGAAGACCATATGGAAACCGTCGTTGGTTGGCTGAACGATAACTACGAGTCGATTAAGCCTAGTGGAAGCCCACCGCCGTCAGGAGATGACAACGGGCATTCAGATGTGACCAGCGATGAATGCGACGATACTGACCCTGACGACGATCCTCCGCCTTCAGGCGGCGAAGAGGCCCCAGCGACTGATCTGGAGAATGATTCGGATGATGTCTCGGTAACCGGCAATCCTTCCCCTGGCAAGAATGGTGAGGAAGACAATTACCCTCCCGAACCTACCGAGGTCGAGAAAGCCATTGCGGGTGCGTCCAATCTGCTAATGAAAATCATAAACGAGTTACCTGAAACAGATTTTGAAGACGTGAATGAACTGGTTGAGCACTACAAGAGCGAGATCGTTTCACGGGACGACGTTTTAAATGCACTAAGAGAAGGAACTCAGACAGGATTGATATTTTTTACAGACGGAAGTGTGATTGGAACAGTTAATCTGCATAACTGGCTGCTGCACGACTTTAGGCGTGCTGCCTTCTACGCAGATTTTGTCGCCCGCTTTACGTATAATGTGAAGATGGCTAACGCATTTATCCATGCAGCAAGCAAGCTCAAACTAATTTACGACGAACATGATGAAGATGACTTATTGGGTGGGCGGACCATTCAATTTAGCGACCCCCGTGTTAGCCTACTCGCCCAGAAGAACCCTAAAATCCTTGCCAAACTTCGCACCAATGGAAAGCATATGGCTGAATTTGAAGTGGCATCTAATCGTGACTGCGTTTACCACAAATTATTAGGTGAAGACCGATGTGGGGGCGATTGCGTGGGAACGACAAAATTCGTGAAGATGTTTCCCTCGCTTTCCAAGGCGAAGAAATTCTGCGACAGCCTGTCTGAATTTAATTCCTACGCTGTCTACAAGGTAATGGACGCCACAACGCCCTTTGAAGATATCATGGATATGAATGAAGACGAGTCAGGGACAACATCGGTGATAAAAACTGCTTACGCTCAATTCCGTGAGAACCATTGTCAGTTAGAATATAAATGTGGCTATTATGAGGCTGATGCGACCGATAGCCCCTACCGCTTCTAAGTTTCAATGGTGACGACTTGAAATTGCACCTAATATGTATGGCTTGTTTTGGAATCATGGCAGCGATAGGATGCTTCAAGATTTCCGAAAGCCCATACCCCAAATAGGTTGGAGTTCACTACATGTCGTTTTTAGACAAACTGAAAGCCGCACCAGCCCCAACCCGCGTTCCTGCCGTGTCTAAGAACACCCCAGTCACCCGGTTTGTCAAAAAGGTGCGTGAGCAGCAAGAAATGGTCCAGGCCGCCATCGACGGCGGAGAGATCAATACTCGCACGGCTTGGTTTGTGAAGTCCGGCGATGCCTACCGTTTCAAGATTCTCCGTTCGCCATTGTCAGTCGATGGAACCGAATGGTTCGAGGCTTCCAGCCTCAGCGACCTGAAGGCCCTTTACCAGGGATTGATCGACGCGGCGAATGGCGGCGACGAAAAGCTGGTTGCCCTGATCTACGAGCGTTCTGAGCTTGATAAGGTTGCTGCTGAGAAAAAGGGCATCGGCCGCAAAAAGAAGTAATTAGACATCTCACCAAATAGCCCCGGCAGAGAAATTTGCCGGGGCTTTCTCATGCGTAACATTCAAACAGATCAGAAACAAACTCACACCATCGAACTGATAAATACCAGTTTGATGGTGAAACTTGATGGCGATATTTAGATACCCAGGGGGCAAAGAGAGGGGCAAAAAGACAATTGCTTCCTTCATCCCTGATGATGTGGATGAAGTGATCTCACCATTCCTCGGTGGCGGTGCAGTCGAACTGGACCTGGGCCAACGCGGTATCCTGGTGCATGGATTTGATGTGTTCGCCCCACTCGCGAACTGCTGGCAGCAAATCAAGTTTGATGCTGGTGCTGTCGCCGATGCTGCACGGAAGTTCCATCCCATGGACCGGAATGGGTTCGACCAGCTTCAGAAATCCTATTTCGACATCCCCGATCCGGTTATGCAGGCTGGTGCCTACTTCGCACTCAATCGGGCTTCATATTCTGGTCTGACATTTTCAGGTGGCTACTCTGGGGAAAGATTCACCACATCCTGTATCAACAAACTGGCACGAACCACGATCCCCAATATCAGCATCCAGCAGGCCGACTTCACAACCAGCCTGTCGCGGCACCCCGACACCTTCGTATACGCCGATCCGCCATACCTTCTGACCCACGAAAAATCCAACCTCTATGGATTCAAAGGTGATGCTCATCGGTATTTCGACCATGGTCGGTTGGCTGATGTCCTTCGGTCGCGACCAGGGTGCTGGTTGTTGTCATATAACGACGCCCCGGCAGTACGTCGTCTCTATGAAGGGTTCGCAATGGTCGCTGCTTCCTGGACCTATGGAACCGGCAAGGTTGGGGCTGAGCTATTGGTATTTTCCCATGACCTGGCCGACGCAGTAGGCATGACCCCATTGGGTCGCCGGTTCGAAAGTTCATGGCATCGTGATGATGAGGGATTGATCCAGGTCGCCTGATTGATCAGTCGCGTCGATGATGTGCATTCCAGCATCCGTGGCTTTGCTCCGAAGCAATAAATCATAGTCTGCAAAATCGAAAGAAACCGCACTCATCATGAAATAGGTATTTCACAACGAGTTGCAATTTACTCCATATTTTTCAATGGGGTGGCCTTGGCCGATTTATTCGCGGCTGCTATACTCGTTTTAAAGTTATCTACTGCTTTAATTTTATGACGAGTTGGCGATCATGGCAGGCAAGCAGGCAAAGGTTCTCACTGCGACCCAAATCTCGACCGTTTTGCTTCATCTTGGATCGACCCGTCATGCCGCACGAGATCGGGTGATGTTCCTGCTGTCGGCCAAGGCCGGATTTCGTGCCAAGGAAATTGCCATGGTCGAATGGAGCATGGTGCTGACCGCGACCGGCGAGGTCGGGGATGTCATTCATCTCGAAGATCGGGCCACCAAGCGGTCATCGGGAAGGTCGGTCCCAATGAACAAGGAACTGCGGTCGGCCCTGGTTGATCTGCATGGAAAGGGAATTCGTGGTGCTGACCATCCCGTGATCTTCAGTGAGCGTGGGATAGGCATGACGCCGAATACGGTCGTCGCGTGGTTCTCAAGATTGTATCAGCGGCTGGGTTTTCTTGGGTGCTCGTCGCATTCGGGAAGAAGGACATTCGTCACCACGGCGGCCAAGAAGGTCGCCATGGCCGGTGGTAGTTTGAGGGATGTCCAGCAATTGGTCGGCCATGCCAGCTTGGCGATGACGGCCAGATACATTGAGGGCGATTCCGACGCAAAGAGGAAATTGGTCAACTTGATCTGATCACTGCCGCAGTTGGCCGTGGGAATCGTTCGGGGGCGGGATGATCAGTCCTGCCCCGGCAACGAGGTGCCCGACAATCGATTAGTCGGACACGAACTGAACCTCGTTGGGCTTCAACGCCAGCACCGGGATGGGGTTGGGACATTTCCCGCCCTTCACCGGGTAGGGACGCTTGTGGACGATCCGCCCATTCTTCTTTGCGTAGGTGCAGCCAGGGTTCCAGTGGGGTGACTTTGGAACGCCCTTTCCCCGGCCCTTGAATTTTTCACTGCTCTCACTGTCGGCCTCAACCTTGGTGCCACCCGCTGCGTCACCTTTGCGGTAATGCATGACGGTCTGACCAGGGCGGATCACCCGATATGCAGGCAGGGGCCTCTTGCCTCTGTCGGCCCGAGCCTTCTGAACATAAGGGCTTGGATCGATATAATCCGCGTGGATTGTCGGTTCGGACAGAAACTGAAGTTGGCCGTAGATAACACCTAATTGGAGCTTTACAGCATCCAAACCTCCTCCCAACAAAAATGGGTCAAACGAAATATTGGTGTAAACGCAGGTATCTCCCCATTTAATCGTGCAAGATAATGAATTCACCCAAACGCGACCCTTCGTATAAAACGAGACTTCAATCGTCATGTCAGTTGACTGCCTAACGACCGTAATGTTTTCGGCTGTTAGCGTTCCGTCACCAGAAATCTCCACAAGCAGCAACTCGTTTGATGGAAGATCAACCCAACGATCAGGGTATGTATGATAATTTTCGTGCGGCATCATATACGGAATGTAATCGCCACATTCAGAATGTGCGTTACGGAACGATTTAATCATATTGATGTGCCGGTCAATGTCGATACTCACGATCCTCACTCCAGTAAATGCATGAAGATCATATCAACCACACTTGAATGCGTCAAGTAGCACGGTTAATGTTATCTGTATAAAGTCAATAGACTTTTTTATAATCTTGTAAATCCACGTTGGAAATCAGAGCGATAAATCAAAAAACTTTTTTCATCAGCATTCCAGGCAAATTCATTGAAACTAAGATATTTGAAAGTGGTAGGACAAAAAAGGACGCAAGAATCATTCGGGGCAGGTTGATCACCAACCTGCCCCGGTAACGCGATCCGATGTCAGCTACTCGACCTTGTTGCGACGGTGCCTCGCCTTGATCTTGGCAGCCTCCAGAGGTTCATCGAGTTCACCGGCCTTCACGGCAGTGGCGATCTGTTCCAACACCTTGATGGCATCGGCATTGGCTTTACCGGCGACAATCGTATTGGGCATCCCCTGTCCCTGAAGTTCGACAGGCGTCCTGCCGTAACGAATTTCCAGCAGCAGGTTACCGTCTTTGGCCGACCGCCAGAACCAGGGCTGGGGCGGACGACTGATGCTCTGCCGGGTATTGCCATCTTCGGCACCCTTGCGATAACGGACCCGTTCGACCGTGTAGTTCGGATTTTTCAAAAGTTCGATCTGGTGAAAGATGCCGTCCAAAGCAATCTGTCGAGGGGACTTCTTGCGAGATTCGGAAACCAGAATCTTCTTTTCGTCGGAAAACTTAAGCTGCAACATAATAGCCTCCATACGTTAACCTTGAAAGCATGATAAGGCCGTAATTAATAAAGGCCAATATAGCGGCATTAATATATTTCATGATATGGCCGCACGGCCACATGATGCCAATTAATCAAATCACACATACAGACATACGGCGATGCGTTGCTGCATTGACGCATCAGTGCTGGACTTCGCTGGAGATTGTTAGGTCTGACAGGTGACCGCATTTAGCGTCACATTAAGATGATGACAAGCCACGTGCAGTAAATTGCCGGATTAATCTGACATCAATCATGATGGATATAAGCTGGATATTCAGGGGACTACTTGCTATCAGCAAATAACAAACAAATTGCCGATTCATGTTAGCCCATTCGAAAATGGCTTCGTCGAGGCCATGAAACGCCTTCGGCTACTCCATATGAACCGGCTTGAGCCGCCATAGGCGTAGTCGATCTGATCCCCTGCCGGGGGCAGGGTGGTGTTGTGACGGAACGAAGTGACGAGTTGTCGGTGTTGGACCTGAACCACATGAGTTGAAATCCATGTTGACGCCGAAGGCGTCTTGGTTTTGGGACCAACGAAGGAAATGAGTTGTTCATTTTGTCATGACGCCGCAGGCGTCTTGGTCTTGGACAGACGAAAGGAGTGAGTTGTCGGTGTTGGATATGGCTAATCCGTGATTAGCTAAAGTGCGACTTAGTCTATATTGGATACCAACATAGACTAAGTCTAACTTTTTAGTCAACAATATAGACTAACTCAGGAGAGAACCCGAAACAAAGGACACATCATAACCATGTTTGAACTTGACTATTTTTGCGTATTTCGGGAAGAACCAAGAGATATCCCGAAAAAAGGACATAAATCACTGGCATTCAGTTCACGGTATCAGTTCAGCGGACTTATCGAAATTGATGGCATTGAGTACACCGTCAAATTCAGCAGCTACGATGACCTCAGCAAGCTGATCGATGGAACCTACAAATCAAAGGCATCATTTGTGGATATATATAAAATATACACAAAAGCTATCAGCCAGAATGCCAGAACGTATTTTAGCCCAGTTATCACCAAGCCCAAGGGTCGCTGTGGAAATTGGACCTTGCTTGGTCAGGACGATACAGCTTGCGTGCCGTATTTGGTTATGTCGATCCCCAGCCCAGGTCGGATCGAGGTGGATTTGATGGCGATGGACGTCAATGGAAAATTCACCCTCATCAAGACCTTGACCACCAAGCCGGGGGGAATCGTCATGCGAATGGGGTCGAAGATGCGTTGGGTCTGGCGTCGGGCCAAGGCGGTTCCAGCGATCAGTACCACATCGGACGCCGCATGATCATGAACGTGGTGTGGCAGGAGGAGGTGCTTCCTGCCACATCCCCCATCACCTCACCCGACGCCAGATTTCGGTCCATGCTTCATTCTCAAGAATCTTGAGTGCCTTGATACCTTCTTCAAACTCAGCAATTTGCCGCTTATCGGAACAAAGAACCGCAGCTTCATTGGTCGAATCAATTACCTCAGTCACATTCGAAACCAACGCCAAAAGTGCTTCGGTCGATATTCGACGATTTCGTGATTTTGAACTACTCAAGTAGCTTTGGCTTCGATTAAGCCATTCACCAAATTCGCGACCAGAACCGACGATTCCCAACGAATAAAATTCTTCATATATCTCTTCTAATTTTCGCATGAACGACTCCTGCTGTTGCAGGTGTATTTATCCAAGCAGCGAATGCCTTCATATGTAGGCAATTATTTCGACCACCCCAAATTGGCCGACAGGTTCAAACCTGATATTGTTCACGGCCATGAACAGGGGGAACATCATGACCAAGAAAAAATTGCCATTCACGATGTTGATCTGCGGCCTGGACGAGCTTGGTGACGAGTTGGAATCGTTTCGCCCGTCGCACATTCTCTCGATTCTCGACCCTAATGAGGACCGCGACGATCCCCTGATCTTCCCCGAATCGATAAAGGTTCTGAGCCTGCGATTTTTTGACCTGCACGCCACAACCGGATCAGTCGGAATGATGTTGTCGGCCCAGGACCGGTCTGAATTCCCGAGCATTGACCATGCACGTGACATCATCGAGTTTGGCCGTGAAATCCCTGCTGGAGCCAAGGTGCTGATCCATTGTTGGGCCGGGATCAGCAGGTCCACCGCAGCAGCATTCGTTCTTGCCAGTCTTCATGTGCCACCAAATGAAGCCATGAAATTGGTGATGTCCCTACGACCAGGGGCGATGCCAAACCGGCTCATCGTAAAATTCGCAGACCGGATTCTTCGTGCTGAAGGCCGAATGGTTGGTGCGATTGATGGTCACAAACGCGATGTCGATTCTCGGTCGATCAGGGCCAAGAGGCGTTGAGCTTCATTGACTGCACATCGAAGCAGGTCAATAACCGCCATCAATTCGATTCGGGTTCCATCATACTCAGTCGGAAATTGTCTCGGCTGCACCGAAACAGCATCTTTTGCAGAAATAGTTAAATCATCACATCGCATCGCATTCCTCACAAACATTGACTTTATATATTTATCCGTTAATTCTTATAGTGGTTGATTATGCGGTGAGAATTATGCGTCAGACATGCACAACATTTTCAGCGTTAGTCTTGATTGCATCGACCTGCGTCGTGAATGCACAGGAAGGCTATTTTTACACGACAGACAAGGGTTCCGCCGGGGTGGTGAAAGCCGCTCCCCCGCCCGTGTATCCACGCGATCCGAACCTGCCGAATTATTACTCCCTCGGCTCGAAGCCATCGCCGCCGCCCATCACATTCGACGAGATCAACACCCCAGGATACTGGCAGCGGGAAAAAGATTTAGTATTGGGCAAGGACGCGAATGGCATGAACCTCCATGATCGTGGGCTATACTGCTCCGCACTGGAGAGAAAGATCAGTCAGTATGCAGAAATATCAATGCAATGGTTAAATGACCATGACCTATGGTTTTCACCGTCATTTGGATACATTTCTCATGGAATCGTGATGTCTGAGTCGCGTGCAATATTGACCTATACACAAGTCGCACTTCGCGACATGCGATACGTTAAACATGACGGTGCCGTAATTCAGCATTGTGACGACATCGCAAATTTTGCGTTCAGTCGGATGTCGAAATTGCTGGAAAAATATCCGGAAGACCCCGGCTGGTTGGAGCGGGTCCGAAACTGACGGACATTGTTTCCCGTCCGGCCATCAGCATTAAGGCGTTGGTAAAGAATTATATATATTACAAGCAAAATCGGTGACGAGTTTGCAAAAATACAAGACACCCTATAGCAACTCCATATTTAATAAAAATTGATCGGCTGGAACCGGATGTCCAAGCAGATATCCCTGTAAAATTTCACAGCCACAATCTATCAGGAATTCACGCTGAAACTCATTTTCAACTCCCTCTGCTATTACCTCGAGATCGAGAGCATGAGCCATTTGAATGATAGATAAAATTAACGCGTTACCCTTGCCTTTATCAGATATTTCAGACGTAAACGACTTATCGATCTTAAGTGTAGTAAACGGAAATTTGCGAAGATATCCAAGTGCAGAATACCCAGTTCCAAAGTCATCAATTGAAAGGCGGATACCCATTCCTCTCGCCACTTCCATGAATGCAATCGCGGCATGACTATCCGCGACAAGAGTTCGTTCAGTTAGCTCGATCTCAAGCAACTCAGGAGGGAACCCCGTCTCCTCAAGAATTTTTTCAATGGTTTCAATGAATCCCATATCATTACACTGCAAAGCCGATATGTTTACAGCAACCCTAAAGGCAGCACCATAATTTGAACGCCAAAACGCCGCATCCTTGCATGCTGAAAACAATATAGAACTTCCGATTTGCTTAATCAGACCATTTTCCTCCGCCAATGGAATAAATTTATCCGGAGAAATGTAGCGGCCACCATGTGTTTGCCAGCGAGCAAGTGCCTCAGCACCAACAATGCGACCTGTTTTTGCGTCTATAAGAGGCTGATAAAACACTTTAATTAAGTCTTCCGTTACCGCAGAATGAAGCTCGCTATCTAAAGACTGTCGCTCGCGAGCCTCCCTGTCCATTTCAGGCATAAACAGCCGATATCCGCCACATGACTTATTTCTTGCGTTCATTAGTGCTGAGTGTGCGTTTCTCAGCAACTCAAAATGATCAGTTCCGTCGATTGGTGAAAATGACATTCCAATAGACGATAATAAAAAAAATTGCTCTCCGAATACATTAAACGGCTGCGATAATACCTCTATTAATCTTTTTGCAACAGACTCCGCAATGGATGGAGTCGAGATTCCTTGTAAAATTACAAGGAATTCAGTTCCGCCAATTCGTGAAACCGTATTCAGATCGTTTAAAACTATTTCTGAAATTCGTTCAGCAGCTTGCTTTAAAATTAAATCGCCACCTTTGTGGCCGTGAATGTGGTTTGCCCGAGACAGCCCATCAACCTTTACAATAAGAGCAGAAACAATCCTTCCGAAACTGGAATTTGCAGAAATAGCTTGGCCAAGGCGATCAAGTGCAACCGCCCTGTTGGGCAGCCCGGTAAGTTCATCAAAGTTCTGTGTATGAATGAGTCTCTTCTCAAATTCCTTTCTTATAGAAATGTCTTCCTTTATGGCGATAAAATTAACAATCTGTGCACAATCGTCAATCACGGGAGCGATTACGGCATACTCCCAAAATAACTCTCCATTTTTCTTTTTGTTGTGTAGTTCGCCGTGCCATACCTTTCCATCGGAGATAGCACCCCATAACTCATGGTATACCTCATCAGGGGTATATCCAGACTTTAATATTCTTGGGTTTAATCCTACAGCCTCTTCATATGTATACCCCGTATTCTTTGTAAAGCACGGATTGACATACTGGATTAGGCCGCCGCAATCAGTTATGACAACAGAAACTGGAGCCTGTTCAACTGCCGCAGATAGCCGCAGCAGACTGGACTGGCGATGAGCGGTTTCTTCAAGAAGGCGATTGATTGCTAGCGATACAGGGCCGATCACTTCATCAGAAGACGATTCGCAGCGAACAAGTATATTCCCTGACAAAAAATCGTTAATTACGGCTTCTATATCTCTCAAGCGTCTAACCATTTTAAACACCTCAGGTGTCGTCGGCCTTTATGGATTTGACGTTGCCAGAAGAAACAGCGAGCAACGAATGTAATTTTTCAAGCGATTGATCGCTGCAGCAGACGGACATAATGCAACCATGATTTGCAGCACAAATCAAAACCCTGGAGATGGAATCAATTGTGCTGGATGTCTTGTCGTGGCTAATTTTGCAGACACTTATTAATTCATCACTCATAGCACTAACCAGCATTTTGCTGGATCGATTTAATGCCGCTCAAAAACTGAACAACATCTTTTCGAATTAGTTCGGACTGCTTCGAAACGTCCCCCGCAGCCTGAAGCACCTGGGAGGCTGCTGCCCCAGTTTGACTTGCCCCCGAGGACACATCTGCAATATTTTTGTTAACATCGTTTACCGCTTTAGAAGCCTCATGAACATTGCGGCTAATCTCACTTGTGGCCGCACTTTGCTCTTCAACAGCAGATGCAATGGCGGTTGAAATGCCATTTATCTCACGAATAGTGCCTCCAATTGTTCTGATTGCCTCGACGGAAGCACTTGTTGCCTCTTGTATTGAACGAATTTGTTCACCGATATCAGCGGTTGCTTTAACGGTTTGGTATGCGAGGTTTTTCACCTCGTTAGCAACCACTGTAAAGCCCTTACCAGCCTCTCCAGCCCTGGCCGCCTCGATAGTGGCGTTGAGTGCCAGCAGATTGGTCTGGCTTGCTATGTTTTCAATCAGAGCGGCTACAGTTCCAATTTTGTTTGCTGCATCTGACAGCCCCATGACAATTCCATCGGTCCGCTCAGCCTCCTGGACCGCATTTGCGGATATGGTCGCAGACTGACTTACTTGCCGTGTGATTTCGGACACCGAAGCAGCAAGTTCCTCTACGGCCGATGCAACAGTTTGGATGTTAACGCTGGTCTCTTCCGATGCCGCTGCAACCGCAGTTGATCGGCTAGTCGTATCACCTGCTACACGAGCCATTTCGTTAGCTGTGGCAACCAAGTCCGTTGAAGATGACGCAAGTACCCCTACAAACTGAGATATCCTCTCGTCAAATTCAGTGGTTAGCTGCTCACGCCGTAAAATCCTTGTTTCTCTAAAGGCACCCTCTGCAATTTGCCTTGCTTGCATTGTGTCATTGGATAGCAAAGCTCCGCGAAACACCATGATGACCCGAGCCATCTCCCCAATTTCATCCTCACGTTCGAGGCAGGGAACCGCTGTATTTTTTTCTCCTGACGCAATTTTTGAAATTGTGGCAGTCAATGCAGTAAACGGTGTGACCACGCTACGAATAATTAGAGCAGTTGCAATAATTCCCCCAACCATCAACAGAACCATTGCCGCTGAAATTAGATACAAATCACTCTGAGCTTTTAACCGGATTGATGAAGCCATAAACATTAGATCATTGGCAGCGGTATTTTCCGCCTTTTTAAGAGCTTCAATTCTGGCTGTGGCAGCAGAAAACCAACTTTGCGGGTCAATGCTACCTTGATTCATATTAATAGCGGCAGAATCTCGAATTTTTTCATAATCGCTTGCGATTTGACCGCTTATCATGTCCATAAATTCTTGTTTTTTTGCCTGAGAAACAAGGTTTTTATAGGCGTTAAAATATGCAGCTTGCTGAGCAGATCTATCAACAAATCGTTTGTATCTCCACGATGGGAATGCCTCGGAGAATCCAACGGCACCAATTGCACGTTCCTGTCCCGCACGTTCTTTGCCTTGCGTGAGGGAAAGATAAGCATTCAGTTGGTTTGAAACTTTTGCACTCTCAAGACTTTGGGCAACGTCCGACAAATTGTTAAGGAGCCGAACTATCAAGGACGAATATTCGTCAACGATATCCGCCTGTTTTTTGGTGGCACTATCTACGCTGGTGCGAATTTCATCAAGCTTATCAAGTGCGTTAGTGCCATTGCCAATTTGGTTGGTTGAGACAATTTTTCTCAACCTATCAACCTCGATACGGCGAGAATTTAGGTTTGAACGCTGAGCATTGTTTCCGCCAATAACAAGGGCAGTTACACCTCTCTCTCCCTGTAACTCGTGAACAAGATTCCCAACATTAACGGCGTAATCAGCGAGAGCCTCAACACGCTTCATTTCACTAACAACAGCCAGCTTACCGGATATAAGAAAAAATGTTACAGCAAACGCCAAAATGCTTGGAATCAATGCGGCCATTAAGATGCGGTTTTTAACCTTGAACCTACACAGAAAGACATCAACAGCATCTAAAATACCAGTCGTGCGACGCTGCTCTGCAGCACCATGCTGACGGTAAAGGGTGGAAAGCTGAAGATCTTTGCCAACAACATGGTCAAAAAACCAATTGGTAAGATACGAAACAACCGCCTCAACCGCAGGCCCAGAATTATCGTTAGAGAGCAAACCCATAAACTTTTCAATCTGCCCAATAGCCTCGCTGTGTTCTTTTGCGTGCTCATCTAGCTGATCAAATGAAAACTTTTTCAGAATAGCTTCTTCTCTTGACGCATGCCTTCTGAATTGAATTAAAAACTCATCAAGTATGCTGAGTATTTTATTTTCATCAGAATTTATGCAGCCAGTAAGCTGGTTTATAAACTCCATGAGGCCACGGTGGTCTGCATCAATGAAGTCTACACCCGTCTCGTACGTGGCGTGCCATTCCATTCTCATGATATCCCAGCCCCAAATTAAATTATATCGGCTCTAATTTGCATCAACTGCCATGTTGCTCTAGTATTCTCCTATATGTTTGGCAGCTTAGAAAAGAATCATATTGTTACAGAGTTTCACATTATTTCGCCAACGACAGTTGATGTTTATCAAATCCAGAGTAGTTACTATTTTTTACCAAATACTATGTATTTTTTTATTCGTGTAGGGGTTCATATCGCATTCACAATGTGAGTATGTGATTTTGGAATTTGCACTCATAACGGGAGGAATGTTTGGCTGGTTTAAGATGTATTCAAAAGGTGGATGGATTTAAACTTTCATATACAGCACCTGCATTTCGATATCGGGGTTCTGCGATTTATTACCTATGAGTGTGGTGATAATGATATTTCGAAATCCCCTTCTTTCACCGTTTGCTGCTCACACGTGGGGGCATGCCGAAGGAATTATGGAATAGGGAAGGGATGAATGATGTCGGATCAAACAGTTGAGCCAGCGTGGCCCGATACGCCTCTGCCGCCAGCTTGGGCTCGGCTCATCACGATGGCATGAGGCAAACCAGCCTCCGCCAAAATCAGGGGGGGGGGATTCTTCGTTTGTGATCAATGTGTGAATTCGGGACTTATCCGCTTAGTCGTCGCACGGCCACAATGCCCGGCCACCAGACTGCACCCGCAGGATAAATACCTCTCGAAAGTGAGGTATCCATCATGAACGCCAGAATCTACGACCCACAGCAGGACATTGACCGTCGCCTTGAAACGATAGGCGAGATTTTTCCCTGGAGGCGAACCTATGAGGTTGATGAAGAAGGCTTTGCCATTCTGCAACAATCCTTGGCGGCGTGTGCAAGCCATACGCGGCTGACCGACCCTGGCGGCGGATCGCTATCCAAGATGCACCTTGAAGTCGCTTTTTCCCATGTGGTCACCCAGGTCACCGCGTGGTTCAGCAATAAGTCAGATTATCTGATGGTCAAAGCAGCATGTGATGCTGCAAATGCAGCAACGCGAGCATCTGATTTACACTGACATATACAGCCATCCTGCATTTGCAGCAAAATAATGCATCTTTGATAAATAGTTCATCGCAAACTGTTTATCAAGGAGACATCATGAGCACCATTCACGAATCGCAAATCGCTAATCACCAAAAAGAAATTGAACGCAATCCTGACGATTACGCCCGGCCATGCCCACACTGTGGTGGCATTACATTTGTTATCACCCTCTCAAATCGGCTAAAGTGCTTTGAATGTGAAGAGTTTTTGATGGTCGATGATGTCATCTAACGCAAGTGCGGGGTGGCATCATACGTAGTTGATGGGCTACTTGCTCGGGTATTCGTGATTTCTCCCAGGAAACGGGGCAGATTTGTGGGGGAGAATGTGGGGGAAAGGGTGGGGGATTAGCATTTTTCGATATATGCGAACCCCTTGAAAAATCAAAAAAAACCGCTGGGTTGCCCCAGCGGCTTGAGTTTAGGGAGGAAACGTCCAAGAAAGCAGAAAGGGGTCCGAGGGACTGGCCTTTGCTGCAGTGCAATATATATCGGTGGATTTGTTGCGGTGCAAGACAAAAATCGGAGGAGAAACCGCGGAAAGCCGCCAGATCGGCATTTCTCTCCCTTTGGTGGCTGCAACACAGGTATGACCACTTCATGGCGGGAATCGTGGAATTCCTGGCATGGGGTGTGCAAGAATGCCTGCGGCCAATGGGCCCCAGGGAGAGTGTGATGGCGGTTTGGCGTATGGCATGGATGGTGGGAGTGAGCACGGCCGTGGCCGTGCTGGCGCTGCCCGCCCAGGCCGTCCCCACCGTCGCCAACGAGGGTTTGTGCGCCGCCGAGGCCGCCACCCAGGAGCGCCTCTACGGCATTCCCACCGCGCTGCTCCACTCCATCTCCATCGTCGAGTCCGGTCGCTACGACTCCCAGCACAAGGCAGTTATTGCCTGGCCGTGGACGGTGATGGCCGAGGGGCAGGGGCGATATTTGCCCAGCAAGGCCGAAGCCATCGCCGAGGTGAAGCGCCTCAAGGCGCGGGGCGTGCAGAACATCGACGTGGGTTGCATGCAGGTCAACCTGCGGCACCACCCCACCGCCTTCGCCAATCTGGAGGAGGCCTTCGACCCGGCGGCCAACGTGGCCTATGCCGCCCGTTTCCTCAAGGGCCTGTTCGGCGCCACCGGCCACTGGCCGACGGCGGCATCCTACTATCACTCCCAGACCCCGCATCTGGCCGCCGCCTATCGCGAACGTCTGATGAAGGTGTGGAACGCTCCGCCGAATGCCGCCGGCACCCAGGTGGCGTCGGCGCGGATCAAGCCGGTGCCGTCGGCGCCGCCGCTGCGGCAGGTGCCCGGCAACGCCCGTGTGGAAGAGTTGCGCAAGACGTGGCGGGAAAACGCCCAGGCGGCCCGCGACGAGGCCAGCCGTATCGCCGAAGCCTACCGCAAGGCCCGCGTCGCCGAGTACCAGCTGCGCCGTGTGAAATTCCAGGAAGCGCGCAACTCGCTGAATACCGCCAACCGCTACTGAGCGGGGTCGGACGGCTCGCCGGCTGGCTTGGCGGCGCTCTGGGAGCGGCCGCGCATGGCGCCGAACACCCCGAAGCAGATCATGAAGAGAATGAAGCCGCCCAGGACGAACCACTTGCTGTCGCCCAGCCACTCCTCGAGCTTGCGGCCCATGAAATAGCCGCCCCAGGCGAAGGAATGCGCCCAGATGGCCGCCGCGGTGAAGTTCAGGATCAGATACTTGACGCGCGGCACGCCGGCGATGCCGACGATGAAGGGGGCGACGTTACGCACCCCGTAGATCCATCGGAACGACAGGATGAAGATGGCCGGGCTGCGGTTGACCGTCTCGAACGCCCACTCGATGCGGCCCGACAGTCCCGGCCAGCGCTTGAGCAGCGGGGCGCCGTATTTGCGGCCGATATAGTAGTAGAGCTGATCGCCGAAGAAGCTTCCGGTCAGCGCCGCCAGGGCCAGCAATTCCACATGAATGCGGAAGCGGCCTTCCGAGGCCAGGACGCCGGTGACGATCACCACCGTCTCGCCTTCGATGAAGGTCCACGCGGTGATGAGCGGATAGAGCAGGTATCCGTATTGGGTCAGGACGTGGATGACCAGCTCTTCCAAGGCAATCCCATAAATCTAAGGGGTAATAACCGGCAGTAAAAATCCGGCAATACAGCCTGGGGGTCAATGGCGAAATCGCTTGGTTACGAAATCGTCATTGCTTTAGGGGGTATCAGCGGTCGGAACGGGGCCGGATTCGATTGACGTGGCCCATCTTGCGTCCGGGACGGGCCTCGGCCTTGCCATAGAGATGCAGGCGCGCCGACGGGTCCTTCAGGATGTCCAGCCACTGGCCGGCATCGGCGCCGATCAGGTTCTTCATCTCGGCGTCGGAGTGGCGCTCGGGGTTGCCGAGCGGCAGGCCGCAGACGGCGCGGATGAACTGCTCGAACTGGTCGGTGACGCAGGCATCCATGGTCCAGTGGCCGGAATTATGCGGCCGGGGCGCCATCTCGTTGGCCAGCAGGCCGTCGGGGGTGACGAACATCTCCACCGCCAGCAGCCCGACCACGCCCAGCGCCTCGGCGGCGCGGTGGGCGATGTCCATGGCCTGGCCGATCAGCGACGGCGCGATGGGGGCGGGAACGGTGGTGGTGTCGAGAATGTGGTCGCGGTGGATGTTCCATACGGGATCGAAGGCGGCCCACTCGCCGTCCACGCCGCGCGCCACGATCACCGAGATTTCCCCCAGGAAGTCGATGAAGCCTTCCAGCACGCCCAGGCCGGCCTCTTCCAGGCCGGTGCCCAGGGCGGCCCAGGCCTCGGCCGGGTCGGTGTCGGGGCCGATCTTGACCTGTCCCTTGCCGTCATAGCCCAGCCGGGCGGTCTTCAGCACGGCGGGGCGGCCGATCTCCTCGATGGCCTGGCGCAGCTCGTCCAGGCTGCCGACCGCCCGCCAGGGGGCGGTCTCGATGCCGATGGAGTTGAAGAAGCGCTTCTCGTTGCAGCGGTCCTGCGCCACCTCCAGCACGCTCCAGCATGGGCGTACCGGCACGTGCTCGGCCATATGGCGCACGCTTTCCGCCGGAATGTTCTCGAATTCGAAGGTCACCACGTCCACCGAGCGGACGAAGCGCTCGATGGCGTCCTGGTCGTCGTAGCGGGCGATGGTGGCGGCGTCGCTCACCTGGGCGGCGGGCGAGTCGGTCTCGGGCGTGAAGATATGCACGCGATAGCCCAGCCGCGCCGCCGCCAGGGCGGCCATGCGGCCCAACTGGCCGCCGCCGATAATGCCGATGGTGCTGCCGGGCGGCAGCGGAGACGACGCGGGATCGCGGCTCACGGGCGGATCAGATCGGGAGAATCGGGGTCCACCGGAGCTTCGGCCACCGATTCGGTCTGGCGGGCGCGCCAGGCTTCCAGCGCCGCGTCCACCGCCGGGTCCATCAGGGCGATCACCGCGCCGGCCAGCAGGCCGGCATTGGTGGCGCCCGCCTTGCCGATGGCCAGGGTTCCCACCGGAATGCCGCCGGGCATCTGGACGATGGACAGCAGCGAGTCCTGGCCCTTCAGCGCCTTGCTTTCCACCGGCACGCCGAATACCGGCAGCGTGGTCATGGCGGCGGCCATGCCCGGCAGATGGGCGGCGCCGCCGGCTCCGGCGATGATCACCTTCAGCCCGCGGCCCTTGGCCGAGGTGGCGTAGTCGTAGAGGCGCTTCGGCGTGCGGTGGGCCGAGACCACCCGGGTCTCGAAGGCGATGCCGAGGTCGCTGAGCACCTGGGCGGCGTGGCGCATGGTCTCCCAGTCCGACTGGCTGCCCATGATGATGCCGACCTGGATGGGGGCCGCTTTGACCATGCTCTATCCTTGCCCTGCCTAGGGAAGAGAAAGGGCGGAATTATATGCAGCCGCGCCCTGGACGCAAGGACGTATTGCCGAAATTTCGGACACGCTTCCGGCCCCCATGCTACTATGCATCGAAATCGTACTTCCCGTCGGGGGGAAGGATGGCCAATCAGTTTCGCAGCGAACCGGTTTATTCCATCGGGCATGTCAACGAATACGCCCTCGAGCGGGATTCGCATCCTCCGGGGCACCCTCCCCATTCGCCCTATCCCCAGAACGAGCCGCCCCAGACCCAGCACAGCGTCGCCGATGTGGCGTCCATCCTGGGCCTGCCCGATGCCGCCATCACCCCGGCGGTGCTGAAGGCGGTCACCGGCCTGCTGAGCGAGGCCGACCGCCTGCGCTGGATGGAATCCCAGAACCGGCGGCGTCAGGCCTATCTGGAAGGTCTGGCCGACCGCGACGTGATGGTGCCGGCTCTCAACCGGCGGGGCTTCATCCGGGAACTGGAGGGGCTGCTCAGCACCGGCCACGGCTCGGGGACCCTGGTGCTGCTGCACGTGGCCGGGATCGAGCATCTGCGTCAGATTCAGGGGCTGGCGGCCGGCGACGGGGCGCTACGCCACGTCACCGCCCATCTGGTGGGCTCGCTCCGGACCTCGGACCCGGTGGGATTGATGGGCGGCAGCGATTTCGCCCTGCTGCTGTCCGGGACCGAACTGAATGCCGCCCGCGACAAGGTGCGCGACATCATGGAGCGCATCAACCAGCAGCCCTTCTACTGGCTGGGCGACGTCCACAGCTTCGCGCTGTTCTCCGGCTATCATGTGCTGCAGCCGGGCGAGAACGCCGAATCCGCCGTGGCCGCCGCTGATCGGGCGCGGCGCGGTCTGCCGGGATGACGGGCGTCAGGACGACAGTCGGGTCAGTTGATGACTTCCGGCATCACCCAGCCCGATTGCAGGGCGATACGCACCGCTTGGGCGCGGTTGGCGGCGCCGATCTTGCGGTAGACGTTGCGCAGGTGGACCTTGATGGTGATTTCCTGCAGCGACAGGGCGATGGCGATTTCCTTGTTGGTGCGGCCCTCGACCAACTGGGCGAGAATCTCGCCCTCGCGCCGCGACAGGCGGTCGAAGGGCGGCGGCGCGCCGGCCGGCTTGGCGGTGACCGGAGTGATGGTCTGGTTGCTGGGGTCCTCGAAGAACGTGCTGGACGGCAGGTACTTCTCGCCCGACAGCACCAGACGCAGCGCATTGACCATGGCGGTGCCGCTGACCGTCTTGGGGATGAAGCCGGCGGCGCCGGCCTGCACGGCCGACACCACGTGGTCGCGGGTGGAATAGCCCGAGACGATCACCACCGGGGTTTCCGGAACGCGGGACTTGATCTGCTGCAGACCGGAGAGCCCGTCCATGCCGGGCATCATCAGGTCCAGAAGGACAAGGCCGATACCTGGGGTTTCATCGATAACCTTGATGGCTTCACCCAGGGTGGCGGCGTCGAGGATTTCCACGCCGGGCTCGAGCTCCTGGAGAAAGGGTCTCAACCCATCGCGGACCAGCTTGTGGTCATCGGCCACCAGGATTTGCATGAGTCCCGCTCCCAAAATTAATTCACCTTATGCCAAGCCACCCCAACCTACTCGAAAGTTTAAACAAGCTTTTGGGAACAAACAATGGCGTCAAAGAGTATCCCTAAAAAATATACTAGGTCGGAGGCTTAAGGAACACCGTGACTAATTCCCCCAGTTGTGCCAGAGCCACCGGCTTTTTCAGAACGGCGCAGCGGTCATCCTCCAGATTGGCGGCTACCCGTTCGGTGGCACCCAGATGGCCGGTGACGATGACGATGGGCAGCAGCGGATCATAGTCGCGCAGCTTCTCCACCAGTTGCTCGCCATTGCCGGCCGGCATGCGCAGGTCGGTGATGACCACGTCGGCGGGGTCGTCGGAAAACAGCTTCCAGGCTTCGAGACCGGTGCCGGCGATGCTGACCCGGTAGCCCAGCTCCCGCAGGTAGCGGGCCAGGGTCCGGGCGGCGGTGGTCTCGTCGTCCACCACCAGGATATGGGCGTCGTCCGATCCGGCCTGGGCCAGGCCGGGTGACAGGGCGGGCAGGGGAACCGGCCCGGCGGCGTCCAGGTCCAGGGGCAGGCTGATGACGAAATAGGCCCCCACCTTGCTGTCTTGCAGGGTCAGGCAGCCCTTCATGGCGGTGATCAGGCCGTGGCTGACCGACAGGCCGAGGCCGGTGCCGCGTCCGGCCTCCTTGGTGGTGAAGAACGGCTCGAACAGGTGGGCCTTCATGCTCTCGGGCAGGCCGGGGCCGTTGTCGGCGATGGCGATCTCCACATGGTCGCCCTGGCGGGCGGCGCGGACGGAAATCTCGCCGCTCCAGTCGGCCGGCATGGACTCCTTGGAGTCGCGCAGAGCGTGATGGGCATTGTTGAGCAGGTTCATCATCACCTGCTCCAACTGGATGCGCCGGCCGCGTACCGGCAGCGGGCCGGAAGGCAGTTCCAGGTGGACGACGATGCCGTCGGGACGGAACTGGCCGTCCAGCACCTCGATGGCCGAGCGTACCGCCAGGGCGGCGTCGAACACCTGGATGGGCGTGGTGTCGCGGCGCGAGAAGATGCGGATGTCGTCGATGATCTCGGCGGTGCGCTCGCACTGCTCGGCGATCAGGGCGAATTGCTGGGTCTGGAACTCCTGGCTGGCCTTGTCGCGCTCGATCAGCATCAGGGCGCCCTCGGAGGTCAGGCGGATGATGTTCAGCGGCTGGGACAGTTCGTGGACCAGCCCGGCGGCCATTTCGCCCAAGGTGGCCAGCTTGGCGGTCTGCAGCAGGGTCTCCTGCACCCTGGTGCGCTCGCTGATGTCGCGGACGACCAGCAGGCGGGCCGGCAGGCCGCGGAAGGAGATGGAGCAGGCCAGGACTTCGGCGTCGAAGGCCGAGCCGTCCAGGCGCAGCAGCCGGTAGTGGTTGAGGACGTGGCCGGGCGGCGGCGAGTCCAGGCGTTCCAGCGCGTCGCCACGGCTGTCGGGGTGGACCAGATCGAGGACCGCCCGACCGGTGAGCGGTGCCCAGGAACTGGCGCCGAAGGCGTGGATGGCCGCATGGTTGGCGAACAGGATGGAACCGTGGCCATGGACGACGATTGCGTCGGGGGCCAATTCCACCAGCGAGCGGTAGCGCTGTTCGCTCTCGGCCAGTTCCTTGGCGATCTGCTGGTGGCGGGCGCGCATGCGCAGGGTGGCGATGCCGTGGGACAGGTTGCGGGCCACCCCCATCAGCATGCCGACCACCTGGGTGTCGAACATGTCGGGCTGGGTGGAATAGAACATCAGGGCGCCGATGCGCTGGTCGCCTTCGCCCACCGGCAGCGCGACGCCCGAGCGGATGCCGTGGAACTCCGCCCTGTGGAGCCAGGGGGCGAAGATCGGATCGGATCGTGTGTCGGCCAGCACATAGGGCTGGCCGCTGCGGATGGCGATGCCGGTGGGACCCTGGCCGGCTTCGTCGTCGTTCCAACTGAGGGCCAGATCGTCGAGATAGTCGGCGGCCAGGCCGGCGCGGGCCATGACCGTCACCTTGCGTTCGGGCGGCTGCCCGGCATAGCCGATCCAGGCAAGGCAATGACCGGCCTCGGCGCCGATCAGGCAGATCTGTTCCAGCAGTTCCAATTCGTCCGAGGCCTGCAGCAGCGCTTCGGTGGCGCGGACCAGCAGATTTGCGGCCTGATCCATCCGGCGCCGGCCGGTATTCCTGTCGCTGCCCTGGGACATTGCGTCCTCTCCATGCCTCGCGATGATGATACGGTAGGCCGGTGGCGGCGCAACCGGATTGTTTCTGGCCCCTTGAGCCGGCGGCTTGCCCGTGCTTTGCTGCCCGCCGGTCATCAGCGAGGCTTTCCCGTGCGCCATCTCATCGCCCTGTTGTTCATGCTTGCCTGGGGGCTGCCCGCCCTGGCGGCCGAGCCGGCCCTCGACCTGCTGGACGTGCCGGCTTCCTATACCGCCGCCTTCTCGGTCACCTCGTCGCGCGGCACCTATCATGGCCGGGTCTGGCATATGCCGGGCCTGGAGCGGCGCGAGGTCGCCACCAGCGGCGGCGGCCAGGGCGTCCTGATCGACCGCAACGCCGACGCCGCCTATCTGCTGGGGCTGTCGGGCAAGTGGTACGTGGGGTTGTCGCTGCGGGCCGCCGCCGGCATGGTCGGCGGCCTCGACGCCTGGCAGGTCAACCGCACCCGTCTGCGCGAGGAGAATGTGGCCGGTCTGCGCGCCACCCGCTGGAAGACCCGGGCCGAGGGGCCGAAGGGTGGCTTCACCGGCGACATCTGGACCAGCCGCGACGGCATCGTCGTCAAGGCGGTCGGCGTGCTGAGCAGCACCGATGGCGACGATTCTCCGGTGGAGATGAGCCTGTCCGACGTGCGGGTCGGAGCGGTGGAGCGTCAGATGTTCGACCTGCCCAAGGGCTGGTTCGGCTTCGACCTGCGTCAGGTGCCGCCGGACAAGGTGGTCCAGGCGGTGGAGAACCTCCGGCCGCTGCTTGAAGGGCGCAAGGGGAAGTAGGGGCGGGGAATGAAGCGAAACGCGGCCGTCACGGCCGCGTTCTCATTCTACCAGGTCCGCACGCGACCGGTGTCGATGTGGACGAAATCGGATTCGGGATACATGCCGACGCCGCCGCCCTTGAGCGACAGGGCGGCTCTGCCCACCATGCGGGTGCCGTGGCCGGGCAGCCGGATATCCACCGCCTTGCCCTGGGTGTGCAGGGACTGGGTGGCGACGCCGTCGCTGAGCGAGGCCATGATGGCGTTGGTGGTCGGCGAGCGGTAGCCGCAGATGATGTGGATCGGCCCCTTGGCCCCCACCTTGCGCTGGACCGAGGTCATCAGGTCGAGCAGCTTGGGGTCGATGGGGTGGACCTGATTGTTGCGGTGATCGCGCAGGAAGCGGCTGATCTGGGCGATGCACTTGGTCTGGTAGTGCCCCTCGGCCCAATAGACGGACTTGAAGGTCTCGCCCGTGTGGGTGTTGTACAGATGGATCTGGCGTTCCGGCAGGCGGCGGACCGCGGCCTCGACCGGATTGCTGACCACCAGGGTGGCTGCCGCGCTCAGACCGAGTCCAAGGAAGCCACGTCGGCTCTTCGCCTTATCGAACATTCCCCCTCCGTCCCTGTTGTCCGAGGCACTCCCCCTCGGGCGGAGACCTTATTACCATTTTGGGGCGGGCGGGAGTCAACTACCCCTTGGTTCCGCGAACGGGTAGGGGTGGGTAGGTCAGGACGCGCCGGCGGTGCGGCCCGTGGCCGGACGGATGGCCGGAGTGCGGGCGCGCTCCAGGGCGGTCATCAGCCGGCGGTCGTGGCCGTAAAGGTCGTCGCGGAAGTGGAGATTTCCGCTCTCGTCGGCCCAGGCGGTCCAGTACATCATATAAACCGGCGTGGTCCGCTCCAGCATCAGGGTGCGGGTCGAGCGGTTGGCGGAGATGTTTTCGGCCAGCTTGCCCTGCCAGCGCGAGCCCAGCAGCATCTCGCCCAGTTCCACCGGCCGTTCCAGCCGCACGCAGCCATGGGACAGCGCCCGGTACGAGCGGCCGAAGGCCTTCCGGTTGGGGGTGTCGTGCATGTAGATGTCGTCGGAATCGGTCAGGTTGAACTTCAACTGGCCCAGGGCGTTGTCCGGCCCCGGCGGCTGACGCAGGCGATAGGGGAACTTCTTGCCGATGGCGTTCCAGTCCACGCCGTCGCCCGCCGATTCGGGGCTGCCCTCGGGGTAGTCGACGATCTGGAGCTTGCTGCTGCTCAGGTAGTTGGGGTCCTTGCGCAGCTTGGGCAGGATTTCCTTGTTGGCGATGCTGGTCGGCACCCGCCAGGCGGGGTTGAGCACCACCGAACTCATGGTGGTGTTCATGCTCGGCGTCGGGTGCTTGGTGTCGCCCACCACCACCCGCATGGTCATGGTGATGTTGCCGTCCTCGACCACTTCCATCTGCTGGGCGGCGATATTGACGGCGATGTGGTTGCGCCCGAACGTGCGGGGCATCCAGCGCCAGCGTTCCAGATTGACGGCGATCTGCCGGGCCCGCGCGTCGGCGGGAACGTTGAGATGGGCCAGCGTCTTGCCGCCGATGGTGGCGTCGGGATCGAGGCCGTGGCGGAGCTGGAAGCGCTTCACCGCCTCGATCAGCGGGCCGTCATAGGTCTTGCCCTCGGAGAAGGCCTCTCCCAGGTCGCCCGAGGCGATCAGGCGGCGGCGCAGTACCTGTACGCGCTCGTCGGTCTCGCCGGGGACCAGCTTGGCGCCGTCGGGAAGGGTGGGCCAGCCGCCGGAAACGGCGATGGCGCGGGCCTTTTCCAGACCGTCGCGCAGCCGGACATAACCGACGTAATGGGGGGAGACCGTCTCGATCTGCTCGGCCAGGGGCTTGCCCTCGGCCAGCGCCTTGAGGAAGCGGACCCCGTCGAAATCATTGCGCGTCTCGGCGCCGAACCCGCCGACATTGCGGGCGGGCGGCACCGCGCCGATGGCCAGATCGCGTCCGAAGCGCAGCAGCGTGGCGCTGACCAGCACGTCGCCGTCCAAATCGCTTCCCGCCGTCGGCAAGGCATAGGTGGCGGGGTCGAGACCCTGGGCCGTCGCCAGGGCGCGGGCCTCGCGCAGCAGGGCTTCGGCGGTGGCGGAACTCCAGGCGGCCTGCCCCTGGCGCCCGCGATAGAAGTCGCGCAGCGCCTTGCCCTCGGGGGCGGGTTCGACCAGCGGGGCGGCGGTGATGGCCGCCTCGAGCCGGCGCTGGGTTTCAGCGGCGGATTGGGCCTGCGCCGATGGCTCCCAGCCGAAGACGGCCAGGCCCATGGTCAGAGAGAAAAGCAGCGGGCGCGACGACAATACCGTATGACCTCTAGCCCGACGGGCGGGCGAACAGCACCATTGGCGGGAGGGTATGCCCTTCCGCACGACTCGATATCGATCCAATCGGCCCGGGTGTCAACGGGCAACAGGGGCGCCGCAGGGAATTATCACAAGTCGTCAGCCTTGCGCCCAGGGCAGGCCCGAAGCTTTCCACCCCGCCACCGCGCCGCGGTGCTTGGTGGAATCATGAGGACCCTCGAAGCCGTCGGTGACGTTCCAGGCGCCGGTATAGCCCAACTGGGTCAACAGTTCGGCCGCCGCGCGCGAGCGTACGCCCGAGCGGCACAGCAGCAGCAAGGTGTCGTCCTTCTTCACGCCATGGGCTTCCACCTGGGCGACGAAGGCGTCGTTGCGGGCCATGGTGGGGAAGACCTGCCACGAGACCAGCAGAACCTGCTTGCCGACCGGCGACAGGTCGGGTACGCCGACGAACGACCATTCCGCCTGGGTGCGGACGTCGATGACCTTGGCCGACGGGTCGGAAGCAAGGCGCTCCCAGGCGGCGGCGGGGGAGATTTCTCCGGCATAGCCGGGGGTGGACGGGTTGCTCATGAAAGGCTCCGGGTTAGAAACTACATAATCTCTAGTGCATAATAGATATATTGTACACGAAAAAATGTTGACCGGGGTGTGAAATGTGGGGTAAACCGTAGTTCATCGACATCATACACATTGCTGTGTGTAAAAAAAGCAAGAGGACCAGTCATGAAGGACGCCACCCACGCCGACCTCTCCGTCATCGAGCCGCTGGTCCGCTCTTCCGATATGGCGGAATACCGGCAGGCCCTCTTGCGTCATCAGAGCGGCGAGTGGGATGCCGAGCGCTTTACCGCCTTCCGCCTGCGCTACGGCGTTTACGGTCAGAAGCAGGCCGGCGTCCAGATGGTCCGTATCAAGATTCCCGGCGGCATCGTGCCGACTCCTTGGCTGAAGACCCTGGCCCGCGTCAATCGCGAATTCGCCAAGGGCCCGGCCCACATCACCACCCGGCAGGACTTCCAGCTGTATTACGTGCCGCTGGAGCGCTCCGCCGACATGCTGGAAATCCTCAATGCCGGCGGCATCACCACCCGCGAGGCCTGCGGCAACACGCTCCGCAACATGACGTCGTGCGCCCTGGCCGGCGCCTGCGGCCGCGAACTGGTGGACGCCGGCAAGGTGGCCGAGCAACTGGCGCGGACCTGGATTCGCCATCCCCTGGTCCAGCACATGCCGCGCAAGATGAAGTTCACCGTGTCGGGCTGTGCCACCGATTGCGGCGCCTCGCCCATTCATGATCTGGGCTTCATCGCGGTGGAGAAGGACGGGAAGAAGGGCTTCAAGGTCCTGGCCGGCGGCGGCCTGGGTGGCCAGCCGGTCATGGCGGTGGAGGTCCTGTCCTTCGTCGCCGAGGAGGACCTGCCCACCGTGGTCGAGGCCGTCGCTCGTCTGCATCAGCGCTATTCCAACCGCCGCGACCGCGGTCTGGCCCGCTTGAAGTTCGTGCTGAAGCGTTTCGGCGCCGAGAAGTTCACCGCCCTGTTCCAGGAGGAATTCGAGCGCCTGCGGAGCCTGCAGCAGCGCCCCTGGCAGCCGCTTTCCTGGCGCAAGCCGGTGGAGGCCCCGGTGGCCCGCACCCCGGCCGGCGTGGTACAAGGCCATGACGGCAAGGTGGCCCTGGTGATCTACATACCGCTGGGCATCATCGACTCGGACCAGTTGGATGCGCTCTACGATATCGCCGTATCGGCCGGCGTCACCCAACTGCGCACCACCCGTGATCAGAAGCTCGCCCTGCTGGACGTGGCTCGGGACAAGGTGGACACGGTGACCGAGGCCGTCCGCGCCCTGGGCTTCGACATTCCCGCCAGCGCCGAGGAGGTGCCCGACGTGGTGTCGTGCCCCGGCACCACCACCTGCCGCATCGGCATCACCAATTCCCAGAGCTTCGGCATCCAGGTGGAGAAGGAAGCTCAGCTTTCTCTGAAATCGGGCGCGGCCGATGCCAAGGGTGTCTCGGTGCACGTGTCGGGCTGCCAGAATTCCTGCGGCCTGCACCATGTGGCCGATATCGGTCTGCACGGCATGGGCAAGAAGATCGACGGCAAGCCGGCCCCCCACTACCAGCTGCATTTCGGCGGCGACGCCTATGCCGGCCAGGTGGGGATCGAAGGCCCCATCGTTCCCTCCCGTCTCGCCAACCGGGCCGTGGCCCTGCTGCGCCGGGAAATCCAGGCGGCCCGCGCCAAGGGCGAGAGCGTCCGCGCCTGGGCCGAGCGTCTGGGCAAGGACGGTATCAACGATGTGCTGAAGCCGCTGGCGGCGGGCGAGGGCGAGGATCTGTTCACCGATTGGGGCGACAGGGACGTCTTCGTCGGTCCGCCCAAGGCCAAGGGCGAGTGCGCGGCTCCCCAGGTCAGCACCACCTATTACACCGATCTGGCCGATGACGGGCTGATCAACCTGGACCGCTTTCTGGCCCGTGGCCGCTGGCCCGAGGCGCTGAAGGCCGGCGAGGAAGCCACCGTCTACGCCATCCGCCTGCTGCTGGCCGGCCATGGGGTGGTGACCGAGGATGATCAGGATGCCGAGGCGGTGTTCGCCCTGTTCCGCTCGTCCCAGGCGGCGACCATCGAGGCGGTCAACGCCTTCGAATCGGTGCTGGCCGAGCGCACTTCCGCCCTGGTGACCGGCGACGCCGAGTCCTACCGCGAGGCGGTGGCCTACTTCATCGACACGGTGGGCGTGCTGGTCAACAAGCCCAAGGCGCCGGTGGTGGCCGAGGTGGGCGATCTGGCCTCGATCCTGGCGGTGGTGGCCTGATGTCCCTCGACGTGGAACACCTGATCCGCGCCCACGGTCATCTGGACGGCAAGGAATTGCTGGCTGCCCTGGTCGGGGGCGAACTGGCCGGGCGTATGGCGGTGACCTCGTCCTTCGGGGCGGAATCCGCCGTGCTGCTCGATCTGGTCGCCGAGGTGGACCCCGGTATGCCGGTGATTTTTCTCGACACCAACGAACTGTTTGATGAGACTCTGGAGTATCGCTACCAACTGGAGCGTCGCCTGGGTCTGACCAATGTGGTGGTGGTCCGTCCCAATGACCAGGAATTGGCCCTGGCCGAGGATTTGTGGCGGACCGACGAGGATCGCTGCTGTGAACTGCGCAAGGTCCGGCCGCTGGCCCGCGCCGTGGCGGGGTATGCCGGTCTGGTGGATGGGCGCAAGCGGGCTCACGGCTTCGAGCGCGAACATCTTGCGACCCTCGAGAATGCCGGCGGCGTGCTCAAGATCAGTCCGCTGGCCAATTGGCGGGCCGAGGAGATCGAGGCCCATTTCCTTCGCCGCAACCTGCCGCGCCATCCGCTGGTGGCGCAGAACTACCGTTCCATCGGGTGTTGGCCGTGTACCCGTCCGGTGGACCCCGGCCAGCCCGCCCGTGCCGGGCGCTGGGCCGGCAAGGGCAAAAGCGAATGCGGTATTCACACCATGTCCCTGGGCCTCGACGGCGCCGGGATCTGAACGCGGAAAGACAATAAAGAGATGATCATGAACGATCTCGACGCCTTGGAGAGCCAATCCATCTACATCCTGCGCGAGGCCTTCAACCGCCTCGACAAGATCGCCATGCTGTGGTCGATCGGTAAGGATTCCAACGTCATGCTGTGGCTGGCCCGCAAGGCCTTCTTCGGCCATGTGCCGTTCCCCGTGCTGCATGTGGACACCAAGCACAAGATCCCGGAAATGATCGAGTTCCGCGACCGGGTCGCCAAGGAATGGAACCTGCCGCTGATCGTCGGCGAGAACACCGAGGCGCTGGCCGCCGGCATGGGGCCTCATAACGGCCGCGTCGAGTGCTGCACCGCGCTCAAGACCGAGGGGCTGAAGGCCCTGCTGGCCAAGCACGGCTTCACCGGCGTCATCGCCGGCATCCGCCGCGACGAGGAGGGCACGCGGGCCAAGGAACGGGTGTTCAGCCCGCGCAACCAGTCGGCCGAATGGGATTTCAAGGACCAGCCGCCCGAGTTCTGGGACCAGTTCAAGACCGATTTCGCGCCCGGCACCCACCTGCGCATCCACCCGCTGCTGGCCTGGTCCGAGCTGGATGTGTGGCGCTATATCGAGCGCGAGAACATCCCCATGGTCGACCTCTATTTCGCCAAGGACGGGCGGCGCTATCGCTCGCTGGGCTGTGCGCCCTGCACCGGCTCGGTGGCGTCCACCGCGTCGACGGTGGCCGAGATCATCGAGGAACTGGAGACCACCAAGATTTCCGAACGTTCGGGCCGCGCCCAGGACAAGGAATCCGAGGACGCCTTCGAGCGTCTGCGCGCCGGCGGCTATATGTGAGCGAGGGGCACCTGATATCATGAGCAGCACCGCAACCGCCCTTAAAGTAAGCCCAGAGGTTTCCGTGTCCCAGAACGCTTCGCCCCAGAACGCTTCTCCCATGAAGATCGTCGTGGTCGGCCACGTGGACCACGGCAAGTCCACCCTGGTCGGCCGCATCCTCAACGAGACCGGGGCGCTGCCCGAGGGCAAGGTCGAATACCTGAAGGAAGTCTGCGACAAGCGCGGCATGCCCTTCGAATGGGCCTTCGTCATGGACGCCCTGCAGGCCGAGCGCGACCAGGGCATCACCATCGACACCGCCCAGATCCGCTTCAAGACCGAGGCCCGGCCCTACGTCATCATCGATGCCCCCGGCCACAAGGAATTCCTGAAGAACATGGTGTCGGGCGCGGCTTCCGCCGAGGCCGCCGTGCTGGTCATCGACGCCGACGAGGGCGTGCAGGAGCAGTCGCGCCGCCATGGCTACCTGCTGCATCTGCTGGGGCTGCGCCAGATCGCCGTGGCGGTCAACAAGATGGATCTGGTCGACTTCTCCGAGGTCCGCTTCGAGGAAGTGAAGGCCGAGATCGTCGCCTATCTCAACTCCATCGGCGTCGAGCCCACCTACGTGATCCCGGTGGCGGCCCGCTCAGGTGCCAACATCGCTTCCCTTGCGCCCGAGACCCCCTGGTACACCGGCCCCAGCGTGCTGGGGGCGCTGGATCGCTTCGAGCCGGCCAAGCCCGCCACCGATCTGGCACTGCGCCTGCCGGTGCAGGACGTCTACAAGTTCGACGAGCGCCGCATCATCGCCGGCCGCATCGAATCCGGCCGCCTCAAGGTGGGCGATACCCTGGTGTTCTCGCCGTCGGGCAAGATGGCCAAGATCGCCACCATCGAGACCTGGGGCAATTCCGTCGCGTCGGTTTCGGCCGGAGCCGGGCAGTCGGTGGGCATCACTCTCGACGAGCAGATTTTCGTCGAGCGCGGCAATGTCGCCAGCCTGGAGCATCATGCTCCCTATCAGTCCCACGATCTGAAGGCCCGCGTCTTCTGGCTGGGCAGGGGACCGCTCAAGGTGGGCTCGCGCTACAAGCTGAAGCTGGCCACCGCCGAGCACGTGGTCGAGGTGACCAAGATCGAGCGGGTCATCGACGTGGAGGACCTCGCCAACCACCAGGGTACCGAGGTGGCGCGCAACGCCGTCGCCGAGGTGGTGTTCAGGGCCAAGTCGCCCATCGCCCATGACTCGTTCGTGGACAATCCCCGTCTGGGCCGCTTCGTCCTGGTCGAGGGCTACGACATCGTCGGCGGCGGCGTCATCGCCGAAACTCCCTCGGACGAGGCCCGCAACCGCTCCTCCCACGTCACCCAGGTACCCCACAAGGTGGATGCCGAAACCCGCGCCATCACCAATGGCCATCGCGGCGGCGTGGTGTGGCTGACCGGCCTGTCGGGCGCCGGCAAGTCGAGCATCGCCATGGAGGTGGAGCGCCAGCTGTTCCTCAAGGGCTGGCAGGTCACCGTGCTGGACGGCGACAACGTGCGTACCGGCCTGTGCGGCGATCTGGGCTTTTCCGATGCCGACCGCGCCGAGAACATCCGCCGGGTGGGCGAGGTGGCCCATCTGTTCGCCGATGCCGGCATGGTGGTGGTGACCTCGTTCATCTCGCCCTTCCGCGCCGACCGCGAGAAGGTCCGCGCCATCAACCCCGATGCCTTCCACGAAGTGCACGTGGCGACCAGCCTGGACGAATGCGAGCGTCGTGACCCCAAGGGACTGTACAGGAAGGCCCGTGCCGGTGAGATCGCCGACTTCACCGGTGTTTCCTCGGCCTACGAGCCTCCGGCCCTGCCGGAACTGGCCCTGGCCACCGAGGGCAAGAGTGTCGACGAAACCGTGGCCGACCTGCTGCGCTATATCGAGAAGTCGTTCTCGCTGTCGGCCCGCGAGCAGGCCAACGGCTGGGGTCTCTGAGGCTTTCATGGAATTATGGAAAGGGCGTCGCCTTTCGAGGGCGGCGCCCTTTTCCTATGGCGCTTCCGGCAGGGTGAAGCGGATGGTGCAGCCTTCGGTCACCGAGGTGTCGATCCAGATGCGCCCACCCAGGCGCTCGACGATCTTGCGGCAGATGGCCAGGCCGATGCCGATGCCGGGAAACTGGTCGGGGCCGTGGAGCCGGCGGAATACCTGGAAAACATCGCCGGCATAGGACGGCAGGATGCCGATGCCGTGATCGGCCACCGCCACGGTGACCATGCCGTCCCCTGTGGTCGCCGTGATCTCGATCCGGGGCCGGGACTCGGCGCGGGTGAATTTCAGGCCATTGTCGATCAGCCGGGTGAACAGGTCGGCCAGCAGTTGCGGATCACCCATCACGCGGGGCAGAGGCCCGACCTCGACCGAGGCGCCGCCGCGCCCGATCTGGTCCGCCAGTCCTTTCAATGCCAGGCGTAGGGGGGCGTCCAGGGGTGTCGGCCCGATACGGCCGTCCAGCGGGGCGGTCTGGGCATAGGTGAGAAGGCCGTGGATCTGCTCCTGCATCCGCCGTCCGGCCTTGGCGAGGTAATCCAGCAATTCGTGGGTATCGGCATCCAGGGTCCGGCCGACCCGGCGTTCCAGCAACTGGCTGAAGCTGACGATGCCGCGCACCGGTTCCTGCAGGTCGTGGGCGGTGATCTCGGTCATCCGTTCCAGCTCCCGGTTGGTGCGCATCAGCTTGTCGACGGAGGCCGCCAGGGCCCGCTCGGCCGTCTTGCGGTCGGTGATGTTCTCCAGGGCCACCAGCACCCGGTCCAGCCGTTCCTCATGTCCCGGAGGAACCCGCCAATGGACCACCACGGTCCGCGGGTCGCCGTCCAGGGTCTTGACCTCGCCTTCCACGGAAAGCTGGGTCTCGCCGTTCCAGATGGCCATGATCTGGCGGGCGAAGGCCTGGCGCGAGGTTGGCGTGAAGGTCTTTTCCAGATTGCCGAGCAGGGCGGCGCGGTTCGGCGCGTTGTGCAGCGCCAGGGTGGCGGCGTTGACGTTGACCACCACCACTTGGGCGGCGCAACGGTCGACGACGTCCGGATGGCTGTCGAGATAGGCCTCCATCCCGCCCACGACCTGTCCGCGCAGGGACTCCAGCTCCGTCTTGACCCTGGAGAAATCCTCCTCCCACAGGGAAACCGGGGAATTGTCGAACAGGATGCGCAGGTGCTCTTCCCGGGACTGGACGGCGTGGTAGCCCCGCTCGATGGCGTGGCGCATCTCGGCATAGGCGGCCGCCAGGTCCTTCAACTCGTCGTGGGGAGCATCCAGGGGCATCTCCCAGTCGGCCTTGTCGAGATTCATATGGCGCACATGGGCCGCTATGCGGGCCAGCGGTTGGGCGATCAGCCGGTAGACCTGCCAGTACAGGGTGGCCAGGATGCCGGCCATCAGGACGATGTTGGCCAGGAACAGCAGCCCGGCCCGGTGGATCACCGGCGTGAGCATTCTGCTCTTGCTCACCGAGACGTCCAGGCGGCCGATGTCCAGATCGCGTCCGGAATAATTCCGGGTCAGGGGATAGGAGGCCGTCAGCTCGTCGCTATCCTCGCGGCCGCCTTCCTCGGCCAGGACGGCGCCGCCTTCGTCGGTGACGCGGACCAGTTGGACATAGGGAAACTGCCGGATGCCGGTCACCAGCTGGGCCAGCCGCTCGGCGTCCTGCAGCCAGACGTTTTCCGTCACGCTGGCGAGGTAGCCGGCCTCGATCTGCCGAAAGCGCTCCTCGGCCCGCTGGGTGGTGATGTGGTAGTCGGCGAGGATCAGCCCCACCGCCATGAGCAGCGCCAGGACAAGCCCCACCACGCCCAGGCGGATGATCAGTCGGTGGGCGACGCTGCCCTTGCGGGCCAGGGCGGCGGCGAAGGTCATTGCAGCCCCGTCACCGAAGCGCCGAGGCCGCCGAAGACCCGGCTGGCGATGGCCTCGTACGAGCCGTCGGATTTCATCCGGCGCAGGATGTCGGCCAGCGCCGGGACCATGCCGGCATGGCGGCGGTTGAGGTAGATGAACATGGGAACCTTGGCCAGGGGTGGTTCGGCGCAGACCAGCGCGATGTTCAGCTCGCGGGCCAGCCACAGGATCTGCCAGCGCTCGTGCAGGATCAATTCCACCCGCCCGGCCCTGAGCAGGCCCAGCAGATGGGCGGAATCCTTCACGGTGGTCAGTTGCCGCACCGGCGGCAGGTTGTGTTCGAAGATCTGCCAGCCGATGACGTAGGCGACCGAGAACGGCGCCGTGGCGGCCCAGTCGGCGGGGGGCTTGCCGCCGGGCAGGGTACAGGCCACGAAATCGTTGACGAACATCCGTTCGGGGACGGCGACCAGATTGGGATATTCCCGTTCCAGGCCGGCCACCCGCCCGGTCAGCCCGTCGATGATGCCATCGTCGGCAAGCTTGATGCCCCGCGACGAGGCCGGGATGACTTCCAGTTCCCCCGCCCTGCCCAGCTTGGTCAGCATCTCGCGAATCAGAAGCTGGTGAAAGCCGGTGCCCGCCGCATTGGTCCAGGGATCGATCATTCCGGTGGAGAAGCGCAGCACGTCGTCCGCCTGCCCCGGCCGGGGCAGGGCCATGCATAGCGCCAGCAGGCCCAGGGCGACGGCCCTGCCTATTTCCCAGGTGAAATGTCTCATCGGATTTCCCACCTTTCGGTAGGCCAACTATACCATGAGTCGAGGGTGCCTGTGCATCGCCGAAGATCGATGGCTGGCGACCCGCCCGCCGTCCTGTCGGTGGGGGCCGTCGCCGACCGGTGAGGGTGGTTTGTTGGTTCGCGATTTGCCATAGTCCCGGCGGCCAAGCACGGTGGGGAAGGGAGGAGAATGGCGCGGGCGACCATCGTGATCACGGGGGCGGCGATCCTCTGTCTGCAACTGATCGCCTCGCGGATCATGACGCCGTTCTTCGGGGTCAGCCTGCTGATCTGGACCGGTATCCTGTCGGTCACCCTGTCGTGCCTGGCCCTCGGCTATTATTACGGCGGTGTCTTCTGCCGGGGCCGTTCCGCCGGAGAGCTTCGCGGCGCCTTTTACCTCGGCCCGGCCCTGTCGGGTGCGTGGCTGGTGGCGGCCGTCCTGCTCTATCCGGTCTGCCTGGGGCCGCTGGCCGAGATGAGTCTGGTGGGCGGGGCGTTCCTCGCCTCCGTGCTGCTGCTGGCCGTGCCCCTGGTCCTGCTGTCGGCGCTCAATCCCCTGCTGGTGGCCCTGGAGCGTCCCCTGCACGGCGAGGCCGATGCCGGGGCGGGCCGGGTGTTCTTCATCAGCACCGTCGGCTCGGTCGCCGGAGTGCTGGTGGCCGCTTTCGGCCTGATCCCCTATCTCAGCGGCCGCCACTCCATTCTGCTCATCGCCGCGATCCTCTGCCTGCTGGGCGCCGTGGGAGGGCGCGGGGGGCGGGTGCTGGCCGTGGCGTTGGGCGGGCTGGCCGCCGCCCTGGCCTTGGGCCTGCTCGATCCTGCCGGGCGGAGCGGGCGGACGGCGCGCGATGGCGAGAACCGTCCCTGGACCACCATCGCCACCTATCCCTCGGCCTTCGGAGTGCTGAAGGTGGTGGAGGTGGGCGAGGGGGCCGGCATGCTGCGGGTGCTGTTCAACGACGGGCTGGCCCAGAACGGTTTTCACGCCGACGGGCGGCCGGCGCTGCAATTCACCCATTTCCTCGAGGCCGGCGCCATTCATCTGGTTCCCTCGCCCCGCAAGATCCTGGTGCTCGGCCTGGGCGCCGGGGTGATCCCCGCCGCTTTCGAGGCCAGGGGGGCGGCGGTGGAGGTGGTCGAGATCAACCGCCGTGCCTTCGAGGCGGCCCGCGATCATTTCAACTATCGTCCGGGGCCGGGGACCAGACTGGTGTTCGCCGATGCCCGTACCCAGGTGCGCCGTTGCGGCCCCGATCACGACATCGTCTTCGTCGATCTTTTCTCGGGCGACGGTATCCCCGAGCATCTGCTGACCCGCGAGTTCTTCGCCGATGTGCGGCGCTGTCTGGCGAAAGGCGGCGTGGTGGCCATCAACAGCTTCCTCGACGCCGCCCATATGGAGCCGACCCGCGCCGTCCTCGCCACCCTGGCCGATGTGTTCGGGCGGGTGGCCTTTGTCGAGCAGGCGCACCCGCCGTCCAGGCCGATCACCAACGGTTTCCTGTTCGCCGCCCGCGAGCCGGGCCGTCTTGACCATCTCGCCGCCATGCGGGTCGAAGCGACCGATCGGATTTCTCCCCACATGGCGGAACAGATGGCTGCTTCGCTGAAATCCCTGCGGATCGTCGACGCCGCCTCGCCGCTGGTGGCGGGCGCGCCGACGCTCTCCGACGATGACAATCCGCTGGCCGCCCTGGCCGCTTCGGCCCAGATGGCCTATCGCCGCGGGGCGGTGAGCACCGTTCCCGACCCCATTCTGGCGGATTGACGGGCCGGTGCGGTCCGCCGGGTGAGGGCGCTTGACCAAAAGCAAGTTCATCGTCACCGTCGCCGTGGTCTACTCCGGGCCGTATTTTGGAAGGTAAACGATGTCCGACCGCATTCTCATTCTGGTGGCCCTTTCGCTGATCGTCGCCATGGTGGCCGGAACGGCGATCCAGATCCGCCGCCCGCAGCCCACTCCCATTCTGGTGAAGGAATCCATGCGCCGGCCGGACTACGCCATTCCGCTGGAAAATCCCATGACCACCGACATGGCCGGCGAGACCAAGCCGTTCTTCGCGCGCATCACCAAGCCCACCGTGGTGAACTTCTGGGCCACCTGGTGCATTCCCTGCGTGCGTGAGCTGCCGCTGTTCGCCAAGTTCAAGCCCCTGGCCGAGGCGGCGGGTATCCAGGTCCTGACCATCAACGTGGACAAGGAAGGCGCCCCGGTGGCCAAGAAGTTCCTGCAGGATCAGGGCCTCGACCTGCCGGTGATCCTCGATCAGGACGGCGCGGTGTCCAAGGCGCTGAATGTACGCGGCATGCCCACCGCCCTGCTGGTCAACGTCAAGGGCGAGGAAACCGCCCGCATGGAAGGCGAGGCCGACTGGTCGCAGCCGGGCGTGGTGGATATCATTCTCGACCTGCTGACCCTTCCGTCCATGCCCGTCACGGCCCGCTGAGCGTTAAGGGGGGAGGAATGACCACCATGTCGCGATCCTTTGGCCGTTCCGACCTTGCCAACGGGGCTCACCGCGACGTGGCGATCTGGTTGTTGGCCTGCTGCTTCATGGTGGCGGTGATGGTGCTGCTGGGCGGTCTGACCCGCCTGACCCATTCCGGCCTGTCCATGGTGGAGTGGGAGCCCATCGTCGGCATCGTTCCGCCCCTCAACGAAGCCGATTGGCAACTGTTCTTCGCCAAGTACAAGCAGACCCCCGAATACCTGAAGGTCAATGCCGGCATGAGCCTGGCCGACTTCAAGGGAATTTTCTGGCTGGAATATATTCACCGAGTGTGGGGCCGGCTGATCGGCATGGTCTTCGGGCTGCCCCTGCTGTGGCTGGCCTTTTCGGGCCGCATCGGCAAGGCGATGATTCCGCGGCTGGTCGGGGTGTTCCTGCTGGGCGCCGCCCAGGGCGGCATGGGCTGGTTCATGGTCAAGAGCGGTCTGGTGGACAACCCCGCCGTCTCCCATTTCCGGCTGACCGCCCATCTGGCCCTGGCCTTCCTCATCCACGCCTGGATGTTCTGGCTGGCCCTCGACATCCTGGCCGATCACCGTCCGTCGCCGCGCCGTCTGCACGGCGAGGCCGGCGGGACCATGTCCTGGCTGGCCGGCCTGACCATCCTGGTGGTGATCACCCTGCTGTTCGGCGGTCTGGTGGCCGGGCTCAAGGCCGGGCTGATCTACAACACCTGGCCCCTGATGGACGGCGCCATCGTCCCCAGGGACCTGTTCCCCGAGGGCTTCATCAGCCTGTTCGAGGACATCAAGACCGTCCAATTCGGTCACCGCACCCTGGCCGAGGTCACCATCGTGGTGGCGCTGGTCGGGTGGTTCCGCGCCCGCGCCCGCCTGGGCGCGCAGACGCCCGCCGCCATCCATGCGGTGGGGATCATGGCTCTGGTCCAGGTGGGTCTGGGCATCGGCACCCTGGTCATGGTGGTGCCGGTCTCGCTGGCCTCGGCCCATCAGATGGGCGCCATGGCGCTCCTCACCCTGTGCCTGTGGGCCATTCACGACCTGCGCCGGCGCATCTGAAACCGGCTTGCCGGTTCGTGAAACTCCCGTGAAAAATGTAGTCGATCAAGGCGATTGAGTCATCCCGACTTTACCAAAGTCAAGGAGATGAACTTTCCGTAATGCGAGCTTCATGGTCCGGTCGTCCGGAGTTTTTTCGGAAATGCCAAGGGAGTTCGATCGATGTCCAATTCAGTCGAAGGCAAGGAGGAGGAGCAGATTCCGGCGATGCAGCGCATCCTGGATAATCCGTTCCTGCTGCTTTTTATCGGTGTGGTAGTGCCGACGGTTTCCTACACGATCTGGGGGATCATGGAAGTCGCCCAGCTGCCGATCGCCAAGTAAGGGAGGGATAATACATGTCTATTACTCCTCCGGAGCAAAAAGTCTGGTTCAATGAGCCCGTCGAGAAGACCGAGGTCATTTGGGTGATCATCGCCCTGACCTGGGCGCTCATCATGTTCGCCATGATGCCGCTCTGGCACCTCAAGGGCACCCAGAACATGTCCAACGAAGCCTATCGTATCCAGCCGGATGCGTATCAGGCCCGCGTGGACGCTTTCGTAGAGAAGTACAAGGTTGGTGAAGAAGGTCACGCCAAGACCCCGGTGGTTCGTCCCCCGGCCGGTTCCGACGTGTACATGATGGCCCGCCTGTGGGAGTGGTATCCGGTTCTCGAGCTCGAAAAGGGCAAGAGCTACCGTCTGCACCTCTCGTCGTTGGATTGGCAGCATGGTTTCTCCGTGCAGCCCGCCAACATCAACCTGCAGGTCCATCCCGGCATCGACGAGGTGGTGACCATCACCCCGACCGATAGCGGCGATTTCGGCATCATCTGCAACGAATATTGCGGTATCGGCCACCACACCATGCTCGGAAAGCTCCGAGTCGTGGCTGGCAAGTAATCGAGGGGGAGCGCAAATGGTTGCCAAGCCCGTATTTCGAACCTGCGGCTTCACGGGTCTCAAGATCCATGACGACGCAGAGAAGCTGATCAAGGTCAACGCGGTCACCGCCATCGTGGTGCTGGCCCTCGGCGGTCTGTTCGGTCTTCTTGTGGCTTTGACCCGTTGGCCGACCGTGCACTTGCTGCCGGCCGACCTGTTTTACCTGGCGCTGACCGCGCACGGTATCGACATTCTGATCGTCTGGTGCATCTTCTTCGAAGTTGCCCTGATGTACTTCGCCTCGTCCATCCTGCTGCAGACCCGCATCGCCACGCCCAAGATGGGCTGGGTTGCGTATGCCCTGATGGTTCTGGGCGCCGCCATCACCAACTGGAAGGTCCTCGAGGGCAATTCCAGCGTGATGATGACCTCCTACGTGCCGATGCAGGCTGACCCGCTGTTCTACGTGGGCCTGATCCTGTTCGCCGTGGGTGCCCTGATCGCCTGCTTCATCTTCCTCGGTACCCTGGTTGTCGCCAAGGCCGAGAAGACCTATGAAGGGTCGATCCCGCTGGTCACCTTCGGTGCGCTGGTGGCCTGCATCATCGCCGTCTACACCATCGCCTCCGGCGCCATCATCCTGATCCCGACCTTCCTGTGGTCCATCGGGCTGATCAGCCATATCGACCCGCTGATGTACAAGGTCGTGTGGTGGGGCATGGGTCACTCGTCGCAGCAGATCAACGTGGCCGCCCACATTGCCGTGTGGTACGCCATCGCCGCGATCCTGTTCGGCGCCAAGCCGCTGTCCGAGAAGGTCAGCCGCTGTGCTTATCTGACCTACATCTTCTTCCTGCAGATCGCTTCGGCCCACCATCTGCTGGTGGAACCCGGCCTGTCGTCCTCCTTCAAGATCTTCAACACCTCGTACGGCATGTATCTCGCCGTGCTGGGTTCGATGATCCACGGCCTGACCGTCCCGGGTTGCATCGAGGCGGCTCAGCGTCGCAAGGGCTTCAACAACGGCATGTTCGAATGGCTCCGGAAGGCCCCCTGGGGTAATCCGGTGTTCTCGGGCATGTTCCTGTCCCTGATCCTGTTCGGCTTCCTTGGCGGCATCTCCGGTGTCACCATGGGCGTGGAACAGATCAACATCATGATCCACAACACCATCTACGTGCCCGGCCACTTCCACGCGACCGTGGCGACTGGTACGACGCTGGCGTTCATGGCGATCACCTACTTCCTGGTCCCGGTGCTGTTCGGCCGCGAGCTGATCCTGCCGGGCCTGGCCAAGCTCCAGCCGTATCTGTTCGGCCTGGGCATGGGCGTGTTCTCGCTGTTCATGATGGGTGCCGGTACCCTGGGTGTGTCCCGTCGTCACTGGGACATGGCCTTCTCCGACGCTCCGCATGCCTTCTCCCATGCTCCCGCTGCCTTCCTTATGATGGGCATCGTGGGCGTGGCGGCGTGCATCGCGGTGGTCGGCGGCGCCCTGTTCGTCCTGGTGATCGTGGGTTCGGTGCTGTTCGGCAAGCCGGTGGTGCATGCCCCGGCCGCCGCCGCTCCGGCGCCCTCGCCGGTGGCTTCGTACGGCAATGCCGATCACGTGGCCGTTCCCGGTACCTTCACCCTGGCTCTGCTCTTCCTGACGGTGTTTGTCCTGTACTACTTCGTCAACTGGAAGTATCTGGCCAGCACCTGGATCATGAGCTGATCCGGTCTTGGGTAAAGGCGGGCGGGACCTTCGGGTCCCGCCCGTTTCCCAATCAAGCTTTAAGTATTCTTGTGTGGAAGGGTGGGAGAGGGTGATGACGGCGAACCTCAAAGTCCTGGCATCGGTGTTCAAGCTGCGCATCGGCGTATTCTGCGCCCTGGCGGCCATAGCCGGAGCCCTGGTGACGCCGGGTGCCGTTCCCGCGACTTCTCAGGTCGTGGCCGTGGCCGTGGCCGTTCTGCTGTCGGCCGCCGCGGCCGGCGCCTTCAATCATTACTGGGAGCGCGACATCGATCCGATGATGAACCGCACCCGCAACCGTCCCTTCGCCACCGGCCAGTTCGCCGCCGGTCCGCTGTGGCCCCTGGGGCTGCTGGCGTTGACCGTTGCCGCGGTGGCCCTGGCCGCCTTCGTCGCCAACGCCTGGGCGGCGCTGCATGTCTTTCTCGGCGCCTTCGTCTACGGCATCGTCTACACCGTCTGGCTGAAGCGCCGCACCGCCTGGAACATCGTGATCGGCGGCCTGTCGGGCAGCTTCGCGGTGCTGGCTGGCGCCGCCGTGGCGGTGCCGACGTTGAGCCCCGAATCGCTGATCCTGGCCCTGGTCCTGTTCCTGTGGACGCCGCCCCATTTCTGGAGCCTGGCGACCGCGCTCAAGGACGATTACGCCGCCGCCGGCATTCCCATGCTGCCGGTGGTCAAGCCGGAATCCGAAACCAACTGGATCATCCTGGCCAACACCGTCGCTCTGGTGGCCTCGTCGCTGCTGCCCGCGTTTTTCGGCGCCGGGCCGCTTTATCTGGGGGCGGCGCTGCTGGGCGGCCTGTGGTTCCTCTACAAGAGCGTCCTCCTGGTCATGCGCCCCGGCCGCAAGGCGGCCATGGGCAATTTTTTCGCCTCGCTGATCCAGCTGGTACTGCTCTTGACCGCCGTCATGGTGGAGCCGCTGCTGGCCGGTTAGAACTCCGCCATGATACGCTCAACTGTTCTGATTCTGTTGGGGCTCCTCGTTGTGGGAGGCTCCGCCGCCCATGCGGCGCCGACCGTCTCCGCCAGTGCGGAGGAGGCGCTGAAGCGTTCGCGCGCCGCCGAGGGCAACGTGGTGGGCTCGCACCGGCTGATGGATCAGGACGGCCAGCCGGTGGACATCACCCAGTTCCGGGGCAAGCCGGTGGTGATCAGCATGATCTACACCGCCTGCGACCACACCTGTCCGGTGACCACCCAGAACGTGGCCCGCGCCGTGTCGGGCGCACGCAAGGCCTTGGGCAAGGACAGCTTCCAGGTGCTGTCCATCGGTTTCGATACGGTGCGCGACACGCCGGAGAACCTCAAGGTCTTCGCCAGGCAGCAGGGGATCGACCTGCAGGGCTGGACCTTCCTGGCCGGTAATCCCGCCACCATGGAGGCGCTGTCCAGCGAACTGGGCTTTACCTGGTACGTGACCTCGCGCGGGTTCGACCATATCGCCCAGACCACGGTTCTGGATGGCGAGGGCCGCATCTACCGGCAGGTCTATGGCGAGAATTTCGAGCTGCCGCTGCTGGTCGAGCCGTTGAAGGACCTGGTACTGGGCCGTACCGCGGCGCTGACCTCGATCCAGTCCATCAGCGATCGGGTGCGCTTCTTCTGCACCGTCTACGATCCCCATTCCGACGCTTATCGCTTTGATTACGGCATCTTTCTCAGCATCGGGTCGGGCCTTCTGGCCGTGCTGACCATCATCTGGATGACCATCCGCATGTGGCGCGACAGCCGAAGGGTGCCGCGCTAGAACCCCGCCTGCCCCCGTTCAGGGGGCGAGAACATGGAAGCGCCCGTTGAGGGGGCAAGAAAATGGAAACGAAAAGGAAATTTCGCCTTGTCTAATCCAATCAAATCCGCCGTCAGAGCGGGCCTCTTCCGCCTGGAAAGCGGCTGGGACATGCTGGTGGGCCGCGAGTCCAACCCCATGTACTGCCTGGGCGCCATGTCGTGGTTCTTCTTCTGGATCGTCGGCGCCTCGGGCCTGTACCTGTTCGTGCCCTACGACACCAGCGCGGTGCGCGCCTGGAACTCCATCGAGCATATCTCGCGCGAGCAGTGGTATTGGGGCGGCCTGATCCGCTCGCTGCACCGCTATGGCTCGGACGCCATGGTGCTGACCATGATGCTGCATCTGGTGCGCGAGTGGTGCCTGGACCGTTATCACGGCGCCCGCTGGTTCGCCTGGTTCACCGGCGTGCCGCTGATCTGGATGGTGTTCAGCTCGGGTGTCACCGGCTATTGGCTGGTGTGGGACGAGTTGGCGCAGTATCTGGCCATCGGCACCGCCGAGTGGATGGATTACCTGGGCATTTTCGGCCAGAGCATCGCGCGCAACTTCCTCAATCCCGGCGCGCTGACCGACCGTTTCTTCACCTTGCTGATCTTCATTCACATCGCCGTGCCGCTGTTCCTGCTGATGGCCATGTGGGTGCATATCCTGCGCATCAACCGCGCCAACACCAATCCGCCACGTCCGCTGGTCATCGGCTCCACGATCATGCTGGTGGCGCTGTCGCTGCTCCATCCGGCCCAGAGCCATCCGGCCGCCGACCTGGGCAAGTCCATCGGCGAATTGAATCCCGACTGGTACTTCATGGCGCTGTATCCGCTGTATGACGCCAAGGGCCCGCTGGTGACCTGGGCGGTGTCCATCGGCGCCTCGCTGTTCCTGTCGCTGATGCCGTGGATGGCCTTTGGCCGCAAGCGCCGCGCCGCCGCCGTGGTGACCTCCGACCTGTGCAACGGCTGCGGCAATTGCGCCTCGGATTGCCCGTTCGGCGCCGTGGTGCTGCGCCCGCGTACCGATGGACTGCACTCCAGCCCCAAGCTGGCGGTGATGCAGCCCGATCTGTGCACCAGTTGCGGCATGTGCATGGCGTCGTGCAACAAGACCAATCCGTTCCTGCCCCATACGGGCGAGACCCGCGCTACCGCCATCGATATTCCCGATTTCACCTTCGACCTGATGGTGAAGCGGGTTTCGGCCCGTACCCACGGTCTGGTGGGCAAGAACCGCGTCCTGATCATCGGCTGTGAGCACGGAGCGGTCCTCGACCATCTCAAGGGACCGTCGGTTGGCGTGCTGCCGCTGCATTGCACCGGCATGATGCCGCCGTCGCTGATCGATTACGTCTTCAACAAGGACCTGGCCGACGGCGTGCTGGTCACCGCCTGCCGTCCCGGTGAGTGCTTCTACCGCCTGGGTCCGGAATGGACCGAATTGCGCATGAACGGCGAGCGCGTGCCCAAGCTGCGTGGCGCCGTGCCGCGCGAGCGGGTGCGCCTGTTCTGGGCCGCCAGCACCGAGACCAAGGCCCTGATGGGCGAACTGGCCGCCTTCCGGGTGGCGCTGGAGGAGTTGCCGCCCATGGAACGTCCCGAATCCACCAAGCGGAGGGTGGCGGAATGATCAAGCCCCGTCACATCGCCGGTCAGGCGGTGGCCTACGCCGCCTTCGCCCTGATGATCGCCTATTTCGCCTCGCATCCGGTCTATCGTCAGCACGACCCGGGCAATGCCCTGCTGAAACTGTCGCTGACCCATGCCGGCCAGAAGGTGGGTGAGTGCAAGGAGCGCTCGGCCGAGGAACTGGCCAAGCTGCCGCCCAACATGCGGGCCAAGACCTCCTGTGGCCGCGAGCGCAATGCCGTGACCCTGGAAATGGACATCGACGGCCAGAAGGTGTTCGCCCAGACCGCCAAGCCGGCCGGCCTGTCGGGTGACGGACGCTCGCGCTTCTACGATTCGCGCGAGATCAAGTCGGGGCGGCACGTCATCACGGCGCGCATGCGCGACGGCAACGATCCCAAGGTGTTCGATCAGGTGGCCGAAGTCACCGTCGAGCTTGCGCCCCGACAGGTTTTCGTGGTCGATTTCGACGAAGAGAACGGCAAGTTCGAGTTCAAGTAACAACCGTCGTCACCCCGGCCGCCCGGCCGGGGTGACGCGGACGGAACCCGGGACGGTAGGGGCATGGATCATTCCTGGAGGCTAGACGGGTTGTCGGCGGCTCGGCGGGCCGAACTGCGCGGCTGGGCGCTGCTGGCCATCGGTTCGCTGGCCATCGCCGGCCTGCTGGCCCTGGCGCTGGGTCTGTCGCGCACGCCCAAGGTGCAGGATTGGCTGCCCTGGGGGCCGCACTTCTTCTACCGCGCCCTGGTCACCCATGTGGTGCTGTCCTTCGAGGTGTGGTTCCTGGCCGCCCTGGGCGCGCTGTCGGCCATGGCGGCGCCACCCTGTCCCAAGGGCGACGTTCTCGGCCGCATCGCCCTGATCCTCGGCAGTCTGGGCGTCCTGTTGCTGCTGATTCCCGCCCTGGCCGACCAGGGCGAGCCTTCGCTCAACAACTATGTTCCGGTGGTCGGGCACCGGCTGTTCTATATCGGCCTGGGTGTGCATGCCGTCGGCGTGGCGCTGGCCTGCCTGCGGCTGCTGCCGGTGCTGCGCTCGCGGATGGTGGTACCGTTTGGCATCGCCTGCGCCGGTCTGGCCTATCTCGCCGCCTTGGCTTGTTTCCTGATCGCCTGGGTGCTGATTCCGGCCGGGACCGATGCCGACCTGTTCAACGAGCGGGTGTTCTGGGGTGGCGGCCATGTGCTGCAACTGGTCAACACCATGATCCTGATGATCGCCTGGCAAGCCCTGTCCGAGCGTCATTTCGGCGTCGGGCCGGTGCCGGCCGGGTTGGGCCGCGCCGGTTTCGCGGCGCTTGCCCTGTTCGCGGTGATCTCGCCGCTGATCTATGTGGTGGGCGGCGACGTGCTGGGCCTCGAGCATCGCCAGATCTTCACCCGCCTGCTGTGGGTGGGGCTGCCGCTGCCGCCTCTGGTGATGGGGGCCTGCCTGGTCTGGAGGATCGCGCAGGGGCCGCGCGACTGGCGCTCGCCCGCCTTCCTGTCCCTGGCGTTGTCGCTGTTCGTCTTCGCCATCGGCGGCTTCGCCGGCTTCTTCCTGGGAGTGGCCGATACCCGTACGCCGTCCCATTACCACGCCGTTATCGGCGGGGTGCAACTGGGTCTGATGGGCGTGGTGCTGGTGCATCTGCTGCCCGCCCTGGGGCGCAGCATCGGGACGGGGAAGGGGGTGCGCCTGCAGTTCCATCTCTACGGCTGGGGCCAGTTGGTTCATGCCCTGGGCTTCTTCCTGGCCGGCGCCGCCGGCGTGCCGCGCAAGACCACCGGCGTGGACCAGGGCCTCGATACCGTATGGAAGAAGGTTTCCATGGGCGTGGTGGGCATGGGAACCGGTCTGGCGGTGCTGGGCGGAGTGATCTTCGTGTGGATGGCCCTGGCCCGGCTGCTCAAGCGGGGGGAGGGCGAAAATGCTTAAGGGTTTCGCGCCGCTCGCCCTGCTGGCCGCGACGGTGATCCTGGCGCTCGGCTGGCTGATGGGCCGCACCGGCGGTCTCGATGTCCTGCCGTCCGAGACTTACAACGCCGATCTGGCCGAGTTCCACGGCCGTCATCTCGCCCTGCTGGCCGCCCATGGCACCGGCCAGAGCGTCGACGGCATTCCGGTGGTGCATCCGCCCGCCGGCTCCGATATCCCCATGCTGGCCAAGCGCTGGGAGTTCAGCCCCGCTTTGGAGCTGGAGCCCGGCAAGACCTACCGTCTGCATCTGCTGGCCGAGGATACCGTCCATTCGGCGGCCATCGGCGAGGCCGAGGTGCTGCTGACCCCCGGGCAGGTCCGGGTGGTCAGCCTGACCGCCCCGGCCTCGGGCAGGGTGCGCTTTCAGTGCGCCGAATATTGCGGTCTCAGCCATACCAAGATGATCGGCAGCATCGAAGTGGTGGCGGGCAAGTAGCGCCGTAACTTTTTCCGCGATGGCGGCGAAGTTCCGGTTATGACCGCCGCCACGCTTGCAGCTTGTTGTCCGCCCAGCCCGTCCGGTGCATCCTGCGCTGAGACGCGGGAGTATGGCGTGCGGGCAGACGACACCCATCTGCGGGACTTGATGCGGGCGGCCCAGGGCGGCGACGGGCGGGCCTATGGCAGCCTGCTGACCGAGGCGGCGCCCATCATCCGCCGGGCGGTGGCCAGACGTTGGCGCGGCCCCGATACCGAGGATATCGTGCAGGAGGTGCTGCTGTCGGTCCACGCGGTGCGCCACACCTATGATGCCGCCCGTCCGTTCCTGCCGTGGCTGCTGGCGATCGTGCACTACCGGGTCGCCGACGCGGCGCGGCGTCATGCCCGCCGGGCGGCGCGCGAGGCTCCGGAATGCGGCTTCGAGCACGGCCTGCCCGACGTGGCGGCGCCGACAGCCGAGGAGGGGCCGGGTGATCCGCAATTGCTGGCCCGCGCCCTGGCCGATCTGCCCGAGGGCCAGCGCCGCGCCATTCACCTGCTCAAGCTGGAGGAACGCTCGCTGAAAGAAGCGGCGGCGGCTACCGGCATGTCGGTGGGAGCGCTGAAGGTGGCGGTCCATCGCGGCATCAAGGCGTTGCGGCGAAAATTGGCCGGAGGGGAGGGGGAGGAATGAAGACCGAGGACCTGATCGCCCGCCTCGCCGCCCAGGCCGCTCCGGTACGGGTGCTGCCGCCGCCCTCGACACGGCTGCTGACGTGGTTTGCCCTGGCGGTGCCGGCGGTGGCGGTGGTGAGCCTGGCCATGGGGCTGCGGAGCGATCTCGCCTTGCGCCTGTCCGAGCCGGTCTTTCTGCTGCGGCTGGTCGCCAGTCTGGCGACCGCCGTGACCGCCGCCCTGGCCGGGCTGGCGCTGGGGATACCGGGACGGCGGCGGGCCTGGGTACTGGCCCCGCTGGTGCCGCTCGGCCTGTGGCTGCTCAGCCTGGGGCGGCAATGCCTGCTGGAGGTCCGGGGCGAGGCGGCGGCGGAACTGCTGGCCGGGCCGCACCTGCATTGCCTGCCCGACATCGCGGTGATGATGGGACTGCCCACCATCGCCATGGCGGTGATGGTGCTGCGCGGCGCCGGGCTGCGGCGGCGGCTGGAACTGGCCCTGGGCGGGCTGGCGGCGGCGGCGCTGTCCAACACCGCCCTCTCCCTCGCCCATCCGGTGGATGCTGGCCTGCTGGTCCTGCTGCTGCAAGGCGCGGTGGTGGCCGTTCTGGCGCTGGGGATGGGGCGGGACGCTTCCTTGACGACTCCCGGCTAGGGTGGGAAGATTTTCCGAACGTTAGCCAATCGGGAGGGGACCATGGGCGCCAAAAAAGAGAAGAACACGAGCCTGCGGCCCGATTTCGTCTGGGGCGTTTCCACCTCGGCCTTCCAGGTGGAGGGCGCCACCAAGGAGGATGGGCGCGGCCCCAGCATCTGGGATACCCGCTGCCGGCTGCAGGGCGGCGTATGGACCGGCGCCAACGCCGATATCGCCTGCGACCATTACCACCGCTGGCCCGAGGATGTGGGGCTGATCAAGGATCTGGGCGTCGATGCCTATCGCTTCTCCCTGGCCTGGCCTCGGCTGCTGCCCAAGGGCAAGGGACAGGTCAACCAGAAGGGGCTCGACTTCTACGACCGGCTGATCGACGGGGTGCTGGAGGCGGGGATCACCCCCTGGGTGTGCCTCTATCACTGGGACCTGCCCCAGGCGCTGGACGACCTGGGCGGCTGGACCAACCGCGACTGCGCCGGCTGGTTCGCCGATTACGCCATTCTCGCCGCCAAGCGCTATGGCGATCGGGTCAAGCACTTCGCCACCTTCAACGAATTCTCGGTCTTCACCATGTTCGGCTACGCCATCGACTGGGCGGCGCCCGGCGTGACCGACCGCGCCGCCCACATGAAGGCCATCCACCACGTCAATCTGGCCCACGGTATGGGCGTGGACGTGCTGCGCGACCATGTGAAGGACGTGTCCATCGGTGCCATCCACAACCGTCAGATCGTGCGGCCCGAGGGTGGGCTGGCCGAGAACCAGGCGGCGGCCGATCTGCTGGACGCCCATTGGAACGGGGTGTTCTGCGACCCGCAGCATCTAGGCCATTACCCCGAGATCATGGCCCGTGACGTCGAACCCTATGTCCAGGCGGGTGATCTGGCGCGCATCTGCCGTCCCACCGACTGGATGGGCCTCAATCATTACGGCCCCATCTACGCCAAGGCCGACGCGGGCACCACCTGGGGCTACGGCTGGGGCGCTCCCCCGGAATCCGCCAATCATCCCGAGGTGGGCTGGCCCATCTTCCCCGAAGTGTTCAAGGATGAACTGCTGACCCTGACGCGGCGTTACAAGCTGCCGGTCTATGTCACCGAGAACGGCTGCGGCGGCGGGGCGGGCAGCGATACGCCCGACGAGAACGGCGTGGTCAACGACACCCACCGCCTCGCCTATTTCCGCGAGTACCAGCAGGCCATGCTCGACGCGGTGGCCGAGGGCGCCGACGTACGCGGCTATTTCGTCTGGGCGCTCTTGGACAATTTCGAGTGGGGCTCGGGCTATGGCCCGCGCTTCGGCCTCTACCACGTGGATTTCGACAGCCAGAAGCGCACGCTCAAGAATTCCGGCAAATGGTACCGGGACATGATCACTGCGCGGCGGAAGGGGTGAGATTGGGCTATCGCCCAAGCCCATCCGGGGCCAATGCCCCGGACCCCATTTTGATTCCATGAATTAGAGGAATGGGGTTTGGGGCCCATGGCCCCAAGCGGGCGTGGGCGGCGGCCCACAAACTACCGCCGCTTGTCGCCGCGCTTGGTCAGCCCGTCCGACAGGGCGCGGCGCTCGCCCCGGCGCAGCAGGTTGCCGAACAGTCGTCCGCCCCAGTTCATGCCGCGCTTGGGCTGATCCCAGTCCTTGCGGCTTTCGCGCACCAGGATGGTGCCGTCGGGCGAGGGCGACAGGGTCAGCTTGCGCTGGTGGTACTGCTCCAGCTCGGCGTGGAAGCCCACGGTGAGGATGGTGGCGGTGGGCAGTTCGTCGAGCAGCATCTGCATCAGCTTGCGCTCGCCGTCCGGGTCCAGCGCGTCGGTGGCTTCCTGCAGGAACACCCATTTGGGCCGGTGCAGCAGCAACCGCGCGAAGCCGAGGCGCTGCTGCTCGCCGGCGGTCAGGTTCTGCTCCCAGATGGCGGTATCGTCGACGCGGGGCATCAGGTGGCCGAGGCCGACCCGCTCCAGGGCGCTTTCCAACTGGTCGTCGGGGAAGCATTCCATGGCGGACGGATAGGTCAGCACGCCGCGCAGGGTGCCGATGGGCATGTAGGGCCGCTGCGGCATGAAGAAGATATGGGCGTCGCAGGGCAGGTCGACGGTGCCGCGCCCCCACGGCCACAACCCCGCCACCACCTTGAACAGCTTGACCGCCGCGCCGGGGTCGCCGCCGATCAGCACGTGCTCGCCGCCGATGATCTCGGCGCTGAGGCCCTCGATCACCACGGTTCCGTCGGAATTGGCGATGGTCAGATCGTGGAAGCACAGGGTGGGAATGGCCGCCTTCTGGACGATCACGGTGTGGGCGTCGGGGCGCGACGAATCGTCGCGCAACGCCTGCAGGGCGTCGTGCAGCGACAGCACGCGCTCGACCGAGGCGCGCCACTCGGCCACCCTTTGCAGATTGTCCACCGGCCAGGACAGGGCCTGGGAGAGTTGCTGGAAGGCCTGGGCGGTCTGCATCAGATGGCCCAGGGAGATGACTCCGGCGATGTAGCGCGGCGCGGCGATCAAAATCGGGAAGGCAGTGGAGAACACCGCGTAGCCCGAGGTGAACAGGAACAGGCGGATCAGGCCGGCGGTCTGGCGGTTCCAGGCGCCCTCGATGCCGCGGAACAGCTCGGAGAAGCGGCGGCGCTCGCCCACCTCGCCATGCAGCAGGGCGATGGCTTCCGAGTTCTCGCGGGCACGGACCAGCCCGAAGCGGAAATTGGCCTCGGCGGTCTGGCGACGGTCGGTGGCGCCGATCAGCGGCCGCCCCACCCACAGCGCCAGGGAGGAGGCGCACGAGGCGTAGAACAGTGCCACCCAGACCATATGGCCGGGAATGGAAATCTCGAAATCGCCGATGGGCAGGACCAGATCGCCCGACAGCGTCCACAGGATCTGCACGAAGCTGGCCAGCAGCAGGGCGCAGTAGAACAGCGAGTGGATGAGATCGATGGCGGTTTCGGTGGTCAGCCGGATGTCCTCGGCGATGCGGCCGTCGGGGTTGTCGTGGTCGCCCGGCATGTGCATGAGCTGGTAATGGTGGCCCATGGCCATCCAATTGTCCTGCAGCCGCCGGGTCAGCCAGCGGCGCCAGCCCAGCTGAATGGCGCGCTTGACCCTGAGATGGGTGGCGGTGACCGTCATGGACCCCAGCAGGATCAGGCCGATCTCGACGATCTGGCCGAAGAACTTGTCCATGGATTTCTGCTCGAGCGCGTCGAACAGTTCGGCGCTCCACAGATTGATCATGATTGGGATGACCACCTGGGTGACGGTCAGGCCGAGCAGCAGGGCGACCAGGCCGCGCACTTTCCACTTCTCGCCCGATTGCCAATAGGGACCGGCCAGGCGGATGAACTGCCTGATGAAACCCGGCGACTGCCGATCCAGATACTGGCCGTCGCCCATTGCGGCCTTGTTGCTCACGTCGCTTGCCATCCCCGTCAGGGCGGAGCCGCGCTCCCCCGGTAATCACTTAACCCGGAAATACCGGCCGAGTGAAGCCCGCACCGTATTCATTCTGGCATTTCCACGTTTCCCACCGGTTAATTTGCAATCGGGCGAGGGGTTGCAAGTTGGGCGCCGGCGGACGATCCTGAAGCCATGGCGAAGAGAATCGGCGGAATTTGGCGATATGCGGCGGCCTTGGTGCTGGGCTTGGCCTTGCCCGGCGGACCGGCGCGGGCCGAGCAGCCGGCTTTTCTGGCGGTGGATCTCGGTTCCGGCAGCGTGGTGGCCGAACGGGGCGGCGGGGCACCCCATCACCCGGCGTCTCTGACCAAGATGATGACCGCCTACGTGGCCTTCGGCGCGCTTCAGGCCGGCAGGGTTTCGCTCGACGACACCATCACCGTATCGGAGCGGGCCGCCGCCCAGGGCGGGGCCAGTCTTGACCTGAGGCCCGGCGAGCGCATCACCCTGGGGGCGGCGCTGAAGGCGATGATCGTGCGTTCGGCCAACGACGCGGCGGTGGCGGTGGCCGAGCATGTGGCGGGCAGCGAGCAGGCATTCGCCCTGCGCATGACCGAGGAGGCGGCGCGCCTCGGCATGACGTCGTCCTCGTTTCGCAACGCCACCGGCATGACCGCCGCCGGGCACGTCAGTTCGCCCCGCGACATGGCGCTGCTGGCCATGGCCATCGAGCGGGATTTTCCCGCCTTTCGGTCGCTGTTCTCCAGCCGCGACACCACCTGGAAGGGCCGCGTGCTGCCCACCGTCAACGGCTTCCTCGGCGCCTATGCCGGGGCCGAGGGCATGAAGACCGGCTTTACCTGCTCGGCCGGCTACAATCTGGTGGCCATCGCCCATCGGGGCGGGCGCCGGGCGGTGGCGGTGGTGATGGGGGCGGGGTCCTCGGCCGAGCGGCTGGGCGCCATCCGCCGCCTGATGGATCAGGCCCTGGTTGCCCAACCCGTGGCGGGGCGGCCGCTGTCCGGGCTGAGCAATGGCGGCGGGGCGCCGCCCGACCGGTCGCTCGAGGCTTGCGGCATCGCCCGGAGTGGCAGGAGCAGCGGCCCCGAGGCCGCCGTGGCCCAGCGCCGCGCCATGCCGGCCGGATGGGGGCTGGAGGTGGCCTTCGGCCGCGATCAGGGCAAGGTCCGCCGCGATCTGGACAAGGCCCATCGCGAACTGCGCGGACGGCTGGGCGGCGGCTCGGCCATGGTGGTGATCCGGCCTCGCGACGGCATGCTGCGCTATCGTGGTCTGATCGTCGGTCTGGCCGAGCGTCGGGCGGTCGATACATGCCTGGCTGAGCGCGGGCGGGCGGGGGAGGGGCGCTGTCTGGTGATGACGCCGACCATGCTGGCCGGAGCCTTGGATGATGAGAGGCGATTCAAAATGATCTCGGCGCATTGATGGAAACCACGTATACTCAGGGTATAAATATTTTCGGAGTACCATCGACCCTTGGGGAATGGGCAGCTGGTTCCGATGAAAAGCGGGTCGGTTTAAGCCGGAGCGAAAGTTCGTAACGAAGTTTGACGGAGTAGTGTGCCCGCCCGATTATGGCGGCATGGCTTCTGTGCTAGACTCCGGACAATCGGCTAAGGAGGCCAAGATGAAGAACAAATTGTTCGCTGCCTTGATTTTCGCGGTTGGGCTGCTGGTTTCACAGGCCCCTGGTGTGGCCTTGGCCGCCGATCCGCCGGTTTCGCTGCTGATGCAGGTCAGCGGCACCGTCGAGCACAGCCGTGACGGCACCGCATGGAAGCCGGTGACCCGCAACAAGTACCTGTTCGCCGGCGACATGATCCGCACCGGGGCCGATGGTTCCGGCAAACTGGTCGATCAGGCCACCAACATGGCGCAGACCATTTCCGGCGGCAGCCAGATCGAAGTGGCCGGTAACGCGCTGAAGGTGGTCAGCGGCAAGCTGTCCGCGCCGGAAGCCGCTTCGGGCGATCTGGTGGCCGGTCTGGGCAACCGCTTCGCCGAGGCCCAGCGCTATACCACCGTGCGCCGCGGCGTCGCCAAGGAAGCCGCCATCAAGCTGCGCGTCGTGCAGCAGGTGACCCTGTCGGCCACCTATCCCGAACTGGCCTGGCAGAGCTTTGGCAAGAGCCACGGCTTCGTACTGACCATCGACGGCACCGCCCATCAGGTGGCCGGCGTCGACGGCGATCTGGTCCGCTTCAAGGTTCCGGAACTGACCCCCGGCAAGCACAGCTTCACCGTGGCGGTTCTGGAGAACGGCCAGAAGGTGGCCGAGGCCGATAAGGAAGGCGCCATCATGTGGCTGTCGGCGGCCGAGGACAAGGCGCTGGCCGACAATATCGCCAAGATCCGCGCCATCAACGCCAAGGACGACTTCTCGGTGGCCAATCTGCTGGACGAGAAGGGCGTGACCGTTGCGGCCATGGACCTGTATCGCAAGTATTTCGACGAGAACAAGGACGACAACGAGATGCGTCCGCTGCTGATCCGCGCCTACAACGAGCTGAAGCTGGTCGAGCTGAAGCAGAAGGAAGCGCTGGTCTACAACGACAAGCTCAACGCCAACTGACCTTTACGGGGCGCCCTCTTCCGCGAGGAGAGCGCCCCTCTTGATTCCGGGGAGCGCCATGAGCGGAATGACCAAGCGATACGACATTCTCTTCACCCTCATCCTGTTCCTGGTCGCCATCCCCGCGCAGACTTTCGAATGGTTCGCCCTTCTGGAGGACCAGACCCTTTCCTTCCGCCATCAATTGCGGCTGGCCTATGGCGACGCCAAGACGCTGGCGGTGACGCCGGACGTGGTGGTGGTCAACACAGACGAGGCGTTCTTCAAGGCCTATAAGAGCTTTCCGCTGCGCCGCACCGATATCGGCACCATCGTGACCAATCTGAAGGCGCTGGGCGCCAAGGTCATCGCCGTCGACATGCTCATGGACTTCCCGTCCTCCTATAACGAGGACCCGGCGCTGGCCAAGGCGCTGGCCGATGCCGGCAACACCCTGCTGGTGGCCCAGGGCGAGTTCCAGGGCGGCAAGTTCGTCAAGGTCAACTACCCGACCGAGCTTCTCGACAAGGCGTCGGGCAGCGCCTACACGAATATCCAGTCCAATTCCAAGCTGGTCACCACCTTGTCGCGTCTCAAGGTCTTCCCCGAGATGGCCGGCGAGCGGGGCGGCTGGCCCTTCGCGGTCAAGGCCGCCGCCATGTTCCTGGGCGTCGAGCCCCGGCTGGACGGCAACACCCTGGTGCTGGGCGATCTCCGGGTGCCGCTGGACCACGAGAACAGGCTCTATATCGACTTCCCGCCGCTGCCCACCGGCACGCGCTTTCTCAGCCAGTCGGCTGGGCTCAGCGCCCTGGAGTTCCTCGACATCTCGCAGCTGGATGAGCGCGAGCTGGCGGAACTGGAATATTGGGTCAAGGACAAGATCGTCGTGGTCGGCGACACCTCCGAGGTGTCCCACGACTGGTTCGATACCCCGGTCGGCATGGTCTACGGGGTGGAGATCATCGCCGATTCCATCAGTTCGATCCTCAAGGGAGCGCCGCTGCGCGCCGTCAGTCCCGGCCTGGACGCCGTGGCGCCCATCACCTTGCTGATCGCCATGGTGCTGCTGTCGCTCTACCTGACCCGGCCGCTGCCGCGCGGCCTGCTGGTGGTGGCCCTGGGCGTCGGCTTCATCCTGACGGCCAGTTCGCTCTATGTGCACATGGGCGTGGTGATCTCCATGTCCTACGGCATCCTGGCCCTGGTGCTCTCGTACCTGCTGGTGGAGTTCCGCCAGTACCTGGTCGAGCGGAACCAGAAGCAGCAGATCGCCAAGACTTTCGGCCAGTACATTCCGCCGGAACTGGTGGCCGAGATGAACAAGAGCGGCCAGCAGGTGTCCATCGGCGGCGAATCGCGCGAGATGACCGTGCTGTTCTCGGACGTGCGCGGTTTCACCACCATTTCCGAGGGCCTGGCGCCGCAGGAACTGACCGTGCTGATGAACGCCTTCCTCAGCCCCATGACCCACGTGATCCACGATTATCGCGGCACCATCGACAAGTACATGGGCGACGCCATCATGGCGTTCTGGGGCGCGCCGCCTGGGGCGCGCCGCTGCACGATGCCGACCACGCCCGCCATGCGGTGCAGGCGGCGCTGGGCATGGTGAAGAAGATGGAGGAGTTGCGGGACGACTTCATCGCGCGCGGCTGGAAGCCCATCAAGGTGGGCATCGGCCTCAATACCGGTATCATGAACGTCGGCAACATGGGGTCCGACTTCCGCATGGCCTACACGGTGCTGGGCGATGCCGTCAACCTGGGATCCCGCGTCGAAAGCCTGACCAAGCAGTACGGCGTCAACATGATGGTGACCGAGTATACCCAGGCGGCGGTGCCCGGCCTGATCAGCCGCGAGGTCGATCTGGTGCGCGTCAAGGGCAAGGATACGCCGGTGCGCCTATACGAGCCCATCGGCTTCGAGGGCGAGGTGGATGCCGAGACGGTGGCCCGGCTGTCGCAGCATCTGGCGGCGCTGGCCATGTTCCGCGAGCAGAAGTGGGATGCCGCCCGGGTGGCGTTCCAGAACCTGCTCGCCGCCGATCCCGACAGGGTGCTCTACAAGACCTATCTCGCCCGGATCGAGCACTTCGTGGAAGAGCCGCCGGGCGCCGATTGGGACGGTGTCTACACGCACAAGGAAAAGAGCTAGGATCGGCAGGCTGGTATCTCGGTGGATTTGGGACCTCGGCCAAGGCTTGGGGAAGCTTGCCGGCAGAAGGGAGAGGGTTCGATGATGGCTTCGCGTGCCTTGACGTTGCTGGGGGGCGCCGCGCTGGCGGTGCTGATCGCGGCCTCGCCGGTTCTCGCCCAATCCGCCGACGACCTGATCGGTCAGGCACGCCAGGCCATGCAGGCCGGCAAGGGCGACGATGTGCGCCGTCTGTCGGACCAGATCACCGCTTTGCGCTCGGCGCTGCCCGCCTGGGTGGAGGAAAAGCAGCAGGCCGCTTCGGCCGTGCCGGCGGCCAAGCAGCGCGCCGCCATGCTGTGGAACCGGGCGCATCAGCAGGCCATCGCCTCGGCCGGCGGCGGCGATCTGCCCAAGGCTATCGAAGAGGCGGCCCAGTCCCTGTCCATCGCCAGGGACAATCTGGGCGACGGGCACCTCGCCACCATCATCAGCGCCACCGATCTGGCCGCCCTGCAGCAACTGGCCGGGCGGATCGAGGAATCCGAGGCCAATTACCGCTTGGCCGCCAAGCTGTCCCAGGCCGCGCTGGGCGACGCCCACCCGGAAACGGTCAAGGTGAGCCAGGCCCTGGCCGGGCTCTATCTTTCCCAGGCCAAGTATGCCGAGGCCGCCAAGGTCTACGAGGCGGCGGCCAAGGCCTCCGCCACCGGCTTGGGGGCGGGGCACCCGCAGACCATCGGTCTGCAGCTGGCCCTGGCCCGCGCCGAGGTCAACGCGTCGAAGACCAAGGATGCCGACAAGCTGCTGGAGACCGCCTGCGCCGTCAGCCGCAAGGTCTATGGCGAAGCCCATGGCGAGTTCTCGCGCTGTCTGGCGCAGCAGGGAGGCTTCAAGCGGGCCCAGGGCGACTACAATGCCGCCGCCGCCCTGCTGGATCAGGCGATCGCCATCCAGAAGCTGGCGGTGCCGCCCGCCGACCCGCTCAGCCTGACCACCCGCATCGAGGCGGGCGGGCTCTACCATCGCCAGGGCCGTCTGGCGGAGTCGCAGCAGATTCTGGAATCCGTCGTCCGTGACGCCCAGGCCGCCGACGATCAGGCCAATCTGTTGTCGGCCAAGGGCGATCTCGCCGACGTGCTCGACGATCGCGGCGAGTACGACGCCGCCGAGAAGATGGCCAAGGAGGTTCTGGACGCCCAGACCGCCGCCCTGGGCGCCGCCCATCCCAATACGGTGGCGGCGCTGTCGTCGCTGGCCTCCATCTACCGCAAGCAGGGCCGCCTGCTGGAGGCGGAAAAGACCTTCACCGAGGCGTGGGAGCGTTACCGCAAGGTGATGGGGGCCGACAGCCGGTCCACGGTGATCGCCGCCAACAACGTGGGCGAGATTCTGGAAAAGGAAGGCATCTACGAACGGGCCGAGCCCTTCCTGCGCGGTGCCTTGGACGGTGCCCGCAAGGCGTTCGGCGAGACCCACCCGGCGACGCTGACCACCATGAACAATCTGGCCCTGCTGTATGAAAGCCAGGGCGTCTTCGACAAGGCCGAGCCGCTCTATCAGAGCGTCATCACCGTGTTCAGCAAGACCATCGGGCCGAAGCATCCCGACACCATCGCCAGCACCAACAACCTCGCCTATCTCTACATGCTGAAGGGCGAGTACGACCGCGCGGCCTCCATGTTCAAGACGGTGCACGAGGCCTGGGCCAAGGCCTATGGCCCCAAGCACCAGAACACCCTCAAGGCCCTGAACAATCTGGCCCGCGCCCTGCACAAGCAGGGCAAGCTGGGCGAGGCGGAGAAGGCCTTCGATACCGCCCTGGCCGGGCGGCGCTCGACGCTGGGCGAAAAGCACCTGGACACCTTGCGCTCCATGCATGATCTGGCGGCGCTTTACCGCACCCAGAAGAAGCTGAAGGAGGCGTCGGCGCTGCTGACCAAGACCCTGGCCGGCGACGAGGCGGTGCTGGGGGCGACCCATCCCTATACCTTCGAGACGCTGAACACCCTGGCGGCGGTGCAGGAGGACATGGGCGACATCAAGGCGGCCTTCGCCACCCGGCAGGCCACCTTCAAGCGCCGCACCGAATTCCTCAACCGGGTGCTCTACGTCACCGGCGACAATGCCCGCGAGGGCTATGTGCGCCTGCACGCCCCCGAGCTGGCCGCCTATGTGGCGCTGCTGACCAAGCTGGACGAGCCCACCGGCGGCAAGGCGCTGATGGAGGTCAGCCTCAATCGCAAGGGCCTGCTGCTCAAGGTGGCGTCGGAAATCCAGCAGGTGACGCGGCTGTCCCGTGATCCCGAGCTGACCAAGCTGACCGAGGAATTGGCCGAGGTCAGGAAGCGTCTTGCCGCCCTGACCCTGTCCGGTCCCACCGAGGAGACCAAGGACAACCACGTCGAGATCATCAACGGCCTGGAAGAGAAGATCAACGACCTCCAAGGCGCCCTGGGGCGTTCCAGCATCCGCTTCCAGCATTCGGTGGCGGCCATCGCTCTTGACGATCTGGTCAAGGCGCTGCCGGCCGATTCGGTGGTGGTCGATTTCTTCATCTATGGCGAGGAGGGGAGCCAGAAGCTGGTGGCCGCCACGCTTCGCAAGGACGGCGACACTCCGGTCTACGGGCTGGTGAAATACGATTCCTTGAAAGCCATCGACGACGCCATCGTCAAGTACCGCACCGATATCCAGAACGAAGAGATCGAGATGGACGATCTGCTGGATGTCGGCCAGCAGGTGCACAAGCTGGTCTGGCAGCCGCTGGACCGCGCCCTGGGCGGCCGAACCAAGGTCTACGCCATTCCCGACGGCATGCTGAACATCCTGCCCATCAGCGCCCTGGTGGAGAGCAACCGCAAGTACCTGATCGAGCGGATCGACCTGCACGTGCTCAATTCCAGCCGCGACCTGCTGCCGTCCAATATTCCGGCGGCCAAGGGCGGTTACCTGATCAATGCCGGCCCCGACTACAACACCGAGGAAGTGACGGGCAAGGCGACGCTGGAAAAGGCGCGCTCGCGCTCGGCCGGCGGCGACGTCCAGTCGGCGGTGCGCGGCATGAGCGGCATGCGCGGCCTGAAGTTCGATCCGCTGCCCGGCGCCGAAAAGGAGGGCCAGCTGATCATCAAGACGGTGGAGGGCCAGGGCAAGCCCACCGCCATCTATTCCAAGGGCACCGCCCAGGAGAAGGTGCTGCGCGATATGGAGCAGCCGCCCGAGGTGCTGCACATCGCCACCCACGGCTTTTTCCTCAAGGCCGACGACACGCTCCGGAAGCGCCTGCTGAAGCTGCAGCGTTCCAGCGACTTCCAATTCCCGCCGCCCGGCGACAATCCGCTGCTGCGCGCCGGTCTGGCCTTTGCCGGCATCAATTCCAACGCCCAGGTGCTGGGCGACATTGATACCGACAACGACGGCGTGCTCACCGCGCTGGAGGTGCTGGGCCTCGACCTCACGGGCACCAGGCTGGCTATCCTGTCGGCCTGCGAAACCGGCCTGGGCGAGGTGCACGAGGGCGAGGGCGTCTATGGTCTGCGCCGCTCCTTCCAGGAAGCGGGAGCCCAGTCGGTGGTCTCGTCCCTGTGGGAGGTCAGCGACGCCGGAACACAAACATTGATGGCGGCCCTTTACAAACGGTTGCTGGCGGGCAAGACTCCCCATGATGCCTTGCGGGAGGCTCAGCTGGAAATGTTGCGCAACAGCCAGTGGAGCATGCCGTACATCTGGTCGGCATTCTTCATGGTTGGCGGTTGATGACCAAGGCGGGACGCCGGTCACAACCCAAACCGGAACGCGGTCCTGTGGGGGGAAGCCGCATGCGGGTGGTTGCGGTATCGTCTGGAATCAGTTGGGTGGAGGTCCCCGAGGCGGACCTCCGGGTTCTGTGTGGCTGTCCCGCCGACAGCGTCAAGCACCTGATCAAGCGCGGCCTGATCGTTCCCACCGAGCGGGGCGGCGTCACCTTCGAGACCGGCCCCAACGCCATCTTGCTGTCCGACGTGCCGCTGCAGAACGGCGCCTTTTCCAACCTGTCGGAATTCCCCATCCTGCAGATGCTCTATCGCCAGGGCATGATCATTCCCGGCCACCCCAACTGTTCTGGGCGCAAGCCGCTGCTGCTGGGCCTCGCCCAGCAGGTCGAGGCGCAGATGGAATACGTCATGCGCGGCAATTACGGCCTGCTGTCGGAAGACGAGATGCTGGCCGCCGGCGTCCCCGCCGACATGGCCGCCGAGTGGATGCGCATGAAGCTGCGCTTCGCCTTCGGGGCCATCCGGCCGCCGCAGGATCTGCTGGACACCTGCATCATCGGCGACGGTTCGGCCATCCTGCCGGGCGGAGTGACGGTGCGGCGTCTCGAGGTCAACGTTTTCGAGTTTGCCTACGCGGGCGAGACGGCCATCGTCGACCTCAACCTGGGGCCGGGGCGCACCTACGAGACGCCCTACCATCTGGGCTATCACGATCTGGAACGCGAGTACTTCTCGGTGGTCCATTCGGGCGAGGGCGACGGCTGGGACCCCGAGCGGGCCGCCATGTCCTCCATCCTGATGTTCCAGGGCAAGATCTATCTGATCGACGCCGGCCCCAACATCCACTCGGCGCTGCAGGCGCTGGGCATCGGCGTGCAGGAGGTGGAGGGCATCTTCCACACCCATTGCCACGACGACCATTTCTGCGGCCTGACCACCCTGTTCCGCGCCGATCATCGCATCAAGTACTATGCCCATCCGTCGGTGCGCGCGTCGGTGGCCAAGAAGCTGGCGGCATTGACCAATATCGGCGAGGACTCGTTCGGCGAGTATTTCGAGATCTGCGATCTGTCGCTGGGAGTGTGGAACGACATCGACGGGCTGGAGGTGCGGCCCATCTTCTCGCCCCATCCGGTGGAGACCACCGTCTTCCATTTCCGTACCCCGTGGGAGGACGGCTTCCGGTCCTACGCCCACATGGCCGATATCGTCTCGCTGGACGTGCTGGGCCAGATGGTCGATGACGACGAGACCCGCCATGGCATCAGCAGCGAGTTGATGATCCAGGTCCGCACCGACTATCTGGTGCCGGCCGACATCAAGAAGCTGGATATCGGCGGCGGCCTGATCCACGGCTGCGCCGAGGATTTCCGCGAGGACAAGTCGGACAAGATCATCCTGTCCCATACCGCCCTGGCGCTGACCAAGGCGCAGAAGAGCATCGGCTCGGGGGCGCCGTTCGGCACGGTGGACGCCCTGATCCCGTCCTATCAGGAATACCGGCTGCGCGCCGCCCACGGCTATCTGGCCGAGTACTTCCTGGGCGTGCCGGAACACCAGATCCGCATCTTGCTGAATCATCCGGTGGTGACCTTCAATCCGGAAACCATCCTGCTGCGCGAGGGCAGCTATTGCGAGGACGTGCACCTGATCCTCACCGGACTGGTGGAGACCATCGAGCCCGATTCCGACCAGACCGCCACCCTGTCGGCCGGCGCCATGATCGGCGAGTCCTATGCCCTGTCGGGCGAGCCCTCCTTCGAGACCTACCGGGCGCTGTCCTTCGTGCGCGCCCTCAAGATTCCGTCCGGTCTGTACCGCAGCTTCGTCGAGCGCAACGAGATGAGCGAGCGCATCTCACGCCTGGCCGATTTGCGTAATTTCTTCAATCACACGTGGCTGTTCGGCGAAAGCCTGTCCAACCTCACCGAGGTGCGCATCGCCGAGACCTGCCAGCCCTATTACCTCGCCACCGGCGAGGAGATCGACATGACCGGCCAGGACTTCGTCTTCATGGTGCGCGACGGACGGCTCGACCGCCATTTGGACGGTGCCGTGGTGGAGTATTGCGGTATCGGCGAGCCGCTGAACGAGTCCGAGGTGCTGTTCTCCCAGGCGGGGGAGGGGCGTCTGGTGGCGGCCATGCGTAGCGAGCTTCTGCTGGTGCCGGGCTCCATGGTGCGCGATATCCCGGTGGCGCGCTGGAAGCTGCTGGAATTGTACCAGCGGCGGCAGCGCACCTTCTCCTCCCTCCGGCAGGAAGCGGGAGCCCCGTCTTGAGGCATATGCGAATCGTGCTGGTTGCCCTTGCGGTGGCCGGTTGCGCCTCCATGGTCAACGGGTCGTCCTCCGAGGTCAGCATCGCCACCCAGCCGGCCGGTGCCCGCTGTTTCCTGGCCGGCGCCGATGGCTTCGCCGCCGAGGTGACCTCGCCCGCCACCCTGCAATTGCCGCACAAGGCCGCTCCCATCACCGTCGCCTGCGAGGCTCCCGGGTATCGCCGTACGGTCAATACCCTCGACAGCAGCGGCAGCGGCTGGCTGTGGGCCAACTCGGCCTTCGTCGTCTTCACCGGCGGCGCCGCCGTCCTCGGCCTGATGGTCGACGAGGCGGTGGGAGCCAGCACCAGCTACCGCAAGGATTTCAGCATGGAGCTGGAGTCCGGCGCGGCCCGGCGCATCCTCGCCACCCAGCGCGGCGGCGGGCCGGTCCTCGACCTTCGTTCGCCATAATCTGTTCCTTGCCAGCCAATACCTTTGGGAGCATCCTTCCGAAGGGTAGGGAAGAAGGAGGCACGCATGGCGACCTGGCAGGAGCACATGCGGGTCGGCATCGATGTGGTCGATGACGATCACCAGGAGTTGTTCGCCCTGGTCAGAGAATTCGAAACGGCGAGCCAGACGGCTTCCGGACAGGTTGATCCCGTCGAGATCGGCCGTATCCTCGAGCGGCTGCAGGCCTATGTGAACGATCATTTCGAGCGCGAGGAAACCGCTCAGCTTGAAGCCGGCTACGAGGGCTATGCCGAGAACAAGCGCCAGCACGACGAACTGCGCCACACCCTCGAAAAATTCATGGACAAGCATCGCTGCGGCGAATGGGGCGACCTCAAGGTGGCGACCGAGAACATGCGCAGTTTTCTGGCCATCTGGCTGCAGGAGCACATCATGAAGACCGACCGCAAGATGCGCGGCCGGATTCTGCCCTGGGTGCGAAAGAAGACGTAGAGCGGCGCGCCTCAAATATGAGGCGCGCCGCTCCAGCGCCCGTTGAGGGCGCGGCCAAGGGCGTGGATGCGCCCGCCCGGCGGGGGACAATGATAAGGCCTATAGCGTGATGCACATTTTGGGCATCACGCTACAGGCAAGCCGCCGTCGGCTATCGCCCGAGCCCCATCCTACTCGATCCGGCACTCGATGAAGACGGTGACGCGCTTGAGGCGTTCGCCCACGTCGGCCACGGACATTTGGGTGGTGGATGCCGCCGTCTGGTAGGTGACGCCATTGCTGTCCAGGTAGGTGCGCGCCAGATCGGCCTTGATGGCGAAGTTGATGTTCTGGGGCAGGTCGCCGGTCTTGTCGGCGATCTTCATGGCGTTCAGCTTGGATGTGACGATGCCGACGATATTGCCGCCCATGTCGATCAGCGGTCCGCCGGAATTGCCCTTCTGCACCGGAGCGGTGATCTGGTAGTGGCGCGGGTCGCCGCGCATGCCGTTGAGCGCGCTGACCACACCGGCGGTGACGTTGGGCTCGCGCGATAGCAGCGAGGAGAGGGGATAGCCGATCACCACCACCTCGTCGCCGGAGCGCAGCGGCCGGTCCTGGCGGAACCGGGCGATCTCCGGCAGGCGCAGCGAGGTCTTGAGCAGGGCCATGTCATTGGCGCTGTCCTTGGCCTTCAGCGCCGCCACCTGGGCGGGGCCGTCCTGGGGCTTGACGGTGATGGTGCGGCACTGCTCCACCACATGGGCATTGGTCATCACCACGCCGTCGGTGGACACCACGAAGCCCGACCCCGACGACACCTTGCCGGCGGTGGGCTGGGAGGGCGCGGTGGAGGATTGCTGCGCCGACGGGGGAGAAGGGGGGACCGGCGCCGGCGAGACGCTGGCCGTCTGCGGCCCGGCGGCATTGGGCTTCCACAGGGCCATCCGCTGGCGGGCGGCGTCCAGGTCGGGCTGAGCGAGGCGGGAGCCGACGGAATCGCGCTCCTTCTCGTAATTCTGCTTCAGGTTGGCCGGCGCCCGCTCGGCGCCCAGGGCCATCCAGAAATACCCTTCCGTCGGGGACTTGTTGACGCCCTGGCCGTTGACGTACATGACGCCGAGATTGTGCTGGGACTGGGGATGGCCCTGGTCGGCCGCCTTGCGGAACCACTGGGCGGCCTTGGTCATGTCCTTCTCGGTGCCCTGGCCGAACAGATAGCCCAGCCCCAGGATGAACTGGGCGATGGGGCGGCCGGCGTCGGCGGCGGGGCGGGCGTAGTCCAGCGCCTTGGCCTTGTCGGTGGGCATGGCGCGGCCGTCCCAGTTGAACTGGGCCAGGCGTTCCAGCGACGGCGGCCAGTTCTTTTCGGCGGCGCGCTTGAAGTACTCGACGCCGCGTCCCTCGTCCTTGTTGATGCCGAAGCCGTTGAAGTGAATCTCGCCCATGGCGTGGAGGGATTCCGGCTGCCCCTTGTCGGCGGCGCGGCCGAACCACACCAGGGCCTGGGAGATGTCCTTGGGGACGGCGCGGCCGTTGAAATAGGCGCTGCCCAGCCAGTGCTGGGCCAGCGGATCACCGGCGGCGGCGGCGGCGTTGAACAGCCGGAGCGCCTCGGCGTCGTCCTTGGTGCCGCCAAGGCCTTCGAACAGCATGTGGCCCAGCCGCGCCTGGGCGGCGGCATTGCCTTCGGCGGCCAGCGGCTTGAACTCCCGGATGGCGGCGGCCCAGTCCCGCTTCTGGTAGGCGGTCAACCCCTCGTCATAGCCGGCCATGGCGGGGGCGGCGCCCACGGCCAGGAACACGGCGAGGGCGAGGGGAGCGAGCGGGCGGGCCGTCCTCGGGCGCGGGGTCATCGGGCTATTCGGCGGCGTCGGCCCGCAGCCGGCTGGCCAGACGGCCCAGTTCGTCGACGGCGGCGCCCATTTCGGCTTCCAGCGACTGGGTGATGCCGTCGATGCTTTCCGACACGTTCTTGACCTCGCCGGCCACCACGGCGAAGCCCTTGCCGGCCTCGCCGGCGCGGGCGGCTTCGATCAGGGCGTTGAGCGCCAGGATGCGGGTGGTGCCGGTAACCTTCTTGATCTCCTCCACCTTGCGGGAGACCACGTCGGCAAGGGTGGCGGTCAGTTCAATGATGCGTTCCTGGTCGGACATGGTATCGGTTCCCGCGAGAGTGTTTGACGCAGTGTACGGGGGGACCGGCCGGCGGGCAATCGCTTGCGTGTGAATTCGTGCGGTTCTGTGTCATTGTGCAGTGCATCACAGCAAAGGGGGCGGCGGGCGGCGATGACCATCATGCGTTGCGAGTTCGACGGCAAGCTGGCCGTCATCACCATGACCAATCAGGCCAAGCGCAATGTCCTGTCCGAGGCGATGATCGAAGGTATCCTGGACGGGCTGAAACAGGCGGAACAGGCCAAGGCCCGGACGGTGATCCTTCGGGCCGAGCCGGGCTGCAAGGTGTGGTCGGCCGGTCACGACGTCGTGGAACTGCCCGCCACCCACCGCGATCCCCTGGGGTGGGGTGACCCCCTGCGGGTGGTGATCCGCGCCATCGAGGAGTTTCCCGCCCCGGTGATCGCCCTGATCGAGGGCGGCGTGTGGGGCGGGGCCTGCGAGATGGCCCTGGCCTGCGACATGGTGGTGGCCACGCCCGATTCGACCTTCGCCCTGACCCCGGCCAAGCTGGGTATCCCCTACAACATCTCCGGCCTGCTGACCTTCATGAACGTCACCGGCATCCACGTGGTGCGCGAGATGGCCTTCACCGCCCGGCCCATCTCGGCCCAGCGGGCGCAGGCCCTGGGCGTCGTCAATCATCTGCGCGGTGCCGAGGAAATCACCCATTACTGCACCCTGATGGCGCGCGATATCGAGAAGCTGGCACCGCTGGCCATCGCGGTGATGAAGGAGGAGATGCGGGTCCTGGCCTCGGCGCACTCCATCACGCCGCGCATGTTCGAGCGGGTCCAGGGCCTGCGCCGCAAGGTCTACGACAGCCACGACTACCAGGAGGGCGTGAATGCCTTCCGCGAGAAACGCCAGCCCTGCTTTACGGGGGAGTGAGGCAGCAAAAAGGGCCAGAAACCGTTGGTTTCTGGCCCTTCATTGGCTCCGGAGGAGGGATTCGAACCCCCGACCAGCCGGTTAACAGCCGGCTGCTCTACCGCTGAGCTACTCCGGATCAACGACCTGCCCAAGCGGTATGGCAAGCCGAGGAATTCTTTTTCTCACATCCGCACCCGGACCTGGGGACGGTGGAGGCCGAGGCCGGAATTGAACCGACGTACGCGGATTTGCAGTCCGCTGCATAGCCACTCTGCCACCCGGCCCAACCGGCCCAGCCGGCGGGTGCCGACGTGAGGACGCTGCTTATACGCGCTGTTCGATACCGGGTCAAGCCGCTGTTTCACCCTTTTCGCAGCATTGTTTTCGATGGCGGTCGCGCCTATAAATTCGTCCCGTGGCTCAGCCCGATTACAAGGGGGGCGGGCCCGTCCGAGAGATTGACGATCAGTATGGGAGCCCGAGGGCCATGGATTACGCTGGCGCCAGATTCAATATGGTCGAGAACCAGATCCGTACCAACAAGGTGCACGACCTGCAGGTGTCGGGGGCCATTTCCTCGACCCCGCGCGAGGCGTTCCTGCCCAAGGCCATGCGCGGCTTCGCCTATGTGGACGAGGATGTATCCATCGGCGGCGGCCGCTTCTTGATCGAGCCGCTGGTGCTGGCCCGCCTGCTGCAGGCCGCCGGCGTGCGCTCCACCGACGTGGCGCTGGTCATCGGCGACGCCACCGGCTGGGCCAGCGCCGTGCTCGCCAAGCTGGTCAGCACCGTGGTGGTGCTGGAGAGCGATACCGATCTCGCCGGCCGCGCCACCCAGGCGCTGTCCGACCAGGGCATCGACAACGTCGCCTATGTGACCGGCGACATGGCGGCCGGCTATTCCGCCCAGGCGCCCTACGACGTAATCGTCTATGCGGGCGCGGTGGGGGAGATTCCCGCCGGCCTGTGCCGCCAGCTCAGCGACGGCGGCCGTCTGGTGGCGGTGGTCGATTCCGGTACCAAGGGCGCGGGCAAGGTGGTCCAGGTGGTCCGGGTGGGCGATACTTTCGGCCGCCGCCCCCTGTTCGACGCCTCGACCCCCTATCTGCCCGGCATGGCCCCCAAGCCCGGCTTCGTGTTCTGACGGATTCCATCCCTGCGTCCGGGCATGACATAGTCACCCCGGACGCAAGGTAGGGGTCAGGAATTGTCCTTGATCTTCCCCGTCCAAGGTCTAATGTTCTCGAGCGAAATTAGGTCGTTCCGGGATGGGGACCCGCATTGCTGAACACAGGTGTTGAATGAAGAAGGTAAGCTGTCGGCTGATCGGCGCGGCGTGCATGCTCGCGGCCGCGTCAACCTCTGTTGCCGCCGAGACGCTGGAGGAGGTGCTGGCGTCCACTTATTCTTCCAATCCGACGCTGCTGGCACGCCGTGCCAGGTTGCGGTCCACCGATGAAGGTGTTCCCCAGGCGCTGTCCAACTGGCGGCCTACCGTCTCGTTGACGGGGTCCGCCGGACGCGGAAGCTACGACAACAACACGCTGACCAAGTACAGCATGGCGCGCAGCCCCAGGACGGAGGCGCTGACCGTCACCCAGCCGCTGTTCCGCGGCGGGCGTACCTTGGCCGCCACCGCCCAGGCGGAAAACACCGTGCTGAGCGAGCGGGCCCAGTTGGCGGTGACCGAGCAGACCATTCTGCTGGCGGCCACCACCGCCTATCTCAACGTGGTGCGTGACGAGGCGGTGCTCCGCCTCTCCGTCAACAACGAGCAGGTGCTGCGCCGCCAGTTCGAGGCGACGGAAGAGCGCTTCAAGGTGGGTGAGCTGACCCGCACCGACGTCAGCCAGGCCGAGGCGCGCCTCGCCAAGGCCACCGCCGACCGCGTCGCCGCCGAGGGCAACCTGCAGAGCTCGCGCGCCAATTACGTCAACAATGTCGGCCGCCCGCCCGAGGCGCTGGTCACTCCCGCCGCGCCGCCGGCCTTGCCCGCCAATCTGGGGGATGTCACCTCCCTGGCGCTGGCCGCCAACCCCAGCGTGGTTTCCGCCGATTACACTCACGCCGCCGCCAAAGACAACATCGACCAGATCTGGGGCGAGTTGCTGCCGACCGTGTCGGTGTCGGCCGATATCAGCCGTGGCCTGCAGACCGCGACCATGGACTCCTCTTATACCAATCGCGAAGTGCTGCTGAACGTCAGCGTGCCGCTGTATGAATCGGGCAGCGTCTATTCCCGCGTGCGCGCGTCCAAGCACACCGCCGGCCAGCGCCGCATCGAGGCCGACCAGGCCCGCCGCGACGCCATCGAGACCGGCACCAAGGCGTGGGAAACCCTGCAGGCCGCCCGTGCCCAGGCCAATTCCTATCAGTCGCAGATCAAGGCCTCCGAACTGGCCCTGGCCGGCGTGCGCGAGGAATCCAAGGTGGGGTCGCGCACCATCCTCGACGTGCTGAACGCCGAGCAGGAACTGTTCGATGCCCGCGTCAATCTGGTCAAGGCCCAGCGCGACGTGCTGGCCGCCGCCTATCAGGTCAAGTCGGCTCTGGGGCAGATGACCGCCCAGGGGCTCAATCTTCCCGTCGAGGTCTATGATCCGACCAAGCACTATGACGATGTCCGTGGCCAATGGTTCGGCAATGGCATCGACAACGACAAAGGATACGAGTAGAAATAGTGGGACCCGGGTCGCCGGCGAATGGCTGATCCGGGTTTCTCTTGGGGACTCGTGGAATTTTAACCATTTGTTACCAGCCGTACGTCACTATTACGGCAGGTCCCTTTCTTGGGCGCAGGCAGACAGAATAGCCGTGACATGAGCGACGACAAGGCCCAGCAAGAACCATCAATGGAGGATATCCTCGCCTCTATCCGACGTATTCTGTCGGAGGATGAGGCCGAGGATAAGCCCAAGGCCCCCGAACCGGTCGCTCCCGAGCCGGAGCCCGAGCCCGAACCCATGCCGCCGCCGGAGCCCGAACCGGAGCCCGAGCCGGCCCCCACCTTCGCCCAGGATGACATCGATTCCCTGTTCGATGCACCGGCCCCGGCCCCCGAGCCGGAACCCGAGCCCATTCCGGAACCTGAGCCGGAGCCGGAGCCCGAGGACGACATCCTCGAGCTGACCGACGACATGGTGATGGAGGAAGTGGCCGAGGAACCGGAACCCGCCTTCGACATCAACGATTTCAAGGCCGATCTCGGCGATTTCGAGCCCGAGCCCGTAATGACCGCCGCCAGCCGGGTGATGGACGATTACGAGCCGCCGCCGCCGCGCCGTCCGGCGCCGCCCGAGGATGACGGCCTGATGTCGCCGCCCAGCATCGATCACGGTGCTTCGCTGCTGACCAATCTGGCGCGCGAGATCGTGCGGCAGAAGTCGTTCGGCCTGGGCAACAGCTCCATCACCCTGGAAGATCTGGTGCGCGAGTTGCTGCGTCCCATCCTGTCGGAATGGCTGGACCAGAATCTGCCCTACATGATCGAGCGCATCGTCAAGAAAGAGATCGAGAGGATGGTAAACCGGTCCGGAGAGTATTAATCTCCGCCGGTTCGAAGCCAATGGGGCGGCCCGGCATGATCGGGCCGCCCTTTTCGTTTGTGTCCCCCCAATTGAAGTGACAAGTCCCATGGCCATGCTGGATAAGACCTATCGCCCCGCCGAGGTGGAACCGAAGCATTACGAGCGCTGGGAGGCCCAGGGGGCCTTCGCCGCCCACACCGACTCCGAGGCCAAGCCCTACACCATCATGATGCCGCCGCCCAACGTGACGGGCAGCCTGCACATGGGCCATGCGCTGACCTTCACCTTGCAGGACGTGCTCATCCGTTATCGCCGCATGACCGGCAAGGATGCCCTGTGGCAGCCCGGTACCGATCATGCCGGCATCGCCACCCAGATGGTGGTCGAGCGCCAGTTGGAGGCCCAGAAGGTCACCCGCCACGATCTGGGGCGCGATAACTTCATCAAGCGCGTCTGGGAGTGGAAGGCGGAATCGGGCGGCACCATCACCCGCCAGCTACGCCGCCTGGGCGCCTCGCCCGACTGGGCCAAGGAGCGTTTCACCATGGACGAGGGCCTGTCGGCCGCTGTCCGCAAGGTGTTCGTCACCCTGCACCGCCAGGGCCTGATCTACCGCGCCAAGCGTCTGGTCAATTGGGACCCCAAGCTGCATACCGCCATTTCCGACCTGGAAGTGGAGCAGCGGGAAGTGAAGGGCCATATGTGGCACTTCCGGTATCCGGTCGAAGGCATGGCCGACACCTTCATCACCGTGGCCACCACCCGGCCCGAGACCATGCTGGGCGACTCGGCGGTGGCGGTTCATCCGGACGATGAGCGCTATACCGATCTGGTGGGCAAAATGGTGCGCCTGCCCATCGTCGACCGGCTGATTCCCATCGTCGCCGACGAATATTCCGACCCCACCAAGGGCACCGGCGCGGTGAAGATCACCCCGGCCCACGACTTCAACGACTTCCAGGTGGGTGTCCGCCACGATCTGCCGCAGATCAATATCTTCGACCGTGACGCGCGCACCACCGATGACGTGCCCGAAGGCTATCGCGGCCTGGACCGTTACGACGCGCGCAAGAAGGTGGTCGAGGAATTCGAGTCCCTGGGCCTGCTCGACAAGATCGAGCCCCACACCCACATGGTGCCCTATGGCGACCGTTCGGGCGTGGTGATCGAGCCGTGGCTGACCGACCAGTGGTTCGTGGACGCCGCCACCCTGGCCAAGCCGGCCATCGAGGCGGTGGAGAGCGGCAAGACCCGCTTCGTGCCCAAGCATTGGGAGAACACCTATTTCGAGTGGATGCGCAACATCCAGCCGTGGTGCATCTCGCGCCAGATCTGGTGGGGCCATCAGGTGCCGGCATGGTATGGCCCCGACGGCGCCTTCTTCGTCGAGGAAACCGAGGAAGAGGCCAAGGTTGCCGCATCCAGGCATTACGGCAAGGACGTGGAGCTGGTGCGCGATACCGATGTGCTGGACACCTGGTTCTCGTCGGCTCTGTGGCCGTTCTCGACTCTCGGCTGGCCGGAGCAGACCCCGGAACTGGCCCGCTACTATCCCGGCGATGTGCTGGTCACCGGCTTCGACATCATCTTCTTCTGGGTCGCCCGCATGATGATGATGGGTATCCACTTCATGGGCGACGTGCCCTTCAAGGATATCTACATCCATGCCCTGGTCCGCGACGAGAAGGGCCAGAAGATGTCCAAGTCCAAGGGCAACATCATCGACCCCCTGGACCTGATCGAGAAATACGGCTGCGACGCGCTGCGCTTCACCCTGTCGGCGCTGGCCGCCCAGGGCCGCGACGTCAAGCTGGCCGAGAGCCGGGTGGAGGGTTACCGCAACTTCGCCACCAAGCTGTGGAACGCGGCGCGCTTTTGCCAGATGAACGAATGCAGGCCGGTGGCGGGCTTCGATCCCAAGGCGGTGAAGGAGACGGTCAACCGCTGGATCGTTGCCAAGACCGCTGAACTGGCCGCCAAGGTGGGCACCGCCATCGAGGGCTATCGCTACGACGCGGCGGCCGGCGGCTGCTATCAATTCGTCTGGGGCACCTTCTGCGACTGGTACCTGGAATTCGCCAAGCCCATCTTCAACGGAACGGATGAGGGGGCCAAGGCCGAGGCGCGGGCCACCGCCGCCTGGGTGCTGGACCAGATCCTGCACGTGCTGCATCCCTTGATGCCGTTCATCACCGAGGAATTGTGGGGCCAGATCGCCGAGCGCGACGGCGACCTGATGCTGCGCTCCTGGCCTGCCTTGGACGGCCTTGCCGCCCCCGAGGCCGAGGAGGAGATGGATTGGGTGGTGCGCGTGATCTCCACGGTGCGCGGCGTGCGTTCCGAGATGAACGTGCCGCCCTCGGCCCAGGTGGACCTGCTGGTCTCCGGTCTGGCCGAGGCCAAGCGCGGCTGGGCCAGGACCCACGCCGATCTGATCACCCGTCTGGCCCGCCTGACCGCCTTCGAGGCCCAGTCCTCCTCCGAGCGGGTAGCCCAGGCGTCGTCGCACGGCGCCGCCCAGATGGTGGTGGACGAGGCTACCCTGGTGATGCCGCTGGGCGGCGTCATCGACGTGGACAAGGAGCGTGCCCGCCTGGACAAGGAGATCGCCCGTCTGGAAGGCGAGATCGCCAAGGTGGACAAGAAGCTGGGCAACGCCGACTTCATCGCCCGCGCCCCCGAGGACGTGGTGGCCGAGCAGCGCGAGCGCCGCGACGACTGGGCCGGCGCCGTCGCCAAGCTGCGCGAGGCCCTGGAGCGCCTGTCCGGAGCCTGATCCGCTTGATCGCCATGCCCGCGCCGGTCGCGGGCATGGCGAGTCTTCCCAGGTAACACACGCTCATGGGGCTTGGCCGTCTGAGCGCACAGCGCGTCGAGACACGACCTCACTTTGCCGCTATGATTGAGGCGGGCTGTGCGGGAATTTGGGGATGTCTGACCTCGGCGAGCGGATTACGCGGGAGCTGACGATACGCTACATCGCCGTTCTGGTGGTGCTGGGGGCGCTTGCCCTGATATCGTTTCTGGCCCTGGCCCGCATGATCAGCGATGCCGAAGGCAGCGCCGAACTGGTCAATCTGGCCGGTCGCCAGCGCATGCTGGTCCAAAGGGCGGCGTTCGCCGCCAACCGTCTGGTCATCGCCGAGGAGGTGGACCGTCCGGCCATCCTCCACCTGCTGGCCGAGACCCTCGATCAACTGGAAGAGCGCCATGGGCGGCTGATGCGGGGCGACAAGACGCCTCCGCCGCCCGGTATCCTGGAGGTCTATACCGCTCCTCCCTGGAATCTCGATCAGGACCTGCGGGCTTTCCTCGCGCGGGGACGCGCCGTGCTGGCGCTGGAGGGGCGGCCGTCTCCCTCGGCTCCCGATCTGGCGGTCCTGTCGGCGGCGGCCGGCGGTTCGCTGATGCGCTCCCTCGAGGAGGTGACGGTGCGCTTCCAGCGGGGCAGCGAGCGCCAGATGGACGAGTTGATGACCCTGCAGGGGGTGACGGTGGCCATCGGCGTGGGCCTGCTGATCCTGTCGGCGGTCGGTGTCTTCCGCCCCATGGTCGAGAGCCTGGGGGCCGATATCGCCGAGCGCTCGGCGGCGGCGGCCCGGCTCAAGGAGAGCGAGGAGCGCCTGTGGCGTATCCTCGAGGAAAGTCCGATGGGCGTCTCGGTTTCGCGGCGTTCCGACGGACGGGTGGTGTTCGTCAATTCCCGCTTCACCGATATTCTGGGCATGAGCAAGGAGGAGTTCCTCGGCTCCAAGGCGCGCGAGCATTACGTGGACGATGCCCAGCGTCAGGTGGTCCTGGCCATTCTGCGCCGCGACGGCCATCTGGATGATGCCGAGGTGGAATTCCGCCGCAAGAACGGCAGCCCGTTCTGGAGTCTTCTGACCATCCGCTCCGCCGATTTCGAGGACGAGAAGGTCAATCTGGCCTGGATCTACGACATCACCGAGCGCAAGGCGGCGGAACAGCAGGTCTTGCTGGCCTCCAAGGTGCTGGATACGGTGACCGAGGCGGTGGTCATCACCGATTCCGACAACCGCATCATCTTCGTCAACCCGGCCTTCACCACCATCACCGAGTATGCCAAGGAGGAGGTACTGGGGCAAAATCCCAGCTTCCTGCGTTCGGGCCGCCATGATCCCGAATTCTATGCCCATCTGTGGTGGACCATCGCCGAGAAGGGGCATTGGGAGGGTGAAATCTGGAACCGGCGCAAGTCGGGCGCCTTTTATGCCGAGTGGCTGTCCATCAATGCCCTGCGCGATGGCAGCGGCGCCATCACCCATTTCGTGGCTGTGTTCTCCGACATCACCCATCGCAAGGAGGACGAGGAGCGCATCTGGCGTCAGGCCAATTACGACGCGCTCACCGGGCTGCCCAACCGCTCGCTGTTCCTCGACCGCCTCAATCAGGCGGTGCGGCAATCCCGGCGCGAGAAGAAGCGCTTCGCCTTGATGTTCCTCGACCTGGACGGCTTCAAGGCGGTCAACGACACGCTGGGTCACGCGGCCGGCGACGTCTTGCTGCAGCAGACCGCCAACCGCCTGTCCCAGTGCATGCGGGCTACCGATACCCTGGCGCGTCTGGCCGGCGACGAGTTCGTGGTGATTCTGGAAGGGGTGCACGGCCGCGACGATCCGGCTTTGGTGGCCGGCAAGATTCTGTCCCTGCTGGGCAAGCCCTACGAACTGGAGGCGGGAACCGCCCGCGTGCAGGGCTCCATCGGCATTGCGCTCTATCCCAACGACGCCGAGGACGGCCCGGCCCTGATCCGCCGCGCCGATGCCGCCATGTACGCGGTCAAGCGGGGAGGAAAGAACAACTTCCTGTTCGCCGCCGACCTGCCGCCCGAGGCCTGAAGTCTCAGGTCAGCCGCAGCACGTAGGGCCGGTAGGGGCGGTCATCGTTGATGATGTGATCCACCAGCCAGCGTTGCAGGAATTGCGCCGCCTCCAGGGTCAGGGCGCGGGCGGCGGTCTGGTCGGTGCCGGATGTGGCCTCGAGGGTGGAGAAACGCTCGTAGAGCCGCTGTGCCTCCACCAGCAATCGCCCGTGCTCGGCCTTGTGGCCGGCCAGTCCGGGATAGGCGGCGCGGTCCAGCAGGGTTTCCTCGGCCTGGAAATGGATGCGGGTGCGGGCGATCAACTCGCCCATGATGCGGGTGAGGCGCGGGAAGGGCGCCTGCTCGCCGGCGGCGGTGAGGAAGTCGTTGGTCAGCTTGAGCAACTGGCGGTGTTCGGCATCCATGGCCGGAACACCCAGCTTCAGTTCATTGGACCATTCGATCATGGTCATGCCGTTCACTCCCGCCCTATTACAGACGGAAGTCTAGCACACCCGGTTCAATGGAAGATTAACGCAGCCGTTCCAGCAGCGCCTCCAGCGCCTGACAGAACATGGCCTCGGTCAGCCGGCCGGTATTGGTGTTGTAGCGTGAGCAATGATAGCTGTCACCCAGCACCAGCCCGCCGGGCAGGTCATGGATGGCGGCATGGCCGAAGGGGTGGGCCGCCTTGCGCATGCCCAGGGTGGACAGCACCTGATCGTGGGACCCCCGGCCCAGGCAGAAGATGCCGCGCAGATTGGGCATGGCCTCGATCTCGGCCCTGAGGAAGGGGCGGCAGGCGGCGAATTCGGCGGGCAGCGGCTTGTTGGCCGGCGGCACGCAGCGCGCCGCGTTGGTGATGCGGCAGTCCACCAGTTCCAGCCCGTCATCGGCCGCGGCCCGGTACTCTCCGCGTGCCAGCCCGTAACGCAGCAGGGTGGCGTAGAGCAGGTCACCGGCATAATCGCCGGTGAACGGCCGCCCGGAGCGGTTGGCTCCCTTGAGGCCGGGCGCCAGCCCGACCACCAGCAGCCGGGCGGATAAATCGCCGAACGACGGGACCGGATCGTGATGCCAGCCGGGGTATTGGACGCGGTTGGCACGGCGGAATTCGGCCAGACGCGGGCACAGCCCGCAATCGGCCTGGGGCGCGGACAGGCTCATCTCAGTCGGCGGGGTAGGGGCGGTCGTCGCGGTGTTGCTGGGCGCGGGCGATCTGGCTTTCCAGGTCCTGCAGCTCGATGAACACGTCGGCCTGGCGCCGCAATTCGTCGGCCACCATGGGCGGCTGCGAGCGGATGGTGCTGACCACCGAGACGCGCACGCCCTTCCTTTGCACCGCTTCCACCAGCCGGCGGAAATCGCCGTCGCCGGAGAACAGAACCACGTGGTCCAGGTACTGGCACATCTCCATCACGTCGATGGCCAGTTCGATGTCCATGTTGCCCTTGATCTTGCGCCGGCCCATGGCGTCGGTGAATTCCTTGGTCGGCTTGGTGACCATGGTGTAGCCGTTGTAGTCCAGCCAATCCACCAGCGGGCGGATCGGGGAGTATTCCTGATCCTCCATCAGGGCGGTGTAGTAGAAGGCGCGGATCAGCCGTCCCTTGCCGGCGAACAGGTTCAGGAGCTTCTTGTAATCGATGTCGAAGCCCAGTGCGCGGGCCGCCGAGTACAGGTTGGAACCATCGATGAAAAGGCCGAGTCGCTCGGCGGAATAAAACTGCATGCTGGTCTCGCTTGTCGAAATGGCTTGGCCCGCCGGGGAGCGGGGAAGAATGCCCTCAACGTAGGGGCGGCAGGGCTCCGCCGCAAGGGGGGGATGGTATAGGGGCTTGCTTTCCTTGGGTAAGCGACGATATAAGCTGTCTCTTTCCGAGATTGCCTAAAGACAAGGATCTTCGATGGCGCGCGTTACGGTTGAAGACTGTGTACTGAAGATTCCGAACCGCTTCGAGCTGGTGCTGATCGCCGGCCAGCGCGCACGGGATATTTCCGCCGGAGCCAAGCTGACGGTGGAGCGCGACAACGACAAGAACCCGGTGGTGGCGCTGCGCGAGATCGCCGACGAGACCGTGCCGCTGGACGGCCTGCAGAACGCCCTGATCCAGAACCTCCAGAAGCACGTCGAAGTGGACGAGCCGGAAGAGGACGAGATGGAGGGTTTCATCCCCGATCGCGACATGGCCTTCGAGACCGTCGCCAACGAGGACGAGATGATCGAGGACGGCATGTCCATCAACGATTCGGGCGCCGATTTCGATCTGGACGCCGGCGACGAATAAACCTGTGATGCGAGGCCGCCCGTTCCCATCTTGAAAGATGGGCGGGCGGCCTTGTTTTTTCTTTTTCCTCTTTTCCCGCCGTCGCTCCCCGTACACACTCGGGGGGTGAGAAGGTGAGGTGACGTGGCGATGATGCGCCAATTCGAACTGGTGGAGCGCGTCAAGTCCTACGATCCGGGCGCGGACGAGGACGCCATCAACCGCGCCTATGTCTTCGCCATGAAGATGCACGGCTCGCAGCTCCGCGCCTCGGGCGATCCCTACTTCTCCCACCCCATCGAGGTGGCGGGCATCCTGACCAAGTACCGGCTGGATTCCGCCTCCATCATCACCGCCTTGCTGCACGACACCATCGAGGACACCCCGGCGACGCTGGAGGAGATCGAGCGGCTGTTCGGGCGCGAGATCGCCCGCCTGGTGGATGGTGTCACCAAGCTGAACCGCATCGAGCTGCAGTCGGACCACGCCAAGCAGGCCGAGAACCTGCGCAAGCTGGTGCTGGCCATGAGCGAGGACATCCGTGTCCTGCTGGTCAAGCTGGCCGACCGCATGCACAACATGCGCACCCTTCACTACATCAAGAATCCCGACAAGCGGCGCCGTATCGCCATGGAGACCATGGAGATCTACGCGCCCCTGGCCGAGCGCATCGGCATGCAGGGCATCAAGATGGAGCTGGAGGACCTGGCCTTCGCCGAGCTGCATCCGGATGCGCGCAGCTCCATCGTGGCGCGCCTGTCGTTCCTGCGCGAGCAGGGCGGCGACCTGATCGGCCGCATCCTGGACGAGCTGCGCTCCATCCTGGACGAGGCGGGGATCAAGGCCGTGGTCTCGGGGCGCGAGAAGACGCCCTATTCCATCTGGCAGAAGATGCAGCGCAAGAATGTCGGCTTCGAGCAGTTGTCCGACATCATGGCCTTCCGCGTGGCGGTGGGCGGGATCGAGGATTGCTACCGGGCGCTGGGAGTCATCCACTCCAAGTACCCGATGGTTCCCAACCGCTTCAAGGACTACATCTCGACGCCCAAGCCCAACGGCTATCGCTCGCTGCATACCGGGGTGTTCGGGCCGGAGCGTCACCGTATCGAGGTGCAGATCCGCACCAGCGAGATGCACGAAGTGGCCGAACTGGGCGTCGCCGCCCACTGGAAGTACAAGCAGGACGGCGGCAACCTTACCGACGGCCGCCAGTACCGCTGGCTGCGCGAACTGCTCGATATCCTGGAGCACGCCTCCAACCCGGAGGAATTCCTCGAGCACACCAAGCTGGAGATGTTCTCCGACCAGGTGTTCTGCTTCACGCCCAAGGGCGACCTGATTTCCCTGCCGCGCGGCGCCTGTCCGGTGGACTTCGCCTATGCCGTCCACTCCCAGGTGGGCGATACCTGCGTCGGCGCCAAGGTCAACGGCCGCATCATGCCGTTGCGCACCCAGTTGCAGAACGGCGATCAGGTCGACATCATCACGTCGAAGGCGCAGACGCCGAATCCCACCTGGGAACGCTTCGTCGTCACCGGCAAGGCCCGCGCCCGCATCCGCCGCTTCATCCGGACCCAGCAACGCGCCCAATATACCGAGCTGGGCCGCGCCATCCTGGTGCGCAGCTTCCGCCAGGAAGGCTACGAGTTCACGGAAAAGGCCCTGGACGGCGTGCTGCGCATCTTCAAGGCGCCATCATCCGAGGACCTTCTGGCCCTGGTGGGCGAGGGGACGCTGACCGCCCGCGAGGTGGTCTCCACCGTCTTCCCCGAACTGAAGACCCAGGCCAACCGCAACGATAACGTGGTGGCCCTGAAGGCCCGTGGCGGCAAGCCGTCCTCGGACAAGAAGGACAAGGCCGGAGCGGTGCCCATCAAGGGCCTGATCCCCGGCATGGCCATGCATTTCGCCGGTTGCTGCCATCCGCTGCCCGGCGACCGCATCGTCGGCATCGTCAGCACGGGCAAGGGCGTCACCATCCACACCATCGACTGCGAGAACCTGGAGCAGTTCGCCGATCAGCCGGAGCGCTGGCTCGACCTCGCCTGGGACGAGGCGGACAGCAACGCCCATGTGGGCCGCATCGATCTGGTGGTGACCAACGAGCCCGGCGCCTTCGGAGCCATCTCGACGGTGATCGCCAAGAACATGGGCAACATCACCAATCTGAAGATCACCAACCGCACCACCGACTTCTTCGAGATGATCATCGATATCGAGGTGCGCGACGTGAAGCATCTGACCAATGTCATCGCCGCGCTGCGCGCCACCCCGGCCATCAACTCGGTGGACCGGGCGAGGAATTAGGTTCTCATGGGCTGCCGCCCATACCTGCTTGGGGCCGGAGGCCCCAAACCCCGTTCCTTTTATTCATGAAATAAAAAGGGGTCCGGGGAATTTGCCCGGGATGAGTTCGGGCGATAGCCCAACAGCGTTTTGGTGTCTTTACTGCGGAGTTTTAAGGCCATGACCCGCCTGCGCCTCGGCGTCAACATCGACCACGTCGCCACCATCCGTAACGCCCGCGGCGGGCATCATCCCGATCCGGTACGGGCCGCCCACATGGCCGCCGCCGCCGGGGCGGACGGCATCACGGCGCATCTGCGCGAGGACCGGCGCCACATCTCCGACCGCGACATGGAGCGGCTGGCCAACGAGATCACCCTGCCGCTCAACTTCGAGATGGCGGCCACCGAGGAGATGGTGGCCATCGCGCTGCGCCACCGGCCGCACGCCGCCTGCATCGTTCCCGAGCGCCGCGAGGAGCGCACTACCGAGGGCGGCCTCGACGCGGTCGGCCAGTTCGACAGCCTGAGGCCGCTGGTCGGGCGGCTGGTCGACGCCGGCATCCGGGTTTCCATGTTCATCGAGGCCAATCCGAAGCAGTTGGATGCCTCCAAGGCCCTGGGCGCGCCGGTGATCGAACTGCACACCGGCGCCTATTGCGACGCCGAGGGAGCCGAGCGCGACCGCGAGTTCGCCCGCATCCAGGCGGCGGCCGCCCATGCCGAGGCCATCGGCCTCGAATGCCATGCCGGCCACGGCCTGTCCTACGACACGGTCAAGCCGGTGGCGGCCATCCCCTCCATCATGGAATTGAATATCGGCCACTTCCTGGTGGGCGAGGCCATCTTCATCGGTCTCGACGCCTCCATCCGCCACATGCGCCGCCTGATGGACGAGGCGCGGGGAAGCTAGGTCGCCTGCGGCTGGCTGTGCCACCAGATGCGCGCCTCGGCGCACTTGTCGCCGGTGAAGGTGGCCTGGAGAACGCCGTCCAGCACCATGCGGGGCAGCGGGTCGCCCGGCTTGCGGTTCGGCAGGCCGGTGCCGGTCGACTTGGCCCAGATCTGGAACAGCTCCTCGGACGCGACCTGATAGGTGACGTGCCAGTGGGCGATGCCGCCCCCTTCCTGGCTCGCCAGGATTTCGTAGGCGACATGGACGTCCTCTTGAAGCTGCACCCGCTTCCAGTACTCGACCAGTTCGGCCGTACCGTGCTGAACCTGGAAGGGGGTGTTGTGGTAGCGCCCCTCGGCATGGAAAAGGGCCGCGAACATGCTCGGATCGCGCCGTTCCCAGGCCGTCTTGTAGCCCTGCATGAAGCTCTCGATGTTCATGTCGGTTTTCCCTGTCGTGATTGCTTCGTTGCCCCGCAGGGTAACCGGATTTCCGTCCGACCTGAAGACGGCATGCTTGTTCCCGCCCCGGCGAGACTCTACGATCCCGGCGGCCATTCCTGGGGAGCGCGACGTCAATGATCATCGGTCTCGGCAACGATCTGGTGGATATCCGCCGCATCGAGGACAGCCTGGAGCGGTTCGGCGAGCGCTTCGTCGCCAAGGTGTTCACCGAGGCCGAGCGGGCCAAGGCCGAAAGCCGGCCGAAGCTGCGCGCCGCCACCTACGCCAAGCGCTTCGCCGCCAAGGAGGCGCTGGTTAAGGCGCTGGGCAAGGAGGGCGTCGGCTGGCGCGACATGGAGGTGACCAATGACGGCGAGGGGCGTCCCGGCCTCACCCTGACCGGCGGCGCGGCGGCCCTTCTGGCGCGGCGGATTCCCGCCGGAATGCGCGCCCATCTGCACCTCTCGCTCTCCGACGAATACCCCCTGGCCCAGGCCGTAGTGATCATCGAAGCCCTGCCGGCTTGACAGCGGGGCCGCAGGCTGGCTTGATCTCGGCGACGCCGTGTGCCTTCCGTGGTGGCGGTGTCATTGATTTCAATGGGATAAGCGGCTCTATTCATGTCTAAAGGCAAGTCGGGCGGAATGGGCGAGACGATCCGCACCATCGTCTACGCCATGCTGATCGCCGGAGGTGTCCGCACCCTGGCCTTCGAGCCCTTCAACATTCCCTCGGGGTCCATGATCCCCAGCCTGCTGATCGGCGATTATCTGTTCGTCTCCAAGTACGCCTATGGCTACTCGCGCTATTCCATGCCGTTCGGCGTCGGGCCGGGCGGCGGGCGGATCATGGAGCGGCTGCCCGAGCGCGGCGACGTGATCGTCTTCAAGAAGCCGCCGGAAAACAAGATCGACTACATCAAGCGGGTGGTCGGCCTGCCCGGTGACCGTATCCAGGTGAAGGGCGGCATCCTGCACATCAACGGCACCGCCGTGGACAGGAAGCGCATCGAGGACTTCGTCGAGCGCGACAGGGACGGCAACATCCTGCGCGCCCCGCAATACATCGAGACGCTGCCCAACGGCCGCAAGCACCGGATCATCGAGTTCCTGGGCGATAACGGCCCCGCCGACAACACCATGGAATACGTGGTGCCCGCCGGCCATTACTTCATGATGGGCGACAACCGCGACAATTCGGCGGATTCCCGTTTCCTGTCCGAGGTAGGCTATGTCCCGGCCGAGAACTTCGTCGGCCGCGCCGAAATCCTGTTCTTCTCGGGCGACGGCAGCGCGGCGCTGTGGGAAGTATGGCGCTGGCCCTGGGCCATCCGCTATTCCCGCCTGCTGCAGGGAATCGAGTAGGCGATGGCCGGTGCCGTCGCCGATCTTCAAGTGGTCCTCGGGCACGTCTTCGGACGGCCCGAGCTTCTGACCCAGGCCCTGACCCATCCGAGCATGCAGCAGGGCCGCCGCTCCAAGACCTCGGACCCTTACGAGCGTCTGGAATTCCTGGGCGACCGCGTCCTGGGGCTGGTGGTGGCCGAGATGCTGTTCAACCGCTTTCCCGCCGAGGCCGAAGGGGCCCTGGCGCGGCGCCATGCCGCCCTGGTCCGCCGCGAGGCCGTGGCCCGCGTCGCCAATGAAATCGGCCTGGGGCGCCATCTGGTGCTGGCCAAGGGCGAGGACGACGCCGGCGGGCGCGGTAATCCCGGTATCCTGGCCGATGCCTGCGAGGCGGTGATCGGCGCCCTTTATGCCGATGCCGGTTTCGCGATGGCGGCGACCTTCGTGCGGTCGCGCTGGGAATCTTTGATGGAAGAGGCGCTGGCCCCGCCCAAGGACGCCAAGACCGGATTGCAGGAATGGGCGCAGGGACGCGGCAAGCCGCTGCCCGCCTATCGCGTGCTGGGCCAGGAAGGTCCGCCGCACGAGCCGATTTTCCTGATAGAGGTCAGTGTCGAAGGTGTAGGCTCGGCCGTGGGCCGCGGTGCCTCCAAACGGGTGGCGGAGCAGGCGGCAGCCGGCGCGCTGCTGGAACAGGTGATGTCATGAATGAAGTTCCCGAAACCGACCAGCGCTGCGGCTTCGTGGCGGTGGTGGGCGCTCCCAATGCCGGCAAGTCCACCCTGGTCAACGCCCTGGTGGGCACCAAGGTTTCCATCGTCTCGCCCAAGGTACAGACCACCCGCTTCCGGGTGATGGGCATCGCCATGGTCGACGAGGCCCAGGTGGTCCTGGTGGACACCCCCGGCATCTTCCAGCCCAAGAAGCGCCTGGAGCGCGCCATGGTGGCCGCCGCCTGGGGCGGCACCAACGATGCCGACCACATCTGCCTGCTGATCGACGCGGCCCGGGGCTATGACGACGAATCCCGGGCCATCGTCGAGAAGCTGAAGGAGACCAAGCGTCAGGCCATCCTGGTGCTCAACAAGGTGGATCTGGTCAAGCGCGACAAGCTGCTGGGCCTGACCGCCCAACTGGACGCCGAGGGCATCTTCGCCGACGTCTTCATGATCAGCGCGCTGAAGGGTGACGGCATCAAGGACCTGCTGGCCCATCTGGGCAAGCTGGTGTCGCCCGGCCCATGGATGTTCCCCGAGGATCAGGTTTCCGACCTGCCGCAGCGCCTGCTGGCCGCCGAGATCACCCGCGAGAAGGCCTTCATCGCGCTGTACCAGGAGCTTCCTTACTCCCTGCATGTGGAGACCGAGAAGTGGGAGGAGAAGGAAGACGGCTCCGCCCGCATCGATCAGGTGATCTATGTCGAGCGCGAAAGCCAGAAGCCCATCGTGCTGGGCAAGGGCGGCCGCCAGATCAAGGCCATCGGCGCCGCCGCCCGCCAGGAGCTGGAGGAACTGCTGGAACGCCGCGTCCATCTGTTCATCCACATCAAGGTGCGCGAGGACTGGTCGGAAAAGCGCGGCCATTACTCAGAGATCGGCCTGGATTTCGATTCATGAGGATGCCGGCATGACGCCCCGCGCCATCGCCGTCGCCCTGATCTGGGTGGGTGTGCTGGCGCTGCTGGGGCTGCTGGTCCATCGCTTCGCCCGCGGGGCCTGGAGCCTGGAGGACGACGACATTCCCGCCATCTCGCCGCGGCAGAAGCTGCTGGCCGGTCTGGCTCTGGCGGCGGCGGCCGTCGGCCTCGGCCTGTTCGTGTGGAGCTGGAATGGAATGGGATGACGACGCCGTCGTGCTGGCGGTGCGCCGCCATGGCGAAACCGGCGCCGTCGCCTCCCTGCTGACCCGTACCCACGGACGCCATGCCGGTCTGGTGCATGGCGGACAGTCCAAGACCAACCGCCCCATCCTGCAGCCCGGAAACCTGGTGCGCGCCAGGTGGACCGCCCGCCTGCCCGAGCAGTTGGGTAATTTCCGTCTGGAAATGCTGCATGCCTACGGGGCGGCGTTCCTTGACGACGCCGGACGGCTCTCCGCCCTGGGCGCGGCCTGCGCCCTGGTGGAGGTCGCCCTGGCCGAGCGCCAGCCCCATCCCGCCTGCCATGCCGCCCTGGTGGCCTTGCTGCATGCCCTGGAGGCGGAGTCCTGGCCCAGCGTCTATGTGCACTTTGAATTGGCGCTGCTGCGCGATTTGGGCTTCGGCCTCGATCTTTCGGCCTGCGCCGCCACCGGCCGGACAGACGAACTGGCCTGGGTCAGCCCCAAGACCGGCCGCGCCGTATCACGGGCGGCGGGCGAACCCTATCGCGATAAGCTGCTGGCTCTGCCCGCCTTCCTGATCGAGGGCGGGGAGGGAGAGGGGGCTGCCATCCGCGAGGGGCTGGAACTGACCGGCTTCTTCCTGCAGCGCCACGTGCTCGATCTCCGCCACGCGGTCCTGCCGGCGGCGCGGGGCAGATTGATCAGCCGGTTGGGCTGAAAACTTCCCCAGTCACGCGGCCGTTGAATGAAGACGCGGAAGACATGGATACGGTCCTTTTTCCGGCGACCATCCCCGGCCCGGTTCAAGGCCTGAGTGGCAGGGGTATTCTCTATGTTCATGTGTGGCCGCGAAGCGGCATCCGCGTCTATCCGTGTCGAGGAACGGTGTTTCGGCGCTTCATTGGAAATCAGGTCGGACAGCCATTCCCCTTGACCTCGGCTACTGAATGAATAATCATTCATCTGAATGAACGTTCAGTCGGTGGAGGAATGAATGCGCTTGCCCGGTGGCGTGCCCAGTGCCCATGTGGACCGCTTTGCCCGTGAGTTGCTGCCGCCGCCCGATCTGTGGCCGGTATTCGACTACTCGGCGCCCCATCTCAGCCATTATCCCGACCGCATCAACGCGGCGGCCGCGCTGATCGACACCGCCGTGGCCGCCGGGTTCGGCGCCAAGCCGGTATTCCATTATGCGGAAGGGACGTGGAGCTACGCCCATCTGCTGGACCGGGCCGAGCGCATCGCCCGTGTGCTGACCGAGGATTTCGGACTGGTGCCCGGCGGCCGGGTGCTGCTGCGCTCGGCCAACACCCCCATGCTGGTGGCCGGTTGGCTGGCGGTTCTCAAGGCCGGCGGCATCTGCGTGACCACCATGCCGCTGCTGCGCGCCAAGGAACTGAGCTACATCGTCGAGAAGGCCCGCATCAATATCGCGCTCTGCGAGCTTGATCTGGCCGAGGAGATGGAACTGACCCGCCAGAAGGTGGCCGGGTTGCGTCATGTGGGTTATTTCACGCCTTTGGGCATGGGGACCGATCCCGACGCCGACCTCGATCGCCGGGCCGAGGCCAAGCCCGCCGGCTTCGCCAATGTTGATACGGCGGCCGACGACGTGGCGCTGATCACCTTCACCTCGGGGACCACGGGCAATCCCAAGGGCGCCATGCATTTCCACCGCGACATTCTGGCGTCGTGCGATTGCTGGCCGCGCAGCCATACCCTGGAGCCGGACGAGGTGGTGATCGGGTCGCCGTCCATCGCGTTTACCTACGGCAAGGCGGCGTTCATGATGTACCCGCTGCGCTACCGCGCCACTGCCGTGCTGGTCCCCAAGCCGACCCCGGAATTGATCCTGGAGGGTATCCAGCGTCACCGGGCCACCAGCCTCTACGCCGTGCCCACCGCCTTCCACGCCATGCTGGGAATGGTCGACAAATACGATATCTCGTCCTTGCGCAAGGGCTCGTCGGCTGGCGAGCATCTGCGGCCCCGTCTTTACGACGACTGGCTGGAACGCACCGGCATCAAGCTGGTCAACGGCATCGGCATGACCGAGATGCTGACCCATTTCATCTGCCAGACCGCCGACGTGGCGCGGCCGGGCGCCACCGGGCGGCCGGCGGACGGCTATACCGCCTGTATCCTGGACGACGATTACAATCCGCTGCCGCCCGGCTCCAAGGGGCGTCTGGCGGTGCGCGGCCCCACCGGCTGCCGCTATCTCGACGACCAGGCGCGTCAGGCCGCCTTCGTCAAGAAGGGCTGGAACGTCACCGGCGACATCATGGAGCAGGACGAGGACGGCTGGTTCTGGTACGTGGACCGCTCGGACGACATGATCGTCTCGTCGGGCTACAACATTTCGGCCCAGGAGGTGGAGCGCGCCATCCTCGAACACCCCAAGGTGGCGGAGTGCGCGGTGATCGGCGTGCCCGACGAGGCGCGTGGTACCGTGGTGCGGGCCTGCATCGTGCTGGACAATCCTTCCCTGGCCAGCGATCTGCTGGCCGAGGAGATCCAGAACTTCGTCAAGGCCAATATCGCGCCGTACAAATACCCGCGTGACGTCAAGTTCGTGGAATTCCTGCCCAAGACCCAGACCGGCAAGATCCAGCGCTTCCGCCTCAGGGAATTGTAGGGCAGACTTCCCGCCATGCTCGATTCCGTCCAGGCTCTGGGCTTTCTGGCGGCGGCGGTGCTGATCACCCTGTCGCCGGGGCCCGACAATCTGATGATCCTCGGCCTCGGCCTGTCGCGGGGGCGGCGCCAGGGCATGGCCTTCGGCCTGGGCTGCGCGCTCGGCTGTCTCAGCCATACCGTCCTGGCGGCGCTGGGGATCAGTGCCGCCATCGCCGCCTCGCCGCTGCTGTTCACCGGGCTGAAGCTGGCGGGCGGGGCCTATCTGGTCTGGCTGGGCATCGGCGCCTTGCGCTCGTCGGGTGCCATGCGCATCGACGGCGCGGTGGGCGGCAACGAATCCCTGGCCGTGCTGTTCCGGCGCGGGCTGTTGGCCAACGCCATCAATCCCAAGGTCGTCCTGTTCTTCCTGGCTTTCCTGCCGCAGTTCGTGGACGCCGACAAGGGCGGCGTGGGCTGGCAGATGGCGCAGTTGGGCCTGCTGTTCACCGTGCAGGCCTGCGTGCTGTTCGGCATCATCGGCTGGTTCGCCGGTTCCCTGGGCGGCTGGCTCAGCCGCCACGGCAAGGCGGGGCTGTGGCTCGACCGGCTGGCCGGCGGCGTGTTCGTCGCCCTGGGCCTCAAGCTGATCATCGAACACTGAGATGAAGGACTGGTTCGTCTACGTCCTGCTCAACGGGGCGAACGTGGCCTATACCGGTATCGCCCTGGACGTCGGGGAAAGGCTGGCCCGCCACAATGCCGGCGAGGGGGCCAAGTTCACCCGGGGGCGCGGCCCCTGGCGGCTGGTCCATGTGGAAGGCCCGCTGCCCCACGGCGACGCGCTGCGGCGCGAGGCGGCCATCAAGCGCGACCGCGCCTTCAAGCAGGCACTGAAACCCGCCTCGGCCTGACCGTCAGTTCCAGGACGAGCGCCAGCACCAGGGCGCCGGCTCCCACGGCGAACAGCAGGAAATACGCGCCGCCGCTGGCCCCGAAAACCCAGGCGAGGCCATAGGCCGCCGCCGCCTGCCCCAGGGCGAAGGCGGCCGTGGTGCGGCTCCAGGCGGCGCGCTGAGCCCCGAAATCGCCGGGCAGCAACTCCCGGACCCGGCCCAGCACCACCGGGACCACGCCCGGCGTGAAGCCGCCCATGATGAAGCCGGACAGACCCAGCCATGCGACGTCGGTGGTGGTGGCGGCCCAGGCGACGACGACAGCCTGGGTGGCCAGGGCGGCCCGCAGGGTGACGCCGAAGCCGAAGCGGTCGCCCAGGCGGCCCAGCACCACCGGCCCCACCGAGGCGCCCAGCCCGAACAGCACCCAGATGGCGGCGCCGCGCCCGATCCCCTGGTTGAGGCCCCGCGCCACCATATCCACCAGGAACACCATGTGCGGCACCAGCCCGAAGGCGTTCAGGGCATAGATGCCCATCAGGGCGCGCAGGCGAAGGTCGTGGGGCTGGGCGGTCCGGCTGGAATCGGGCAGCACCGTATCCTCGGGCCAGCCGCGCCACGCTGCCAGGGTGAAGGCCAGGCACAGCAGGCCGATCATGACCCAGGTGAACGCCATCCCCTGGGCCAGCAGCATGGGCAGCAGGGTGGCCGAGGCCACGGCGCCCAGGCCGACCCCCATGAAGATCAGCCCGCCGGCCAGCCCGCGCCGCGATTCAGGCACATGGGGCAGCACCAGGGTGGCGGCCAGCACCATGATGACGCCGCCGGCCAGCCCCGAGGCGAAGCGCCAGACGAAGAACCAGAGGAAGGGCAGGGGCTGGGCGCAGGCCAGGAACGACAGCGTGACCACCGCCATCATGGCGCGGAGCGTCAGGGCCGGTCCCAGGCGGCGCCCCAGGGCACGGGCCGACAACGCCCCGGCCAGATAGCCGGCCAGATTGGCGGCCCCCAGATAGGCGGCGGACGAGGCGGTGAACCAGCCTTCCACCACCAAGGCGGGGATCAGCGGGGAATAGGCGAAGCGGGCCAGGCCGATTCCCACCAGATTGGCGCACAGCGCCGAGAAGGTGGCCCGCCACGGGCCGGGATGGTGCATGGCTCGCTCCTTTGAAAGCGATACCACCCTATGCACCTTCCGTATTCATGAGAAACGATTTGATATGATACGATCCATCATCATTGGAGATGGGATGGAGGCGCGCCATGGATGCCGGTGATCTTCGGGTCTTCGAGGCGGTGGCCCGCCTGAGCGGCATGAGCCGGGCGGCGGCGGAACTCAATACCGTGCAGTCCAACGTCACCGCCCGCATCCGCGTGCTGGAGGAACAACTGGGCGCCGAATTGTTCGAGCGCCATTCGCGCGGCGTGGTGCTGACCGCGGCCGGGCGGCGGCTGATGCCCTATGCCCTGCAGGTCATCAGCCTGCTCAAGGACGCCCGCCGGGCGGTGGCCGATAACGGCGAGCCGGCCGGCGATCTGGTGATCGGCTCTTTGGAAACCACGCTGTCCATGCATCTGGCGCCGCTGCTCACCGGCTTCGTCGAGCGTTGGCCGGCCGTCGACCTGTCGATCCGGGGCGGCACCACGCAGGAAACCATCGAGCAGGTGCTGGAACGCCGGCTGGAAGGCGGCTTCGTCAGCGGCCCGGTCAACCATCCCGATCTGGAGGAGGAAAAAGTCTTCCGCGAGGAACTGGTGGTGCTGACCGCGCCCGGTATCTCGCGGCTTGACTGGTCGGCGGGGCTGGCGGGTCTGCGCATCGTGGTGCTGCGCTCCGGCTGCTCCTATCGCCAGCGGCTGGAAAGCATCCTGGCCCGGCGCGGCGTGGTGGGCCTGCGGCTGCTGGAATTCGGCACCCTGGAGGCCATCTTCGGCTGCGTCGCCGCCGGCATGGGCATCACCATGCTGCCGCGCCGCATGATGGAACAGGTCTGGCGCGACCGTCGCGTCGCCATCCACACCCTGCCGCCCGACGAGGCCATGGTGGACACGGTGTTCATCCGTCGCCGCGATTCCTTCGTCTCCAGCGCCCAGGCCGCCTTCCTCGATCACGTGAAAATCGGTCTGGCCAGCGCCCAGGCGGCGGAATAGGTCATGCGCATCCTTCCCGTGGGCGATACCGCCTTTTCCGTGGAGTTCGGCGATTCGATCAGCGAGGCGGCCAACGCCAGGGTGATGGCGCTCAACGCCGCCCTGGACGGAGTGGCGGGCATCGTCGAGACGGTGCCCAGCTTCCGTGCCCTGCTGGTGGTGTTCGATCCGGGGGTTGCCCGCTTCAATCCCCTGGCCGGGACCGTCGCCCGGCTGGCCGAGGGGTTGGGCGAGGCGTCGTCGGCCACGGGACGGCATCACCGTATCAGGGTGCGCTATGACGGTCCCGACCTGGAGGCCGTGGCGGCGGCCTGCGGCCTGTCGGCGCCCCAGGTGATCGACGTCCATGCTGGTGGCGCCTATCGGGTGCACATGCTGGGCTTCATGCCCGGCTTTGCCTATATGGCCGAACTGCCGCCCTCCATCCGCCTGCCGCGCCGGGCCGAGCCCCGGCTGAAGGTTCCCGCCGGCTCGCTGGCCATGGCCGACGCCATGACCGCCATCTATCCCTGGGATTCGCCGGGCGGCTGGCACCTGATCGGCTCCACCGACATGCGCCTGTTCGACCAGACGGCCTCGCCGCCCGCCTTGCTGGCTCCCGGCGATACCGTGACCTTCGAGCCGGTGTGAGCATGCTTGCCCTGCACGTTCTCAGGCCCGGCCTGTTCACCACCCTCCAGGATCTGGGGCGGGTGGGCTATCGCCATCTCGGCGTGCCGCCGGCCGGAGCGCTGGACCCGGTGGGACCGCGTCTCGCCAATGCCCTGGTGGGGAACCCGCCGGGCGAGGGGGCATTGGAGCTGTCCTGGCTCGGCCCCGCTCTACGCGTCGAGGGCGGCGCGGTGCGTGTCGCCCTGACCGGCGGGGTCGCGGCAAGGCGCCTCCGGGCGGGCGAGGCGGTGACGCTGGACTCCGGCCGCAGCCATCTCCTGCAGGCCGGCGACGTCCTTGAACTGGGGGCGGTCGGCGGTGGCCCGGTGGCCTATCTGGCGGTGGAGGGCGGCTTCGCCCTGGCACCGGTGCTGGGCAGTCTTGCCACCTATACCCGCGCCGGGCTGGGGCCGCTGGGCGGGCGGGCGCTGGCGGCGGGCGACGGCTTGCCCCTCAACCGGCCGGCGTCCGAGCGCGGCGAGAAGGTTCTGGCGGCGCCCTTCGATTACGGCTCCGGGCCGCTGCGGGTGATCGCCGGGCCGCAGGATGACCATTTCACGCCGCAGGCTTTGGCGACCCTGGTCTCGGCCGAGTACCGGGTGGGCCGGGATGCCGACCGCATGGGGCTGCGCCTGGAGGGGCCGGTGCTGGAGCACGCCAAGACGCCCGGCATCGCCTCGGACGGTCTGATGGCCGGCTGCATCCAGGTACCGGGCAACGGTGCCCCCATCCTGCTGCTGGCCGACCATCAGACGGTGGGCGGCTATGCCAAGATCGCCACGGTGATCTCCGCCGACCTGCCGCGCGCCGGGCGGATACTGCCGGGCGGCGCGCTGCGCTTCCGTTGGGTCGGGATGGAGGAGGCCGAAGCCGCCCGCGCCAATCTCGAGCGCCGTATCGCCGCCGCCATCGCCGCCATGGCCGAGCCGGTGGGCGGCCTTGATCTGGCGGCGCTCTACACCGCCAATCTGGTGTCCGGCATGGTGTCCGGCGGGGAGGACGAGGGATGATTTCCGTCAATCTCAATGCCGATCTCGGCGAGGAATGCGGCGACGATCTCGCCATGCTGGACGTGGTGAGCGCCGCCAACATCGCCTGCGGGGCGCACGCCGGCTCGCCGGCCGTCATGGAGGCGACGGTGCGGGCCGCCATGGCGCGGGGCATCGGTATCGGCGCCCATCCCTCCTATCCCGATCGCGAGGGTTTCGGCCGCCGGCCCATGGACCTTTCCCCCGCCGAGATCGAGGCGGTGGTGCTGGCCCAGCTCCGCGACCTGATGGAAATCGCCGGGCGGCTGGGCGGCCGGGTCGGCCATGTGAAGCCGCATGGGGCGCTGTCCAACCGCGCGGCGGTCGACGCCGCCGCCGCCGCCGCCATCGTCCGCGCCGTGCGCGGCGCCGACCCCGCCCTGGTCCTGCTGGCCCCCGCCGGCTCGGCCCTGGTGGCGGCCGGGCAGGCGGCGGGGCTGGTGGTGGCCGAGGAGGTGTTCGCCGATCGCGCCTATGACGATGACGGCAATCTGGTGCCGCGCTCCCAGCCGGGCGCCATGATCCACGATCCCGAAATCGCGGCGGCGCGCGTGCTGGGAATGGTGCGAGAAGGCATGCTGACCACCCTGTCGGGCCGCAGGATTGCCTGCCGCGCCCAGTCGGTCTGCGTGCACGGCGACGACGCCGGAGCCGTGGCCCTGGCCCGGCGGTTGCGGGCGGTTCTGGAGGCGGCCGGCATCACGATTATCCCCTTGATCTGACGGCGGGTATTGCATCGCGGGAGCAGGGCGGGTATATAGCGCGACAGTGACGCACACGTACGTGCCTATGGCCCTTGTCGGTTATGCAACGACGGACGCGTCCTTTTTGGAAGAGCCGCCGGGTTCTTTGGCGGCGCCCGAAAGGGAGGTGGACATGTTCGTGACCCACACGATGGGCGTTATCCCGGAAATCTGTACAAGTATGTGACGGCGGTATCGCGGCCGGGAGTCCGGTTGCTTGCCGCCGTTGCCGTCGAACGCGGGCGCCTTGCGGAGCCCGTGTGTAGGAGCGTTGTTGATGCCACCAGGTCCCGGCCTTCCGGCTGGGCCAAAACCGAGGTAAGGGGAGTACCGCTATGCGCACCATTGTCTTCAAGGGCCGTTTGGTCATCATCGGCTGCGGCAGCATCGGCCAGGGCATTCTGCCCCTCATCCTGCGCCATATCGAGATCAAACCGGCCCAGATCAGCATCATTACGGCCTGTGAACGCGGCCGTCAGGTTGCCGCCGAGTACGGCATCGAATTTACGAACAAAGCGCTGACCCAGGACGATTTCCGCGACCGTCTGACTCCCATGCTGCGCAAGGGCGACTTCCTGCTGAATCTTTCGGTGGATGTGTCGTCGACCGCGCTGGTCGAGCTGTGCCGCGACCTCGGCGTCCTTTACCAGGACACCTGCATCGAACCCTGGGCCGGCGGCTACACCGATTCCAGCCTGTCTCCCTCGCTGCGCACCAATTATGCGCTGCGGGAGGAAATGCTGCGTCTGCGGGTCAACGGCCCGGCGCCGACGGCGCTGGTCACCCATGGCGCCAATCCCGGCCTGGTCTCGCATTTCGTCAAGCAGGCGCTGCTGAACATCGCCGCCGACACCGGCCTGGGGACCGAGGTGCCCAGGAGCCGGCAGGGCTGGGGCGAACTGGCCGCCCGGCTGGGCGTCAAGGTCATGCATGTGGCCGAGCGCGACACCCAGCAGGGGTCGATCCCCAAGGGACCCGACGAGTTCGTCAATACCTGGTCCATCGACGGCTTCGTGGGTGAGGGCTGCCAGCCGGCCGAACTGGGCTGGGGCACCCACGAGAAGGAGATGCCCGCCGACGGGCGCCGCCATGATTTCGGCGGCGACGCGGCCATCTACCTGATGAAGCCGGGCGCCAGCCAAAGGGTGCGCACCTGGACGCCGGTGGAAGGGGCCTTCCACGGCTTCCTCATCACCCACAACGAATCCATCTCCATCGCCGACTACTTCACGGTGAAGGAGGAGGGGCGGGTCACCTACCGTCCCACGGTGCACTACGCCTATCACCCGTGCGACGCCGCCGTGCTGTCGCTGCATGAGTTGGCCGGCAAGAACTGGACCATGCCGTCCAAGCAGCGCCTGATGGTCAACGAACTGGTCAGCGGCATCGACGAACTGGGCGTGCTGATCGCCGGCCATGCCAAGGGCGCCTATTGGTACGGTTCGCAGTTGTCCATCGCCGAGGCGCGTGAACTGGCGCCCCATAACAGCGCCACCAGCCTGCAGGTCACTTCCACCGTGCTGGCCGGCATGATCTGGGCGCTGGAGAATCCCATGCGGGGCATCGTCGAGCCCGACGAGATCGACTTCCAGCGCATCCTGGAGATCGCCCGGCCCTATCTGGGGCCGGTGGTCGGGGTCTACACCGACTGGACGCCGCTGGAGGGGCGCGGCACGCTGTTCGACGAGGATCTGGATACCTCGGACCCCTGGCAGTTCAAGAACGTCCGGGTCATCTAAGGGGGATGCGGGCGGGCTATCCGCCCGCCCCGACCGCCGTTACCGGTCCTACCTGCAGACAAAGAAGTTGTCGGCGCGCTTCTCCGCCGGGCAGGCGAGTTCCTGTTCGCCGTTGCGTCGGCGCTCCTCGTTGTCGCCGGCGCAGCGCTGTGCGCGGGAAGTGTCGCCGACGGCGCGGATATTCATGCGGTCAAAGCCGTTGGGGCAGGTCCGTTCGGCGGCGTTGCGGCACGATTCCAGCTTCATGGAATCACCGCAATTGACGTGATGGTACACGGAGCCGTCGGAACGGCGGAACGTGGTGACCTCGGCGCAGGCGCCGAGGGAAAGCAGCAGCAAGGCGAAAACGGCGATTCTCATGCTTTTGATCCCCTGACTCCCGACCGGGGCCGGGAGGCAGAGGATAGCTTTCCGTCTGTTTCGATGCAAACTGGTCTACATGGGCAAACTGGTCTACATGGCCAGACGGCTGGCGTGGCGGGCTTCCTCGCTGGCTTCGATACCCACGGAGGCGATGGACTCGGCCAGTCCGCCAAAGCCCAACTGCCGGGCTTCCTGGGCCAGGTCTTCGAGCAGGCGGGCGATCTGGGCCGCGGCGGCGGGGTTGGGCAGGCCCGAGGGGCCTTTGCCGGTGGTGATCATGGCGTGATCCTTCCTTGAGTAGCCGGCTTCAGGCCGGAAGCGGGTAGTCGGGCTGGGCGGCCATATTGCTGTTCAGTACGAAGACGCGGATCGCCGAGGTCAGGCTGCTGGCCTCGTAGCGGCGCCGGGCGGCGTCGCACAGATCATCGATGGTGCAATGGGCCTCGCCGGCCATCAGTTCCAGGGCGTGCCAGAACTCGTTCTCCAGCTTGACGCTGGTCCGCTTGCCCTTGATGCGGACGTTGCGGCAGATCAGCGTCACCGGCCGTTTGCGCGGGGGTTCCTCCCGCGCATAGGCCTCGGGATCGGCGAGGCGTTCGTCCAGGGTGCTGATGGCGACCTCGAGGATTGCCATCAGCGGACCGTCGTCGCGGTCGAACGCCTTGTCAGCCAGGCGCTTCAATTCGATGCGAAGGTTGAGGTCGGCGATCATGCCTTGACGGTCTTGCCAGTTCATCTCCGGGCTACTCCGCCGCCGAGAGATGGAGGGGAGCCCTGTTGTTCAGCTTGCTGAAGTCCCAGTTGCCCTCCTGCTGGACGATCAGGGATTCGAAATCCGGGTCGCCGAACGGACCTGCCGGGATGGCACCCAGATCGGGGCGGCGCGGAATGTCGTGGACGATGGGAACCAGCGTGCCGCGATACATGCTGACGGCCTCGCCCGACTGGCGGCCGCCGAAGCGCTTCCAGAAGTTGACCGTCTCCAGCCGGGCGCGGCCGGCGGCGATGCGGAAGCCTTTCTGGCGGGCTAGTTCCAGGGCGGCGCGGGCCAGCGAGGCCAGCACCTGGTAGGAACGGTAGCGCTTGCGGATGCCGACCCGCTCGAGGAGGGCGAAATCGGCGAACCAACGCACCCGGATGACGCCGGCCGGATCGCCGTCCACGAAGGCGATCAGGTGAGTGGCGACATAATCGTTGCCATTGAATTCGTCGAAATAGGTGATGTTGTCTTCTTCGGCGAGGAAGACCGCAGCGCGAATGGCCATGGCCATCGCGAACTCGTCCGGGGTCCGGGCGATCTTCACGGTAACCGACGCACTGGGTACCTTGCTACCGTTGCGGATCTCTGTCGTCATCGGTGCGCCTCCATGCAAGAAATTCGATGGGGGCTATCTTGCAGGGATGCACGGTGTTACGGTATGCCGTGTAATGTGAATACCGAGCAGTGGCGTGAAGGAGGCCATGGGTCAGTTTCGCCTGCATGACTGGAATGATGTCCGGTTGATCATCGCCTGTGCCGAGCACCGCAGCTTCGCTGCGGCGGCTACCGCTATGGGGATCGACCAGACCACGGTCAGCCGGCGGATCGCCAATATGGAGGCCGCCATCGGGCGGCCGCTGTTCACCCGGCGCAGGTCGGGGGCGACGCCGACCCCGGCGGGTGAAGCGCTGTTGGAGCGGGCGCGGGCCATGGCGGCCTTGGCCGACGACTTCGAAGGCGCCATGCAGGGCCTGACCAGTTTTCAGACGCCCAAGGTCACGGTGGCGGCCAGCGAGGGATTGCTGACCTATACCCTGATCCCCGCCCTGATGGGCCAGGACAAGCATGAATTGCCGCTGGACCGGCGTCTGGTGACGACACACATGCCCAAACTGGCTTTCACCACCGCTTCGGGAAAGGCCGACATTTCGGTCATGGCGACCTCGCCGGGCGATCTGCCCAGGGTTTCGGGCGCCGTGCATGTCCGCCGGGTCGGGACCATGAATTTCGTTCCGGTGGCCAGTCGGGATTTTCTGCACGAGATGCGGGGCGTTTCCAGCTTCGACGATCTGGCCGAATTGCCGCTGCTCGATATCGGCATCTATCGCGCCATCCGGGGGCTGGATGCCTGGAACGGCCTGGTGGCGGGCAAGCAGGACGGGGACGTGACCGTGGCCTCCAACACGCCCAAGCTTCAGCGTCCCTTGCTGGGCGGAGAGGGGATTTCGATTCTCCCGGATTATTCAACTCTCTACGAGCATCGTCTGGCGGCCGTCGACGTGGAGGTGCCGTCCATGGCGGTCTCCCTGTGGCTGGTGTCCCATGAAGACACCCTGCGCGAGCCGTCGGTACGCGAATTATACGATCTGCTGGCCGGGATGTTCACCGCATCGGCGTGGTACCGCGAGAAATGAGCAGGGTGCGGCGCGGATAGGGTGTCTGAATACTCTGGTATTCAGCTGCATACTAAAAAAGGTTGCGTTTAGGCGCGCGTTGGCTAGAATGCGAACAGGTTTCTCACTCAATTAGGGGTATTGTTTTGGCGAAGCGAAATGTATCGACCAGGGGGCGGCTGGAGAGCGGTGCCCCCAACCCGGTGGATGTTCATGTGGGTGGCCGCATGCGTCTGCGGCGGACGCTGTTGGGCATGAGCCAGGAAAAGCTGGGCGAGGCCATCGGGCTGACCTTCCAGCAGGTGCAGAAGTACGAGCGCGGCGCCAACCGCATCGGCGCGTCGCGCCTGTTCGACCTGTCGCGCGTCCTGGACGTGCCGGTGTCCTATTTCTTCGATGACATGGCCGATCAGGTCCAGGCCCAGAGCCCGGTGAACATCATCAAGGGTTCGGTCGGGCTGTCCGAGGAGCCGGCGACGTTCGAAGCCGATCCCATGACCAAGCGCGAGACGCTGGAACTGGTCCGCGCCTACTACAACATCACCGACCCTCAGGTTCGCAAGCGGGTGTACGAACTGGCCAAGGCCCTGGCCGCCGTCGCCGGCGCCGAATAATATCGGCTGTCGCGAGTGAGAATTACGGCCGGGGCTCTGCCCCGGCCGTGTTCGTTTGGGCTTCATTTCCCACATGGGTGGAGTGGGTTCTTGTCAATCGTCGCGCCCCGCGCCATTCTCGCCACGAGATATCCTCCGCCACCCGAGATGCAAGCCGCCGCCTCATGGATGATTCCCAAGATTTTCCCGAGATGATGGACACCCATCAGGTGGCCCGTTACCTGCGCGTCAAGGAGCGTAAGGTCTACGAGCTGCTGAAGGAGCGGCGCATCCCCTGTACCCGGGTGACCGGAAAGTGGCTGTTTCCCAAGGGGGAGATCGACGCTTGGCTGAAGCGCAACAGCGCCTCGCCCTCCGACGCTCCCCGGCAGGGTCCGGTCCCCATGGTGGTGGCCGGCAGCCACGATCCCCTGCTGGAATGGTGCCTGCGCGAGGTGGGCGGCGGTCTGGCCGTGCTGCCCGGTTCTTCCATGGACGGGCTGCGGCAACTGGCCATGGGTGAAGCCGCGGCGGCCGGAATCCATCTGCTGGATACCGAGAGCGGCACCTACAATCTGCCCCAAGTCCAGGAAATGCTGGCCGAGCGCAACGTGGTGCTGATCGAATGGGCCTGGCGTCAGCAGGGGCTGGTGGTGGCTTCGGGCAATCCGCTGGGCCTCGGCTCGCTGGCCGATCTGGTGGCGGCCAAGGCCCGCGTCGTGCTGCGCCAGGAAGGGGCGGGAAGCCGCCTGCTGCTCGACCGTCTGCTGGCCGAAGCGGGCATCGCGGCCGAATCCCTGACCACGGCGCAGGTGCCGGTGCGCAGCGAGACCGATGTGGGGCTGGCCATCCTGGAAGGCGCTGCCGATGCCGGGCTGGCGGTGGCCTCGGTCGCCAAGAGCCTGAAACTGGGTTTCGTGCCGCTGCACCGCGAGCGCTTCGATCTGGCCATCGACCGCCGTGCCTATTTCGAGCCGCCCATTCAGGCGCTGCTGGCTTTCGTGCGTACCAACGAGTTCGCCCGCCGGGTGGAAACCCTGGGCGGCTATGATGTTTCCGGAATCGGTTCCATTCGCTGGAACGGCTGAGCGTCCGCCGCAGCCTCCTGCACGGCGCGCAACAGCCGTGACGAGCGCGGCACGCCGCGCGGCCGGACGTTGTCCCACCAGCGCATCAGGGCGCCGCAGCCGGGGGTCAGTTCCTCGGCGACGCCGCCGGTGAACTCGCGCCACCGGTCCAGCAACGGCACTTCCACCGAGGTCAGCAGCGGAATGCCCCGGCTGACGGCGGCCGCGATCTCGTCCACCATGCCGTGTCCCTGGGATTCCAGCTTACCGAACTTGTTGACGACCAGCAGGTCGATCTCGTTTTCCATGGCCCGGCGCAGGACGGAACTGGCCTCGGCCACCGCCTGGGTGTCGACCCGGCAGCAGGTGGAACCGCTGCCCAGGTTCTGGCTGATGCGGAATTCCTGGCCGTTCTCCAGATCCACCAGGGTCATGGTGCAGGCGCAATCGCCGGAAGACGCGGAATTGCGCTGGACCAGCCCGCGTACCAGGAACCCCTGGCCTTGCAGGATACGGGCGAAGCCTTCCATGGAATCCGGCACGCTGGCATCCGGCGGTCTTACGATGACGCCGATTTTCAGCGATGACACGATGTCGTCTTCGGCCATGGGTCTCTAGATGCTCCCAATGGTTCCCTCATCGGGTGTAACACGGTCGGATGGATTATGACATCTGGCTTGCGGAATAGGTCAAAAACGCGAAAAGTTTGGTTGTCGTCAGGCTTTCTCCCTTGTGGTGGCCGGGGCGCCATTGAACAATGGTCCGGGGCAGGGAAGGAGAACGGCGTGTCCATGTGGTCGAAACCGACGAGGTCGGGTGGCGGGGTGGGACGCGGCTGAATGCAGTCCGGCCCGCCAGGCAAGGCTTCCAATGACGGCATCGTGACCCTTGCGGTCACCGAGCGGCGGCGGATTTTTGATCTGGTGATCCGCTACGGGGCGGCGGCGGTCGTGCTGTGGACGGTGCTGCTGGGCATTTCGCTGTGGTGGAATGTCAGCCGGCAGCAGGCGACGACCCTCGACCTTGCCCTGAATACCGCCCGTTCGGCCTTCAACAAGGATTTGGCCTATCGCCGCTGGGCGTCGGACCATGGCGGCGTCTATGTGGAGCCCACCGAGAAGACTCCGCCCAGTCCATGGATGTCCCATCTGCCCGACCGCGATCTTGTCGCCAATGACGGGCGGCTGCTGACCCTGATGAACCCGGCCTACATGCTGCGCGAGATGATGGCCGATTACGGCGAGGATTACGGCATCAAGGGCCGCATCGTCGGTATCGTCACCCTCAATCCCAACAATGAGGCCGATCCCTGGGAGGCCGAGGCCATCCGCCAGTTCGACACCGGGCGGATATCGGAGAAGCTGGAGGTCTCCGCCATCGGCGGCAAGCCGCACCTGCGGCTGATCAAGCCGTTCATGATGGAGGAGAGTTGCCAGAAGTGCCACGGCCACCTGGGCTTTCCCAACGGCTCGGTGCGCGGCGCCGTCGGCGTGTCCGTTCCCCTGGAGCCCTATCTGGAGGTGGAGCGTCATGCCATTCGCGCCCTGGCCGTCACCCACGGCGGGTTCTGGCTGGTGGGGGTGGCCGGTATCGGTCTGATCGGCCGCCGTACGACCCGGCGGCTGATGGAGAAGGCGCTGGCCGGCGAGGAAACCCGTCTCGCCACCCATGTATTCCGCAACGCCCTGGAAGCCACCCTGATCACCGATCCCCGTGGGCGGATTCTGCGGGTCAATCCCATGTTCACCGAGTTGACGGGGTATGGCGAGGCCGAAGTGATCGGCGGTAATCCCCGTATCATCCGCTCCAACCACCACGATGCCGATTTCTACAAGGAGATGTGGCAGGCCATTTATCGCGACGGCCGCTGGCAAGGCGAAATATGGAACCGCCGCAAGGACGGTCAGGTCTTCGTCGCCTGGGAAACCATCGTGGCGGTCTATGACGAGGCCGGCGCCATCCGCTATTTCATCGGCAGCTTCAGCGACATCACCGAAAAGGTCGAAGCCCAGCGCCATATCCTGCGCCTGGCCCATTACGACGTGCTGACCGATCTGCCCAACCGCGCGCTGTTCCAGGACCGGCTGGAGCGTGCCGTGGTTCACGCCCTGCGCCACGACCGGCAGGCGGCCCTGCTGTTCCTCGACCTGGACGGCTTCAAGAAGGTCAACGACACCATGGGGCATCGGGCCGGCGACGACCTGCTGAAGGAAGTGGCCGTCCGCCTGCGCGGCTGCGTGCGCATGACCGACACCATCGCCCGGCTGGGCGGCGACGAGTTCACGGTGATCCTGGACGAGATTTCCTCGGCCGGCGACGCCGCCCTGGTCGGAGAGAAGATACTGGCGGCCTTGCAGGCTCCGGTCGCTATCGACGGCCGCGAGGTGTTCATCGGAACCAGTATCGGCATCAGCCTGTTCCCCACCGACGGGCGGAGCGGTGAGGAATTGCTGAAGCATGCCGATACCGCCATGTACCAGGCCAAGGCGGCGGGCAAGGGGCGCTTCAACTTCTATTCCGCCGAGATGACCAAGCGCGAGGAACATCGCCTGGAGCTGGAAATGGCACTGCGTCAGGCGGTGGAGGAGGGGCAATTCCAGGTTCACTACCAGCCCCAGAAGAACCTCGCCGCCAACCGGGTGACGGGATTCGAGGCCCTGGTCCGCTGGCAGCACCCCCGTCTCGGCATGATTCCACCGCTGGATTTCATCCCCCTGGCCGAAGAGATGCATCTGATCGGACGCATCGATCTGTTCGTCATGCGTCAGGCTTGCCGCCAGGGGCGGATCTGGCGGGACCAGGGCCACGATATCTCCATGGCCGTTAACCTTTCCGGGGTTAATTTCTCCGGGGATGACCTGCCGGATCAGGTCAGGCGGGTGCTGGAGGAAACCGGCTTTCCCGCCGGTCACCTGGAACTGGAGATCACCGAAAGCTTCGTCATCGACCTTGAAGTGGATCAGCGCGAGGTGCTGCAGCGGCTGCGCGCCCTGGGGGTCAATCTCGCCATCGACGATTTCGGCACCGGCTATTCCTCGCTCAGCTATCTCAAGCGCCTGCCGGTCAACACCTTGAAGATCGACCGCTCGTTCGTCCGCGACATCGCGCGGGATTCGCGCGACATGATGCTGGTTTCGAGCATCATCGGCATCGCCCACTCCCTGGGGCTCAAGGTGGTGGCGGAGGGAATCGAGGACCTGGAGCAGATCACCATCCTGGAAACCCAGGAATGCGATGAGATTCAGGGGTACCTGATCGCCCGTCCCATGCCGGCCGAGCTGGCCGACATCTTCATGACCGGAGTACAGGCCAGTGATGCCGCCGTCCCCCGCTGACGCCCATCCCGAGTTCCGCGAGGCGTTCAGGGTCTGGGTCCGGGTCGGCCTGCTCAGCTTCGGCGGGCCGGCCGGGCAGATCGCCACCATGCACCGTATCCTGGTGGAGGAGAGGAAATGGGTCAGCGAGACCCGCTTTCTTCATGCGCTGAATTTCTGCATGCTGCTGCCGGGGCCGGAAGCCCAGCAATTGGCCACCTATATCGGCTGGCTGCTGCATCGCACGCTCGGCGGTATCGTCGCCGGCACCTTGTTCATCCTGCCGGGGTTCGTGGTGATGATGGGGCTGGCGGCGCTGTATGCCGGCTTTCATCAGGTTCCCCTGGTGGACGGGCTGTTCTACGGCATCAAGCCGGCGGTGCTCGCCGTGGTGATCGAGGCGGTGCTGCGCATCGGCCGCCGGGCGTTACGCTCGGCCGAGAAGCTGGGCATCGCCGTTCTGGCCTTTCTCGGCATCTTCCTGCTGGACCTGCCGTTTCCGCTGATCGTTCTGGCGGCCGGACTCTGGGGCTACATGGCGGCTCGGGCCGGGCGGGCGGCCTTTCTGCCGGCCGGCGACGGCGCCCAGGCCGAGGCCGGGGGCGCCGCCGACCGTGCCATCGGGCAAGGGGCGGAACACACCCTTCCGGACCGGCGGCGGACCATCCGGACGGCGGCCGTCTGTCTGGTGCTGTGGCTGGTTCCGGTGGCGGCCTCCATGGCCTGGGGCCAGGGGGCGTTCGGGTCCATCGGCCTGTTCTTTTCCAAGATGGCGGTGGTGACCTTCGGCGGCGCCTACGCGGTGCTGGCCTATGTGGCGCAGCAGGCGGTGGAGGTTTACGGCTGGCTGGGGCCGGCCGAGATGCTGGACGGCCTGGGACTGGCCGAGACCACGCCGGGGCCGCTGATCCTGGTCAACCAGTTCGTCGGCTTCCTGGCCGGGTTTCGCCATCCCGGCACTCTCGGCCCCTGGATGGGGGGAGTGCTGGGGGCGACGCTGACCGTCTGGGTGACCTTCCTGCCCTGCTTCCTGTGGATTCTGGCCGGGGCGCCCTATGTGGAGGTTCTGCGCGGCTATAAGGCGCTGTCCGGCGCCCTGGCGGCCATCACCGCCGCCGTGGTGGGGGTGATCTTCAATCTCGGCCTGTGGTTCGCCCTGCACGTGCTGTTCGGCCGGGTAGACGAGATGCGGACCGGGCCGCTGCGCCTCTTCGTCCCCGAGATGGCGACGCTCGACCCGGCGGCCCTGGCCCTGGCCGTCATGGCGGCCGTCGCCATGCTGCGTCTTAGGGTCGGCATGCTGCCCACCCTGGCGGCGGCCGGGCTGTCCGGCATCGTCTGGAAGCTATTTCTTTTTCCGTAGGGCGACGGCGGGTTCCAGCTCCTGGGCGGTCAGGCCGCGTCCCAACTGGTGTTCCAGATGGGGCAGGAGCTGGGGAAAGAACTTGAGCGGGGCCAGCAGCTTGATGGCATTGGCGGTTCCGGCGCCATCGATGCTCTCGTCGCCGGCGTCGCGGCGGCAGCGCTGCAGCACGGACGCCACCAGCCAGTCGTCCCAGTCGTCCTGGTCGTAGCCCTGGGGCGGCGCCACGCCGGCGAAACGCTTCAGCAATTCCATCAATTCGGAGCGCGACATCTGCGCCACCGTCTTGTCTTTTCCGCTCATCCCCGACGACTCGCCACTGTATTTTCCCCTAGCGATCCTACTCTACCGTATCGGCGAGAGGAAAGCGTTTCACTCAGTGATCCGGCTTCCCACGGTCCAGCGGCGCATCAGCGCCCAGGCCAGCAGCGCCGACAGGGCCGACAGGGCTGCCATGACCAGGAATGAGCCGCCCCCCAGGCTTTCATACAGCCGGCCGCTGAACGGGGTGATCAGGCCGGGGGCCAGTCCCACCGCGATGGCGGCGAAGATTCCCTGGGTGCGGGCCGACAGGCCTTGGGGAACGACGCGGGCGATGAAGTGGATGGCGCCCAGATGGGCGCAGCCGAAGGTGGCGGCGTGCAGCAGCTGGGCCAGGGCCACCAGGGGCAGATAGGCGGTGGAGCCCAGCACCAGCCAGCGCACGGTCCCGGCCATGGCGGCGGCCAGCAGCAGGGCGGCGGGGCCGAAACGGGCCACCACCCGGTTGCTCATGGCGAACAGGATGATCTCGGCCACCACGCCTTCCGACCACAACAGGCCGATGACCATGTCGGACAGGCCGGCCGCCTTCCAGTGGATGGTGGCGAAGGTGTAGTAGACGGTATGGGCCATCTGGTTGAGCGCCGTGGTTCCCAGGAACAGCAGGAACAGCGGATGGAGCAGCACCGGCCGCAGCGAGGGCGGCTTGTCCTCGTGCCGGGCGACCTTGAGATCGGGCAGGCCAAGGCACGAGGCGGCGGTCAGCAGCAGCGCCGCCGCCATCAGCCAGGGCAGCACCGCTATCGGCCAGGATTCCAGCGCCTTGCCCAGCAGGGTGGCGGCGACGATGAAGGCCAGCGATCCCCACAGCCTGGCCCGGCCGTAATCCAGTCCGTGCCGGCCGACGACCATCATGGCCAGGGTGTCGCCCAGCGGCACCAGCCCGGTGAAGGGGAAGATGGCGATGACGCTCAGAACCAGGATGGGCAGGAATCCGTCCATCAGCGGGAACAGCAGCCAGATCAGCCCGGCGGCCAGGGCAAGGCGGATCATCAGCCGCCGGCGTTCGCCGCCGTGGTCGGCCAGATGGCCGATCACCGGGCTGGCCAGGATGCGGGTGAAATAGCCGGCGGCGGCCACCCAGCCGATCTCGGAGGCCGACAGCCCCCGGCTTTGCAGCCACAGCGGCCAGAAGGGAATGTGGATGCCCACCGCCACGAACAGGGCGGCGTAATAGGTTCCCAGCCGCAAGGCGGCGGATTGGGGACTCATGCCGACAGCCGGGCCGCCAGGGTGATGCCGCGATCAGCCAGGGACAGGGCACAGGCGTCGGAGGCGAGGAACCGCCACTCCACCTCGCGCTGGTCGGTCAGCCATTCGCAGGCGCGCAAGGCGTCGTCCACCTGTCCCGGATGGCACATCACCAGGGTTCCAGGCCCCGGCGCATGGGTGAAGACGCGGAACAACTCGCCATAGGGGACCTTGCCCGAGAAGTCGTAGACCCCCCGGAACGACCGGTTGTGGGGAATGCCCTCGGCCCGCATCCTCTGGCGCAATCCGATTCCCAGCAGGGCGATGATGGTGGCGCGGATGGGATCGACGCCGCGCCGGACGATGGCGAGCGGGTTCTCCCAGCACGAGCGCACCCAGCCGCCGCGCGGCTTCAGGCGGCGGCGCCACAGGTCCACCACCACGTCGCGGACGATGGGCAACTGGTGGACATGGTGATGGCCGTCAAGGAAGTCGGGGGGGCGGCCCATATGGGCCTCGAAGGCATCCACCTGGCGTTCCAGCTCGGCGGCGATCTCGGCCTTGTCCAGGCGGCGCAGCACCGAGCGCTTGACCATGGCGCCGATGGAGGGCAGCCGTCCCTCGGGGGCCAGCGAAGGCATGGCACCCAGCGGCCGGTGATCGGTGAGCGTCAGGTGCACGCCGAATCCTGCCCGACCCTCCAGCGGCTTCAGCTTCTCGGCTTCGTCCGGCCAATAGGCCGAGCCGGTCATGCAGCCGGTGGCCTGCAGGCGGCCCTGCTCGATCAGGGCGCGGATGGCGATGCCTAATCCCGGGGCCAGACCATAATCGTCGGCGCAAAGGGTGACGGCGGCTTTTTCGTGGGTCATGGGCGGCAGGATAGAGCGCGGGCGTCGCCGGTTCAAGCCGATGGCAGGTCGATGGTGAAGCGGGCGCCGCCCAGGGCCGAGGTGCCGACGTCCAGGCCGCCGCCATGATCGCGGATGATGCCGTAGGAGATCCACAGGCCCAGCCCGGTTCCCTTACCCACCGGTTTGGTGGTGAAGAAGGGGTCGAAGACCTTGGTGACGACGTCGGGAGGGATGCCGGGACCGTTGTCCTCGATGGTCAGCATGGCCTTGCCGCCTTCCACCTTGCCGGTTATGGCCACGCGGCCGCCGAGGCGTCCGGCCACCGCATCCAGGGCATTCTCGATCAGGTTGACGATCACCTGATGCAACTGGCCGGGAGTGCCGCGCACCCCCAGGCTGTCGGGCAGGTCCAGATCAATGGCGGCCACCCCCTTCTTGCCCGAGCCCGACCACTGCACCGCCTTGGCCACCACCTCGCCCAGGTCGAACACCTCGGGCTTGGCCCCGGCCGAAAAGGACAGGCGTTTCAGGCTGCGCACGATGTCGGCCACCCGCTGGGCACCCTCGGCGGTCCCCTCCATCAGGCCGGGCAGGTCGGCCAGGGTGGCGTCGATGCGCAGCTCGGCCCGCAGGTTTTCCCGCTCGGCCTCGTCGCAGCCGGCATGGATGGCGTCCAGATAGGCGGCGATGCGTGCCGAGTACTTGGACAGGGCATGGACGTTGCCGTAGACGAAGCTGATGGGGTTGTTCAGCTCGTGCGCCACCCCGGCGATCAGGCGGCCGAGCGAGGCCATCTTTTCCTGCTGGATCAATTGGGCCTGGGCGGTCTTCAGGGCTTCGTAAGCGCGGCGCAGCTCGCCCACCGGACGGCCCGTCAGCACGATGCCGGCCGGCAATCCGCGATGATCGAGGCGGGTGGCGCAAGACAGCGCCACGGGATCGGTCAGCCCGCCGTCATGGGAACGGAACCGCACCTCGCGGTCGCGGCTTTCGACGGAATCGATCCAGCTGAACAGACGCAGATTGCCGGTGCCCGCGGCCAGCAATTCATCCAGGGGGCGTTCGAACAGGTCCGCCTCGGCGAAGCCGGTCAATTGGATGAAGGCCAGGTTGACCTGCTGGATACGGCCGTTCTGGTCGCAGACGATCAGGATGTCCGACACCGCCGACAGTACGGAATTGATGAAGCGCTGGGCCTCTTCCAGGGCGGTGTTCTTCTCCTCCAGCTCCACCTCGTAGGAGATCAGGTCGGAATAGACCTCCTCCATCTTGCGGATGACCTCGATCCAGGCGGTTTCCTGGGCGCTCGCCATGTCGGGGTCGTAGCCGCCGGCGAAGTCGTAGGCCGAGGAGGGGCGGGGATCGCTGTAGCCGGTCATCACTCCTCCCGTTCCAGGCCGTAGCGGCGCAGCTTGGCGCGCAGGCCGACGCGGGACAGGCCGGTCTCCTCTGCCACCCGGGTGATGTTCCAGCGGTGCCGCGCCAGGGATTCGCCCAGCAGCCGGGCCTCCAGCGCCTCCACCTGCTCCTTGAGCGAGGAGGGCTCGCCGTGGTCGGCCAGGGCGCGTCCGGCCGGGCAGACCCGGGCCCTGAGGCGGGGACTGAGCAGATCGGGGCCCAGCACTCCGTCCTCGGCCAGGGCGACCATGCGCTGGATTTCGTTTTGCAGTTCGCGCACATTGCCCGGCCAGTCATAGCCGCGCATCTGCGCCATGGCATCGGGACCGAAGCGCAGATTGGGCCGCCCGAAGCCCCTGGCGGTGTCGTTCAGCAGCCGTTCGGCCAGCAGCGGCACGTCCATGGGCCGTTCGCGCAGCGGCGGCAGGTGGATGGGGAAGGCGGCCAGACGGTAGAACAGGTCGCGGCGGAAGTGCTTTTCCCGCACCTCCTCCTCCAGATTGCGGTTGGTGGCGGCGATGACGCGCACGTCCACCTTGCGGGTCAGACGCGCCCCCAGCGGGCGGATTTCGCCTTCCTGCAGCACGCGCAGCAGCTTGACCTGGAAGGCAGGCGAGGTCTCGCCGATCTCGTCCAGGAAGATGGTGCCGCCCGAGGCCTGCTCGAACAGGCCGATGCGGTCCTCGTAGGCGCCGGTGAAGGCGCCCTTCTTGCAGCCGAACAGTTCGGATTCCAGCAACTGGTCGGGCAGGGCGCCGCAATTCTCCACCACGAAGGGCTTGTTGCCGCGCGGGCTGTTGTAGTGGATGGCGCGGGCCAGCAATTCCTTGCCGGTACCCGATTCGCCGGTGATCAGCACGGAGATGTCGAAGGACGACACCTTGCGCCCCATCTCGATCACCTGGGCGAGCGGCGAATCGGGGGCGTGGATGATGCCGTCGAAATGGTGCTGGCGCCTGAGCGTGCCGGTCTTGCGGGCGATGGATTTCTGCAGCGCCGCCTGGGGGACCTTGAGGTCCAGGCTGGCCTGGGCGCTTTCCCGCTGCAGGTCGTAAAGCCTGAGCGCGCCGTGCAGGGTCTGCACCAGTTCGTCCGGTTCCCACGGCTTGGTGATGTACTGGTAGATGCCGGCCTCGTTGACCCCGGCGATGATGTCCTCGGCCTCGGAATAGCCCGAGATGATCATGCGCACCGGATCGGGCCAGCGATCCCGCACCGTCTTGAGGAAGTCCACCCCCTGGACGCCCGGCATGCGCTGGTCGCACAGGATGGCGTGGACCATTTCCTGCTCCAGCAGGCCTTCGGCCTCTTCCGCCGTCGAGGCGGTCAGTACCCGGAACTCGTCGGACAGCACCCGGCGTAAGGCTTCCTGCGACTGCTTCTCGTCGTCCACCACCAGAATGATCGGCAGGCTGGTCATTCCGGGCGGGCTCCTGTGGTCTTTGGCGGTGGAGGGCGTTATTCTCGGCCCCACGGCCCCGAGTGGTCAACCAATTACCAGCGTGGATGAATCATGACCGGTTTGATGGTGGAAATCGCGGAGACCCGGGTGGACAAGGGCACCCTCGCCCTGTGGTTCCTGGGGCAGAACGGCTGGATGGTCAAGTCGCCGGCCGGAAAGGTGCTGGCCGTCGATCCCTACCTCTCCAATTCCTGCCATCCGTCGCGGCGCGGCCTCGATCTCGACCGTCGGGTGCCGGTCCCGGTCATGCCCGAGGACCTGCAGGCCGACCTGCTGCTCTGCACCCACTCGCACCGGGATCATGCCGATCCCGAGACCCTGTGTCCGTGCGCTCGCAGCGGCCGGATCAAGGCCTTCGCCGGGCCGGGGGATACCCAGGCGGTGTTCGCGCAAGCCGGGGTGGCCGAGGGCGAGCGGATGCTCACCTGGCCCAATCACGAGATTTTCATGGGAGATCTGAGGGTTACCGGTACTTTCGCCCTGCCCACCGATGCCGGCGATCTGACTCATATGGGCTTTGTCATCCAGGTTGACAGCGGTCCGTCCCTATGGATCACCGGCGATACGGCCTGGTGCGACCTGCTGGCCGAGTCCGGTGCCAAGCATAAGCCGGATGCCATCTGCCTGCCCATCAACGGCGGTTACGCCAATCTGTCCCACTGGGAGGCGGCCGAACTGGTGCGCCGCGTGGCGCCGGCCCAGGCCATTCCCTGCCACTGGGACATGTTCGCCGACAATTCCTGTTCACCCCACATGTTCGAAGCCTCGTTGAAGGTCAAGGAGGTGCGGGGCGTCTACCGCCTGCCGGTCCATGGCCGGCGGATGGTGATCGAGCTTTAAAACACCCGGCTGAACACCACCGGCAGCCAGACCAGGGCGAACAGGGTGCTGGCCGCTACGGCGATGGCGGCGCGGTCGGGGTGAATGTTGCGCAAGCTGGCGTGCACCACGGTGACGGCGGCCAGGGGCACCAGGGACTCGATCAGCAGCACCTGATGCCCGATCCGCCCGAAGACGTGCAGCCAGGCGCGGTCCAGGGTGATGAAGCCCAGGGCCAGGGCGGGCCACAGGCCGAACTTGACCAGGAAGGTAAAGGCGGTGAAGCCCAGATCGATACGCAGGCTCCTCACCTGGGCCAGCCCCAGTCCGACGATCATCATGCCCACCGGTACGAAGCCGCCCGACAGCAGGTCGACGGCCTGCATCACCGGGACGGGCACCTTGGTGCCGCTCAGGTTCAGGACGGCGCCCAGCCAGCAGGCGTGCAGGCCGGGATATTTCAGTACACGCAGGATCGCCCCGCCCACCGAGGCCTCGGCGCGCGCCACGGTGTAGAAGCCCACCGAATTCTCGTAGGCGGTGGCGCCGAACGACACCATCACCACATAGGGCAGGGCTTCGGGGCCGACCAGGGCGAGGCAGGCGGGAATGCCGAAGAAGCCGGTATTGCCGGTGCCGCCGGTGAAGGCGGCGATGCGCTCGCGCCCGTCGCGCCAGAAGCGTCCCGCCGCCGGAGCGGTGACCAGCGCAACGCCCGAGCACAGGCCGAACACCGCGAAGGGCAGCAGCAGCAGTGCGCCCTTCAGATCGGCGGTGACGAAACCCTTGAACACCACGGCGGGTGACAGCACGAACAGGGCGAGGCGGCCCAAGTCCTGGCCACGCACCTCGCCGAAGCGGCCCAGCAGGAAGCCGATGCCGACCAGCAGGTAGAGCGGCACCAGCTTCATCGCCAGGGAGGTATCGAAGGGCAGGGTCATCGGACCAGGATCGCCCGGAAGTCGTTGACGTTGGTCAGCGTTGGTCCGCTCTTAACAAGGTCGCCCAACGCATTGAAAAATGCGTATGAATCATTTTCCGAAAGATAAGATTCAGGATGAAGTCCTAGGGCTCGCGCCCGCTCCAGCGTGTCAGGGGCGATGACGGCGCCGGCATTGTCCTCGGAGCCGTCGATGCCGTCGGTGTCGCAGGCGATGGCTTCCACCCCGCCGCAATCCTTCAGCGCCAGGGCCAGAGCCAGGGCGAATTCGGCATTGGGGCCGCCCTTGCCCCGGCCCCTTATGGTGACGGTGGCCTCGCCGCCCGACAGGATCACCGCCGGGGCGGGAACCGGTTGCTGGTGGGCGCGGATGGACCTGACCATGCCGGCCATCACCTTGGCCATCTCGCGGGCCTCGCCCTCCAGGGCGTCGCCCAGCAGCAGCGGCATGTAGCCGGCCCGCGCCGCCACCAGGGCGGCGGCCTCCAGCGAGTGCTGGGGCGTGGCGATCAGGCGGTATTCGCCCTGGGGCAGTGCCTTGGGCGTCTCGGCGGCCGGATCGTTCAGGTGGGCCATGATGGCGGGCGTGGGCTCGATGCCGTACTTGGCCAGCACGGCGCGGGCCTCGGCCAGGGTGGTCGGATCGGCCACCGTGGGGCCGGAGGCGATGACCGAGGGATCGTCGCCGGGAACGTCGGAGATGGCCAGGGTCACCAGCCGGGCGGGGGCGGCCAGGGCGGCAAGGCGTCCGCCCTTCACCGCCGAGAGGTGCTTGCGGACGCAATTGATCTCACCGATGGCGGCGCCCGAGCGCAGCAGGGCTCCGGTCAGGGCCTGCTTCTCGGCCAGGGTGATGCCGGCGGCGGGGCGGGCCAGCAGAGCCGAGCCGCCGCCCGAGATCAGGCACAGCACCAGATCGTCGGAGCTCAAGCCGGCCAGCAGGTCGATCATGCGGCCCGCAGCCGTCTCGCCGGCCGCGTCGGGCACCGGGTGGGCAGCCTCGACCACCTCGATGTGCCGGGTCGGCACGGTATGGCCGTAGCGGGTGACCACCAGCCCGGACAGCGGTCCGGACCAATGGTCCTCGACGGCGCGGGCCATGGCGGCGGCGGCCTTGCCGGCACCGATCACCAGGGTGCGGCCGGGCGGCGGAGCGGGCAGGGCGGGCGGCAGGCAGACCGATGGCCGGGCCGCATCCACCGCCGCTTCGAACATGCGTCGCAGGATGGTCGTCACTGGACTCGCTCCTTTCTTTTCCGGCGATCGCGAACGATCACCGGCGCCCTCAAGCGGCGGGCGGACCACCTCCGTGACCCTTGCCTCCCGCGGCATAAGCCGCGCGGCCCCTCGGGCCTAACCACATCCCGACCGGGATGTGGTATCAATGTGGCCTGACAGTAGACAGCGGAAATGAACCATGAGCAATCCCGGCACGCTCGACGGCGTCCTCGCCCCCGTTCTCACGCCCTTCACCAACGCCCTGACGCCGCATGTGCCGTTGTTCGTGGCCCTCGCCCGTCACCTGATGGGTCAAGGCCTGGGGCTGGCGCCGTTCGGCACCACCAGCGAAGGCAATTCCCTGGCGGTGGACGAGAAGGTGGAACTGCTCGATGCCCTGGCCGAGATCGGCCTGGACATGGGCCGCACCATGCCGGGCACCGGCTGTTGTGCCTTGCCGGATTCGGTGGCATTGACCCGGCACGCCGTCAACCTGGGTTGCGGGGGCGTGCTGATGCTGCCGCCGTTCTATTACAAGAATCCCAGCGAGGACGGGCTGTTCGCCGCCTTTGCCGAGGTTATCGAGCGGGTGGGGGATTCGCGCCTCAAGGTCTTCCTCTACCATTTCCCCCAGCAGAGTCAGGTGCCCATCACCCATGGGCTGATCGAGCGGTTGCTGGCCGCCTATCCCGCCACCGTGGCGGGGATCAAGGATTCCTCCGGCGATTTCGCCAATATGGAAAGCATGTGCCGGAGCTTCCCCGGCTTCAGGGTGTTCTCCGGCACCGAGCGGCTGATTCTGCCGGTGATGCGGGCCGGGGGGGCGGGGTGCATCAGCGCCAACGCCAACATTCACGGCCCGGCCATGCTGGAGTTGTGGCGGCGCTGGCAAGAACCGGAGGCCGAGGCGTTGCAGAAGGATTTGGAAGGCTTCCGCGCCATCATGGAGGGCATGCCGCTGATCGCCGCCCTGAAGGCCCTGACCGCGCGGCGCACCGGTGATTACGGCTGGCGCCGCGTCCGCCCGCCCTTGGTGCCTCTGCCCCCCGAGGCGGAGATCGAACTGGTCGGGCGTCTGGGAAAAGCCGGAATCGCCATTTAAGCCTATTTGAGGTCGACGATGGCTTCCAGGCCGTTGGCCTTGGCGGCGGCCAGCAGACGGCCGTCGGTCTTGGCCCGCGCCACGAAGGAATCCACCGTTTCCAGCCACTCCCCGTCGCCTGGCGCCATGGCGTAGGCATAGGGGCTGGGGGCCAGTGGGGCGGGCGGGGTCAGCAGCTTGGCCCAGTCGTGGCGGGCCAGCATCTTGCGGCTGAAGGGGTAATCGGTAACGAACAGGTCGGCGCGGCCGCTCATCACTTCCTGCTCGCGGGCCTCGGGGGTGGCAACCTCCAGCAGGCGGGCCTGCTTCAGTTCCGCCTTCATCACGTCGACCATGAAGGTGCCGGCGGCGGCGGCCACCACCACGCCGTCATGGTCGATATCCTTCCACTCCTTGACCACCGGATGGGTCTTGGTGGTGATGGCGAAGATGCCGCTGCGCAGGTGGGGACGGGTAAAGGCCAGCTTTTCCTGGCGCGGCGGTGTGATGGCCACGGCATGCATGGAAACGTCGCACTTGTCCGACAATAGGTCGTCAATCATCGTCTTGAACGAGGAATCCACGAAGTGCACCTCTACCCCGAGGTCCTTGGCCAATTCATGGGCCATGTCGATATCGATGCCCTCGAGCTTGCCGGTACGGGTGTTGCGGTACGAAATGGAGTAGTAATCGGGCCAGATGCATACCCTGACCTCGCCATTCTGACGGACTTTCGCCAGCTTTCCGCCGACCGGGGCGGCTACGGCCTGATTTCCCAGGAGGAGCAGGGAAACGGCGGTGAAAAAGCGGGCAAATCTATGCATTTTTGTCCTCCAGATACGGACGTATTATGCTATTCCACCTAGACTATGCAAGTTAACCCGACAGAGTCCATTCCGGCCAATGCCCCGGTAGTGCTGGGCAGCGTCAAGGTTCAGCCGCTGTTTTCCCGGCGGCTGATCGGTGCGGTGGTGGTGTTCGGGGTGGCGATGGCCCTGCTGGTGGCCATCGCCACCACGGTCGGCCTGTGGGCGGGGCGGCAGGAGGCGATCAGCGGTGCCGAGGCGGTGACCCGCAATCTGGCGCGCAGCCTGACCGAATCCGTGGAGCGTTCCATCAGCTCCATGGATGTCACCCTGGCCTCGGTCGCCGATCTGGCGGCGGAACAGGGGATGGCCGCGCCGCGTCCCGATCTGCGGGCGGCGGTGGCCCAGCGCCTGACCTTCATTCCCTATCTGCGGCAGATCCTGGTGGTCCGGGCGGACGGGGCGGTGCTGTTCGATTCTGCCAATCAGGCCGAAGGGCGTTCCATCGACCTCGCCGCCCTGCTGGCCGAGCATGCGCGCCTGCCGCGTCCGCTGGTTATCGGCGTCCCGGTGGACGGACGTTTCATCGGTGGCAGCGGGCGGGGACCGGGCCACAAGACCATTCCGGTCAGTCGGGCTATCCGGGCCGCCGACGGCGAGGTTGTCGGGCTGGTGATCGGCGCGGTCAATCCCGAGTACTTCGTCTCCAGCTTTCAGGGGATCGAGGTCGAATCCGGAGCCCATGTTCATCTCTGGCGCTTCGACGGGCTGATGCTGGCGGGAGCCGGCGGCCTCAACGACCCCCATCAGGGCCGGGGGTGGGACGATCCGCTGTTCTCCCGCTACCTGAAGGAATCCGAGATGGGGACCTTCCTGGGGCCGGGCGGCGACGGCGTGACGTGGATCACCAGTTATCGCACCACCCTGTCCTGGCCGCTGGTGGTCAGTGTCGGCATCTCCCTGGATACGGCGCTGGAAAGCTGGCGGCACAGTGTCGAGCTGATCGCCTGGCCGGTGGCGGTGGTGACGCTGATCGTGCTGGGGCTGACCGCCGCCATGGCCGCCATGCTGCGCAATCGCGGGCGCGACGAGGCCCGGCTGCGGTTGTCCGACATGGTGCTGTCCAACGTATCCAACGGCGTGACCATCGCCGAGGCGGGGCGGCAGGACCTGCCTCTTATCTACGTCAATCCCGCCTTCGAACGCATCACCGGCTATTCCGCCCAGAGCGCATTGGGGCGCAATGCCCGCTTCCTGCATGAATTCGACCCGGCGCAGGAGGGACTGGACCATATCCGCGCCGCCCTGGCCGAGGGAAAGCCGGTTTCCGTCGAACTGCGCAATCAGCGGGCCGACGGGACCCTGTTCTGGAATCACCTGTCGCTGTCGCCGGTGCGTGGCCCCCACGGTACCGTGACCCACTGGGTCGGGGTGCAAAGCGACATCACCCAGCAGGAGGAGGCCCGCGCCGCCTTGGCCAAGGCCTATGACGACGTGGCCCATTACAGCGAGGACCTGGAGCGGTTCTCCTTCGTGCTGGCCCATCATCTGCAGGAGCCGGCCCGCCAGATGCGGCTGCAGGCCCAGGTGCTGCTCCAGCGCATGGAGGACCATCCCGAATCCGGCGCCCAGCAGCCGGCCCAGCTGATCATCCATGCCGCCAAGCGGCTGGTGGAGATGCTGCGCGACGTCCAGGCCTATCTGGCCGTCGAGCGCCAGCCGGTGACCGGTGGCATCGCCTCGTCGGAATCGGCGCTGTCCGCCGCCGTCAACCGTTTCGTCAACCCCGAGGTGACGGGGCCGGTGGAGGTGGTGAGGGGATTGCTGCCTCGGGCCGGCATTCCCCAGAAGCGCCTGGATGACCTGTTCGAAATCCTGATCGAGAATGCGGTGCGCTTCCGCAGCCCCCAGCGGCCGCTCCGGCTGTGGGTGGGGGCCGAGCCTCATACCGATGGCTGGCTGTTCCGGGTCGAGGACAACGGCATCGGCATCGATTCCGGTTATCACGACCGGGTCTTCGTGGCGCTGGAACGCCTTCACTCGGGGACCGCTTACGGCGGTACCGGTATCGGCCTCGCCATCGCCCGCAAGATCGTCGAGGCGGCCGGCGGGCGCATCTGGGTGGAATCCGACGGGACCAGCGGCAGCGCCTTCCTCTTCACCCTGCCCATGACGCCGGGCGGCGTGGTCTGAGGCTTTAGCCGAACGGGTCGTCGCACTTGCCGCACATGGGCACGTGGCCGACGTCGCCCTGGCGGAAGGCCTCGAGGATGCCGCCATAGGCGGCGCCCCGGCGGATATCGCCCAGACCCTGCTCCATGATGTTGCCGATCTTCAGTTGGGCATTGGAATCGTAGCAGCCGCAGGCGGTCACCGTACCGTCGCAGAACACTCCCACCGCCTTGAGGAACAGACGGCACGGCATCAGCCGGTGATGGTCGATGGCCTTCAGTGACCAGATGCCGTGGCGCTCGCTCCGGGTGCCGCACTGGACCGAGCCGCCGAAATTGTTGGCGGGTACCGTCCACACGTCGGTGATGCCCTGGGAGGCCAGGAAGGCCTTGGTCTTGCGCAGGTTGTCCTGCCATTCCCCCAACGCCACCGCCTTGACGGCGAAGCGGGTGGAGGTCCCCTTCAACGCCTTGTGGATGGCCTTGAGGTTGACCAGGACACGCTCGAACTTCGCGCCCACATAGACACTCTCGTAGCTTTCCGCGTCCCAGCCGGCGAAGGAGAATTGCAGGTAGGCCAGCCCCACCTTGGCCAGCCGGGCGATCTTGTCGGGGGTGAAGGGGGTGCCGTTGGTGACGATGCCCACCTGGAAGCCCTCGGCCACGGCGCGCTCCAGCATCTCGAAGACGCGGGGGTGAAGGAACGGCTCGCCCTGGCCGGCCAGGATGTGCATGGTCTTGATGCCGCATGCCTTGCCCTCGGCGATCACCCGCTCGAAGACATCGTCCTCCATGAAGCCGGAATTGTCCTTCCAGATCTCCCAGCCGCACATGGTGCAGCGCAGGTTGCAGCGGCGGCTGAGCTGGACGTAAAGCTCGTAGGGCACCAGCTGGCGCCGCTCGGCCGGGGCGATGACCAGGGCGCGAGCCTTGGCCAGATGGGCGGCGGCGGCGTCGCTTTGTCCGGCCTCCTCCAACGCGATGCCCAGCAGATAGTGGATGCGGCCCGATTGCGGCTGGACCTGGGCGGCGGGCTCCAGCAGCGTCAGCGCCTCGGCGGCGCGGCCCTGCTCCACCAGGGCGCCGGCCAGCCCCACCAGGGTATCGAGATGGCCGGGAATGGCCGCCAGTACCCGGCGGAACAGAATCTCCGCCTCGGCCGGGCGCTGGCAGGCCAGCAGCAATCCCGCCCGGCGATAGTCGCATTCGAGATGGCCGTCGGCCTTGGCCAGGGCGACGATGGCCTCTTCCAGCAATTGTCCCTCGGCCAGGCGCAGGGCTTCGGCCAGGGCGCGGGTGGGATCTGCGGGCTTGGTCTTCTTCTTCGGCGGCTTCATGGCGGCGCAGACTACCACTGCCACCTGCCGCCTTTCCATGACGGTGTTGTCTGGGGCATTATGCGGTCGGGGGCAGCAGGGGAGAACGGCAAGTGTCGGGCGTGTCAGCCGACGACGGAATCATGGCGCAGGACGGACGGGCCGGCGGCCGCTGGCGATTCGGCATCCGGGCCAAGCTGGTGGTGGCGGTGGGGACCGTGGCCGGCATGATCATGGTGGCCAGCCTGCTCACCTGGTTCAGCTATTCCGAGATCGAGCGCCTGTTGGCCGCCGTGACGCGGACCAACCTTCCCAGCCTGTCCAACGCCCTGAAGCTGTCCGAGGCCACCGCCCGGCTGGCCGCGGCCGCTCCGGCGCTGGACGGCTCGCAATCCCAGTTCCAGCGCCAGAGCAATTTCGTCGCCCTGCAACAGCAGACCGAACGTCTCCTCGCCCTGGTGGACCATCTGGCGGGGTCCATCGCCGATACCGGCCGGGTCGAGGAACTGCGTTCCATGATCGCCGCCTTCGCCGACAACGTGGTGGACCGCAATATCCTGGTGGACAAGCGGCTGCAACTGGCCGAGCGCAGCCGGGCCCAGGCCGAGATCATCAGCAAGCTGGACGTGGAGGTTCACCGCGCCATGGGCGGGCTGGCCGGCGACCCCGCCCTGGCCACGGTGGTCCTGGCGTCCAACTACCTGCGCGAGACGGTGGTGGCCGGCAATCTGGAGAAGGTCGGCGACCTGCGCGGCGCCTATGAGGAACAGGTGCGCTCCCTGGCCGAGCTGGTGGACGCCACCGGGGCGCGCACCCAACGGACCCGCGAGCTGACCCGGCGTGTCCTGGCCCTGGGGACCGGGCCGGAGAACGTCTTCGAGCTGCGCACGCTCCAGATGCTGACCATCGCCCGGCTGGCCGCCGCCAACGACGAGGGCCGCGACCTGGTGGCGCGCACTTCGTCCTCGGTGGGCCGGCTGGTGTCGGCGGCGGAGGCCGAGGCGGCGGAGAACGAGCGCCGCACGGAAGCGGCGGTGTCCAGTGGCCGTACCACCATGCTGGTGGTGGCCATGCTGACCTTCTTCGGGCCGCTGCTGTTCATCTGGCTGTATCTGGGGCGCAGCGTGGTGGCCCGTCTGGCCGGTCTGGCGTCCTCCATGCACGCCATCGCCGAGGGTGACTTCCAGGCGCCCATTCCCGGCCAGGGCAACGACGAGATCACCGACATGGCCGCCGAGCTGGCGGTATTCCGCGACGCCATGGCCAAGCTGCAGGAATCCAGCGAGGCGCTGATCGAGAGCGAGCGGCGCCTGCGCCGCATCCTCGATACCTCGCCCCTGGCCCTTGCAATTTCGCGGGTGTCGGACCACGCCATCCTGCTGGTCAATCCCCGCTGGTCCGAACTGTACCGGGTGCCCAAGACCCGTGCCATGGGTATGACCGTGGCGTCCTGCTACGCCGAGCCGGACAACCGGACGCGGCTGGTGGAACTGGTGCGCAAGCGCGGCTTCGTCGGCGCCTTCGAGTGCCGCATGCGGGCCAGCGACGGCCACGAATTCTGGGCCATGCTGTCCGCCGCCGAGATCGAGATGGACGGCGAGCCGGCGGTGATCGTCTCCACCACCGACATCACCCGCCACAAGGAGGAGGAAGCCGCCCTGGCCGAGGCCAAGATGGTGGCGGAAGAGGCCAGCCAGGCCAAATCGCTGTTCCTCGCCACCATGAGCCACGAAATCCGTACCCCCATGAACGGGGTGCTGACCATGGCCCATCTGCTGGAAGACATGCCGCTGCCGGCCGAGCAGCGGGAAATGGCCCGCGTCATCCGCGATTCCGCCAATTCGCTGCTCACCATCATCAACGACATCCTGGATTTCTCCAAGATCGAGGCCGGCAAGCTGCAGCTCGAACTGGTGGAACTGTCGGTGTCGGAACTGGTCGAAGGGGTGGCCGATCTGCTGACCATCCGCGCCCAGGAAAAGGGTATCAGCCTCATCACCTTCGTCGAGCCCGCCTTGGCCGACCGCATGGTGGGCGACCCGATCCGCCTGCGGCAGATCATCACCAATCTGGCCGGCAACGCCATCAAGTTCACCGATAAGGGCTATGTGCGCATTTCCGTGCGGGCCATCGATCCGGGCGAGAGGCCGCTGCGCCTGGAATTCTCCATCACCGATACCGGCATCGGCCTGGATGCCGAGCAGCAGGCCCGTCTGTTCGAGCCCTTCATGCAGGCCGACATCACCATTTCCAGGCGCTACGGCGGCACCGGCCTCGGCCTGTCCATCTGCCGCCGCCTCGTCGCCATGATGGGCGGCGATATCGGGGTGCGCAGCAATATCGGCCACGGCTCCACCTTCTGGTTCCAGGTGCCGCTGCAGCCCGCCGGAACCGAGGCCGAGCCCGGACCGGACCTGTCGGGCATCGCCGTGCTGGTCCTGGCCGAGGGGCCGGTGGCGGCGGAATGCCTGCGCCAGTATCTCGGCCATCTCGGCGCCCAGGTGGCGGTGGTGGTGGGGACCGAGGGCGCGGTGGCCGCCGTGCGGGCCGCCGCCCTGGCCGGCTGGACCTACGACGTGGCGTTGCTGGACGGCGGCCAGGATTTCCGTATGCGCATGGGCGTGGCCGGCGCCCTGATGACCACTGCCGGGACCGACCTTGAATTGAAGGTGGTCATGATGGTCGCCCAGGACGCCTTTGCCGTCGTTTCCGCCGAGGTCAAGGCCGCCGGGCTGTACGCCGCGCTGCCCAAGCCGGTGCGCCGCCGCCAGTTGTGGCGCACCGTGGCGGCGGCGGTGGGGCGCGCCTCGGCCGAGGCCGATCTGGTGGACGGCGAGGGGATCGAGGAGGGCTGGCTGCCCCCCACCATGGAGGAGGCCGCCGCCGCCGGCGCCCTGATTCTGGTTGCCGAGGACAACCCCACCAACAAGGTGGTGATCCGCCATCTGATGGAACGCCTGGGCTATGCCATCGAAGTGGTGGGCAACGGCGCCGAGGCGTGGGAGCGCATGCAGATTCGTGATTACGGTCTGCTGCTGACCGATTGCCATATGCCGGAGATGGACGGCTACGAACTGACCCAGCGTATCCGCGAATGGGAGGTGGAGACCGGCCACCTGCTGCCCATCGTGGCGCTGACCGCCGACGCCCTGGCCGGTACGGCGCGGCGCTGTCTGGATTGCGGCATGAACGCCTTCCTGGCCAAGCCCATCGATCTGGCCCAATTGGACGCCACCATCCGCCGTTTGCTGCCGGCGGCCATCGGCCTGCGCCGCCGCCGTTCGGAGGCCCGGCCGGCGATTGCCGCCGGCGGGCCGCCGGTGCCGGTGGTTCCGCCCGACGACCCGGCCTTGCCGGCGGTTCTCGACCTCACCCCCATGCGGCAGATTTTCGGCGATATCGGCGACGAGGTGCGCGAGTTGCTGGCCCTGTTCGTCGACACCACCCGGCCGCTGGTGGCCGATCTGGGCAATGCCCTCGAGGCCGGCGATTCCGTGGCGGCGCGCGAGGCAGCCCATTCGGCCAAGGGGGCGGGCAACAGTGCCGGCGCCTTCCGTTTCGCCAAGCTGTGCGCCGAGGCGGAAGCAGCCTGCGCGGCCGCCGATCTGGCGCGGGCCGCCGCGCTCTATCCCGCCCTGGAGATCGCCTTCGACCTGACCGCCGAGGCGGTGGCGGCGGTATAAGGGATGCATGGAGGCGGGCAAAAAAGAAAACCGCGCTCCTGATGAGGAGCGCGGTTTTGCTTCGATCTGAGCCTGAAAGGGCGTTGATCGGCTACCGGGCCTTAGCCCTGGCGAGCCTTGAAGCGGGGGTTCGTCTTGTTGATGACGTAGACCCGGCCCTTGCGGCGAACGATGCGGCAATTCTTGTCGCGCAGCTTGGCCGACTTCAGCGAGTTACGAATCTTCATGGTCCGACTTCCTAAAGCGTAATTGTCGCCGAAACGACGTCACTTGGGTTCGCAAGCGCGAGGCCGGGAAAATACGGAAACCAAGACGGGCTGTCAACAGCTCGTGAAACGTTTTTTTTCGAATTTTGGAAGTTATACTCCTTTCCATGCTGAAGTTCATTCCCGATCCCCATGGAACTCCCGTCGCCTTCCAGGTCGTCGAAGGCCGGGCGGAGTCGCGGGTGCTGGTGGTCTGCGACCACGCCTCGGCGGCCATTCCGGCAAACCTGGGGGGGCTGGGGGTGGACGAGGCGGCGCGGACCAGCCATGTGGCCTGGGATATCGGTGCCGCCCGGGTGGCCGTGCTGCTGGCCGGGGCGCTGGGCTGCCCGGCGGTGCTGGCCGGCGTCAGCCGTCTGGTCATCGACTGCAACCGCCAGCCCGGCGATCCGTCCTCCATTCCCGCGCTGAGCTGCGGCATCAGGGTGCCGGGCAACGAGGCGGTGGACGAGGCCGAGGCCGACAGCCGCGCCCGCTCGTGGTTCTGGCCCTACCATACCGAGATCGGCGACCGCATCGGCCATCTGTGGCGGCAGGGTGCCGCCCCGGCGGTGGTGGCGGTGCACAGCTTCACCCCCTGTATCACCGGACAGATGCCGCGCCCCTGGCACGTGGGGGTGCTGTGGAACCGCGATCCGCGCATGGCGGCACCGGTGCTGACAGGATTGCGGGCGCGCGGCGATCTGGTGGTGGGCGACAACCAGCCCTATTCGGGGCGCGAGATCAATTACACGCTGGACACCCACGCGGGTGCCGCCGGCCTGCCGAACGTCTCGTTCGAGATTCGTCAGGATCTGGTGGCCGACGAGGCCGGGTGCCTGCGCTGGGCCGGCATCCTGGCCGAGGTGCTGGGTGATGTCCTGGCCGATGACGGGCTGTACCGCGCCGAGATCTATTAGAAACCGGTCGAGAAGACCGAGCAGGCCCCCTTGGTGCGGTCGTTGTTGCCCTTCACCTCGCAATTGCCGCAGGCGGCGAGGAGCAGGCAGAAAAGCACCAGGGGAGCCAAGCGTCGCATGGGAGCCATCATAGCATGGCGCAACGCCCCGCTTGAACCTGCTCCTGTGCTTGGCTATGGTCTGGACCCATTTCGACCAGGGAGCGTGTCAATGAGCGACGAACAGAACACCAGCCAGATCGGCGGCATCGCGGCCGAGGCGCTGCGCCAGTTCATCGACCGCATCGAGCGGCTGGAAGAGGAAAAGAAGGCGCTGGCGGCCGATATCAAGGACGTCTACTCCCAGTGCAAGTCCCAGGGCTTCGACACCAAGATCATTCGCAAGATCGTGGCGCTCCGTAAGCGCGACCGTCAGGAGCGGGAAGAGGAACAGCAGATCCTCGACCTCTATCTCGCCGCCATCGGCGAGGCCTGAGGACAGGTGGGCCATGATCCGGGGCGAATGCCCCGGACCCCATTCGACCCTATGAATGGGAGAAGTCGACGGCCCTATTTCCGCCCGCGCTCGATCTCGATGCCCACCGAGGCGGCCTCGGCATAGACGTCGAGCTTTTCCACCCGGATGCGGGCGGTTTCCACCCGTTCATCGACCAGGCACAGCTCGGCGATCTTTTCGGCCAGGGTTTCCACCAGATTGATGTGGCCCTCGGCCAGCATGGCCTTGATGCCGTCGATCACGTCCTCGTAGGACACCACGTTGGCGATGTCGTCGCACAGCGGCCCGGCCTGCTCCAGCACGCTCATGTCCACGTTGATGCGCACCCGCTGGGGCGCCAGCAATTCGTGGGCGTGGATGCCGATCAAGCATTTCAGCACCAGATCGCGCACCAGGATGCGGTAGAGGCGGCGGACCGGCACTTCTTCGTCCGGTTGGGTCTCGGCTTGACTGCGGCTCACGAACACTTCGATCTTTCCTCAAGCTTGGGAAAGCAGGGTCATAGCGCTTCCGGCAAGCGGGGCGCAAGCAATTAGGCGAGCGGGCCGAGGCGCCGGACATCGTCGGCCTCGGGCAGGCGCTCCAGCAAGCCGGCGATGGTGACGGCCAGGACCGGATGGCGCACCGCTCCGGCGACCTCGGCCAGGGGGGCGAGGGCGAAGTGGCGTTCGTGCAGGCGGGCGTGGGGCAGGGTGAGAATTTCCCCCTCCATCACCACATCCCCATAAAGAAGGATATCGAGATCGATCAGGCGCGGCCCGTAGCGCACCGAGGCGACGCGGCCCAGCTCATCCTCCATGGCCTTGAGGCTGGCCAGCAATTCCAGCGGGGCGAGGCCGGTCTCCAGCGCGACGGCCATGTTGAGGAAGGCCGGCTGGTCGGTGACGTAGAGCGGTGCCGTCTCCCAGACATCGGAGCGGGCGGTGACGGTGCCGATGGCGGCCAGGGCGGCCAGGGCGGCGCGCAGATTGGCGGGCCGGTCGCCCAGGTTGGTGCCGAGGCCGAGGTGAACCAGTGTCATGATGAGATGTCAGGCGATGATGTCGGGGATCAACTGGTTTTCCAGCCGGGAAATCTCGTCCTTCAGGGCGAGTTTGCGCTTCTTCAGCCGCTGCAGGCGCAGCTGATCGAACGGCGCCTCGTCGGAAACGCGGGAAATCACGTCGTCCAGATCGCGGTGCTCGGTCTTCAATTCCGCCAGTTGACGGCGGACATCTTCAAGGTTGTCATCGATCATGGCTGGACGAGGCTAGGATTAGGTGGCTAGACGGTAGCAGAACTTAGTCAGAAACGGTATGGGTAAGGTAGGATAAAGAGGAGGTTTGGGGAATGGCGGCCAAGCGTATCGGAATTCTGACCAGTGGCGGCGATTGCGCCGGATTGAACGCGGCCTTGCGCGCGGTGGTTCACCGGGCCATCCGCAATTACGGCTGGCAGGTGTTTGGTATCCGCGACGGTAGTCTGGGACTGATGGAGCGGCCGCTCAATTATGTGGAATTCGACCTTAAGTCGGTGGGCGACGACATGCTGCGCCTGGGCGGCACCATCCTCGGGACCATCAACAAGGGCGATCCCTTTGCCTATCCCATGCCCGACGGGACCAAGAAGGACCGCTCGCAGGACTTCGTGGACGGCTACCGGGAACTGGGAATCGAAGCGCTGGTGGTGATCGGCGGCGACGGCTCCATGCGCATCCTCAACGAATTATGCCGCAAGGGCGGCATCCCCATGGTCGGCATCCCCAAGACCATCGACAACGACGTAGCCCATACCGACTACGCCATCGGCTTCGCCACGGCGCTCAACGTGGCGGGCGAGGCCATGGACCGGCTGGCCCCCACGGCGGCCAGCCATCACCGTGTCATGATCCTCGAGGTCATGGGCCGCGATGTCGGCCATATCGCCATCAACGCCGGCATCGCCGGCGGGGCCGACGTGGTGCTGATCCCCGAGATTCCCTACACCCTGGAAGGTATCGCCAGGAAGATCGCCGAGGTGAAGGCCGAGGGGCGCAACCATGCCCTGATGGTGGTGGCCGAGGGCTGCAAGACCGAGACCGGCCAGTCGGTGACACAGATCCAGAGCGGCGGTCAGGCCCGCTACGGCGGTATCGGCCAGTATCTGGCGGCGCGGCTGGCGGAAACGGTGGAGGCGGAGACCCGCGTCACCGTCCTGGGCCACGTGCAGCGCGGCGGCATGCCGGCCATGCGCGACCGCATCATCGCCTCGGCCTTCGGCGTCTATGCCGTCGACCTGATCGCCCAGGGCAAGCTGGGCCGTATGGTGGCATGGCAGCACGGTCAGGTGGTGGACGTGCCGATCACCGACGTGGCCGGCATCACCCGGGCCATCGACCCCTACGGCACCCTGGCCCAGACGGCCCGCGGCCTGGGCATCTATATCGGCGAGATGTAGCCGGGAAGGCGGGGAAAAGGCCCGGGGCCTATTCCCCCCAGCGCCTTATGGTGCCGCAATCCAGGCCGAACAGGTCGAGCATGCGCCCCGCGCTGTGCTCCACCATGTCGTCCAGGCTTTGCGGCTTGGCGTAGAAGCCGGGGACGGGCGGCGCGATCACCGCGCCCATTTCCGACAATTGCAGCATGGAGCGCAGATGGCCGGTGTGCAGCGGCGTCTCGCGCACCATGAGGACCAGCCGGCGGCGCTCCTTCAGCGCCACGTCGGCGGCCCGCGTCAGCAGCGAGGTGGTCACCCCGGTGGCGATCTCGCTCATGGTGCGGATGGAGCACGGCGCCACGATCATCCCCAGCGAGCGGAACGAACCCGAGGCCGGTGCTCCGCCGATATCCTCGGCCTTGTACCAGTGGCTGGCCAGGGCGCGGACCTGGGCGACCTTCAGGTCGCTTTCGTGGGACAGCGTCACCTCGGCGGCGCGGCTCATGACCAGATGGGATTCAACGCCCAGCCGCGCCAGCATCTCCAGGACCCGGATGCCGTAGACCACGCCCGAGGCTCCACTAATTCCTACGATCAGGCGGGGCGGAGGAGGATTCAAGGCGATTAGTCCTCGCTGGAGCTTTGGGGAAGGGTAAGAACCTTAGTCCAGGTGGGGGTGACAGGGCAATTTCCCTGCTGACAATCCCGTGACAGGAGGAATAAGATTCCCAGGTTACCCACCCTATAGGGAGGACCGTAATGAGCCTTCATGACCGTGTCGAGTCCTTGAAAGCCAAGCATGCCGCTCTGGAAAATGCCATCGAGACAGAAACCAGACGCCCGCTGCCGGATAACACCCAGATCCACGACCTCAAACGCAAGAAACTGCTGATCAAGGACGAGCTGAGCCGTATCGGCTCCGGACCTCACTGAGGAAGGCGATCCGGGGGCCGGTTCATCCGGCCCCTTATTTTATTCGGCAGGCCATTGCCGAATTCACAAAATGCAGCTTTTATCCCCCAACGGCGCAAATCGGCGAACCTTGCAAAGGCGTGAGGATCGTTCGATAAGCTGTTGTGAAACAACGTGAAAACAGCCATTCGCCATGCTCGGTGAAAATGGCCCCGCGTCCCTGCAATGCACCTTTGCAAAATTAGCCGGCATACGGCATTCTCCCCACTCAGACGGAGGGGCGAAAAGCCCCCCGTGGTCCGATCCGTGTGGAGGACTTGTCTTCGACACGGGGTGAATCGGCCCACAAAAAATGAATCGGTGCCCCTGGTCGGGGTACCTGGGAGAGTTGCAAAGCAGAGGACCTGTCCGACATGACCAACGCATACCAGCAAGCCTACGAAAAGTCGCTGAAGGACCCCGAGGGGTTCTGGGGAGAGGCGGCCAGGGACATTCATTGGTACAAGACCTGGGACAAGGTCCTGGACGATTCCAACAAGCCGTTCTATCGCTGGTTCGTCGGTGCCGAGACCAACACCTGCTACAACGCCATCGACCGCCATGTGGAGCAGGGCCGCGGCGCGCAGGACGCCATCATCTATGACAGCCCGGTCACCAACACCAAGCGCAAGATCAGCTACGACGAGCTGAAGGATCAGGTGTCGCGCCTGGCCGGCGCCCTGGCCGCGCTCGGCGTCGCCAAGGGCGACCGCGTGCTGCTGTACATGCCCATGGTCCCCGAGGCCGTGGTCGGCATGCTGGCCGTGGCCCGCCTGGGCGCCATCCACTCGGTGGTGTTCGGCGGCTTCGCCCCCACCGAGCTGGCCACCCGCATCAACGACGCCAAGCCGAAGGTGATCCTGTCGGCGTCCTGCGGCATCGAGGGCTCGCGCGTCATCGCCTACAAGCCCATGCTGGACGAGGCCATCGATCTCTCTGAGCACAAGCCCGGCCACACCATCATGCTGCAGCGTCCCCAGGCGGTCGCCGCCATGGATCGTCCCGGCGACCTGGACTGGGTCGAGGCCTGCGCCAAGGCCCAGCCCGCCGATTGCGTGGCGGTGAAGGCCACCGATCCGCTGTACATCCTTTACACCTCGGGCACCACCGGCCAGCCCAAGGGCGTGGTCCGCGACAATGGCGGCCACATGGTCGCCCTGATGTGGTCCATGAAGTACGTCTACGACATCAAGCCGGGCGAGGTGTTCTGGGCGGCTTCCGACGTGGGTTGGGTGGTCGGCCATTCCTACATCTGCTACGCCCCGCTGCTCAACGGCTCGACCACCGTGGTCTACGAGGGCAAGCCGGTCGGCACCCCCGATGCCGGCGCCTTCTGGCGCATGATCAGCGAGTACAAGATGGCCTCGCTGTTCACCGCGCCCACCGCCTTCCGCGCCATCAAGCGCGAGGACCCCAACGGCGAGCTGCTCAAGAAGTACGATATGACCGGCTTCCGCGCCCTGTTCCTGGCCGGCGAGCGATCGGACCCCGACACCATCAACTGGGCGCGGGAAAAGCTGAACGTGCCGGTGGTGGATCACTGGTGGCAGACCGAGACCGGTTGGGCCATCGCCGCCAACTGCCTGGGCCTGCATGAATTCCCCATCAAGCCCGGCTCGCCCACCAAGCCGGTTCCCGGCTGGGGCCTGGAAGTCCTCGACGAGGGGCATCAGCCCTGCGAGGCCGGCAAGGTCGGCTCGCTGGTGGTGCGTCTGCCGCTGCCCCCCGGTGCCTTGCTGACCCTGTGGAACGCCGATCAGCGCTGTATCGACAGCTACTATTCGGAATTCCCCGGCTGCTACAAGACCGCCGATGCCGGCATGATCGATGAGGACGGCTACGCCTATATCATGTCGCGCACCGACGACATCATCAACGTCGCCGGTCACCGTCTGTCCACCGGCGGCATGGAAGAGGTGCTGGCCAGCCATCCCGACGTGGCCGAATGCGCCGTCATCGGCGTGGCCGACCAGTTGAAGGGTCAGTTGCCGCTGGGCTTCATCTGCCTGAAGGCCGGCGTCACCAAGCCCCATGATCAGGTCATCGCCGAGGTGGTCAAGCTGGTGCGCGAGAAGATCGGCCCCGTGGCCGCCTTCAAGACCTGCACCGTGGTCAACCGCCTGCCCAAGACCCGTTCGGGCAAGATCCTGCGCGGCACCATGCAGAAGATCGCCGACAACCAGGACTTCAAGATGCCGGCGACCATCGACGATCCCGCCATCCTGGACGAGATCGAGGAATCGCTGGAAAGCGTCGGCTATGCCAAGGCCCGCAAGGAAGCCGTGGAGTAAGCCTTTCCGTCAGACGGAAAATGCGAACGGCCCCCGGAGCGATCCGGGGGCCGTTGTCGTTTGGGGGCGGGGCGGGGGGATTACCCCACCCGTGCAAGACCTCCATGGTCGTTTTCGGCCAGCCAGTCGGCGATCTGGTGCAGGCGGGCATCGCATTCGGTGCGCTGGAGGCAGTCGTGGCGGTGCAGGCAATCCTGGGCAACCGAGGCGGTGCAGCGGACCAGATCGGGATCGCAACGGCGGCTGGCCCATTTGAGAGCCAGTTCGAGGCCTTGCAGGCAGGTGCAATCGAGGGATCTGGCCATCTGTCATCCTCTCCATCAGGATTAGTGCCTATCCTAACCTGTCCTTTTGGAAAAGTCTCGCTTCGCGTGCTGCAAAAAAGGATAGGTTCGCCAAATTGGCTGCATCCAATAGGATGAGACAAAAAAATCCGCCCCGAACCATGGGGCCGGGGCGGTGGAAGTTGCTTAGAGAGGGAGGCTGACCTCGGGGAGGCCAACATCTGGAATAAGACTAACAAGCAGCAATTCCTCAGTCAAACGATTTTAATGTGCGACGCGGCAATTCCGAGTGAATTGGTGGGGAAGGCGGGGCTTGCGCTCCGGAGGAGTTCCGGCGACAGCCCGAATCAGGGGGCGGTGGCGTCCTCGAGCGCCAGCACGCCCCTGAGCAGGTCTTCCACCGCCTGACGCGACAGGTCGCGGGTGATGAAGACGATGCGGGTCCGGTGGTCGTCATCGGGCCAGCCGGGCAGGGGGGCCGGGGGGTGGAAGACGTGCTGCACTCCGTGAATGGCCAGGGGATCGGCGGATTCCCTAGCGTTGACGATTCCCTTGATGCGCAGCAGGTTCTCGCCCTTGGACGAGATCATCAGTTCCAGGGCGAAGCCCAGGGCCGTCCACGATACCGGCTCGCTGGCGGTGAACACGAAGGCCTGGATATGGGCGTCGTGGCGGTTGGCGTCGTGGTGGTGGTGATGGTCGTGGTGGGCGTGCTGATGGGCGCGGTACGCCTCCTCGTTTAGCCAACCGGCCACGTCGGGAATCTTGCTGCCCGGATTGAACAGGCCGGCATCGAGGATAAGCCTGGGGTCCAGTTTGCCCTGGGCCGCGACGATGATGGGGGCGGCCGGGTTGAGGCGGCGCAGGCGGGCGCGCAGCACCTCGACGGCCACCGGATCGGCGATGTCGGCCTTGGTCAGCACCAGCCGGTCGGCCACCGCCACCTGCTTCACCGCCTCGGCCTGGGCGTCGAGGGTGCGGTCGCCGCAGGCGGCGTCCACCGTGACGACGACGCCGTCCAGCTTGTAGCGGCTGGAAATCAGCGGGTCGCTCATCAGGGTGTGAATGATGGGGGCGGGGTCGGCCAGACCGGTGGTTTCGATGATCATGCGGTTGAACTCGGGAATCTCGCCCCGTACCCGCTTGATGAACAGGTCGCGCATGCCCTCGACCAGATCGCCGCGCACCGTGCAGCACAGGCAGCCCGATTGCAGCAGCACCACGTCCTCGGCCACCTGACGCACCAGCAGGTGGTCCAGCCCGACGGCCCCGAACTCGTTGATCAGTACGGCGGTATCGGCCAGACCCGGCTGGGCCAGCAGGTGGTTCAAGAGGGTCGTCTTGCCGCTGCCCAGGAAGCCGGTCAGCACGGTGACGGGGATGAGGCTCATTTCTTGTAAAGCTCCTCGGGCGACACCTGCACTCTCGCCACCTCGGTCAGCCCTTCGGGCCGGGCGGCGGTGTAAAAGCAGGTGCGCCGGCCGGTGTGACAGGCGACGCCGTCCTGGTCGACCTTCAACAAGATGGTGTCGCCGTCGCAATCGATCAGGAAGTCCTTGAGCCGCTGCTGCTGGCCCGAGGTCTCGCCCTTGCGCCACAGCCCGCCGCGCGAGCGCGAGAAATAGCAGACCCGGCCGGTCTCCAGGGTCTCGGCCACGGATTCGGCGTTCATCCAGGCCATCATCAGCACTTCCCCGGTATCGAATTGCTGGGCGATGGCCGGCACCAGTCCGTCGGCGTTGAACTTGAGCTTGGGCAGAACGGCGGTGGCGTCGATAGCGGGCATAATGGAACCTCTCGAAGGGAGGCTAAGGGTTTAACGGGCCGACAGGCACTCGGCAAGGGCGGCGGCGAGTCCCGTCATCTGCTGCACATAGGAGTCCTTGCCGGCGGGCACAAGCAGACCTTCCGGGTCCAATTGCCCCAGCCGCGCCCCGGCGGCGTCGGCCAGGGTGGCGGCGGTGGCCGAGGGCGCCCCCGGCTCGCCGAACACGCAGGCGGCGCCGGCGTTCTTCAGGCGGTCGCGCAACTGGGCCATGCGCCGGGCGCCCGGCGGACGCTCGGGATCGACGGTGATGGCTCCGGCGGGAGAGAGGCCGTAGCGGGCCTCGAAATACTGGTGGGCGTCGTGGAACACCACATAGGGGCGTTTGGCGATCGGGGCCAGTCTGGCGGCGATGTCCGCGTCCATATGGGTCAGGCGGCGCTTCAGGGCCTCGGCATTGGCGGCGTAACGGGCGGCGTTGGCCGGGTCCAGCCCGCTCAACCGCTCGGCCACCGCGCCGGCCAGCAGGGCGGCATTGCGCGGGTCGAGCCAGACATGGGGATCGGTCTCGTCCTGCTTGCCGTGCTCGTGGTGGCCGCCGTGCCCGTGCGCGTCCGCCTCCCAGGCGCCGCCCTCGCGGGTGTCCAGGCGGATCAGACCGGGCAGCGACAGCATGGCGAGGCTGTCCTTGCGCTGCGCCAGGGGGCGCTCCAGCCAGGATTCCAGGGCGGGGCCGACCCACACCACCAGCCGCGCCTTCTCGGCGGCGCGGGCGTCGGAGGGCTTCATGGCATAGCCGTGGGGCGAGGCGCTGCCCGAAACGATCAGGCCGGGCTCGCCCACGCCCTCCATCACCGCCGCCACCAGGGAGTGCAGCGGCTTGATGCTGACCAGCACCGCCGGAGCCTCGGCCGCCGCCGGGGCCGCGAAACCGAGCAGGAGGAGGGCGGCTGCCAGGGTCTTCCGCATGGGGGCGCTCCGTGTCATGATGGAAAGGATGAAATGTTATAATATAACATCTGTGTGGCGGCAAGGATGAGCTTTCCGGTTCCCCATCACGATCACGGCGCCTGTATCCGCTCGGCCATGGCGGCGGCGGAGGACGAGTGCCGCCGGCGTGGCGCCCGGCTGACCGACATCCGCCGCCGGGTGCTGGAACTGGTGTGGAGCAGCCACCGGCCGGTGGGGGCCTACGCCCTGCTGGAGGCGTTGGGCAAGGAGGGGTGGTCGGCGGCGCCCCCCACCGTCTACCGTGCCCTCGATTTCCTGCAGGCCCATGGTTTGGTCCATCGCATCGCCCTGCTCAACGCCTTCGTCGGCTGCGCCCATCCCGGCCATGTCCATGCCGGCCAGTTCCTGCTGTGCGCCCAATGCGGCATCGCCGTAGAACTGGAGGACAAGGAGGTGGATGCCGCCATCGGCCGTGCCGCCGGGCGCCTGGGTTTTTCCGTGGCGCGCCAGACCATCGAGATCGAGGGATTGTGCGCCCAGTGCCGCCAGGGGAGCGGGCAATCATGAGCTTGCTCGCTCTGTCCGGCGTGCGGCTGAGCCATGGCGGCCATCTGGTGCTCGACCGGGTCGATCTGGCGGTGAAGGCGGGGCGGATCATCACCGTGGTTGGTCCCAACGGCGCCGGCAAGTCGTCGCTGCTGAAGGTGGCGCTGGGCCTGCTGCGTCCCGATGCCGGCACGGTGGAACGCTCGGCTTCGGTGATCGGCTATGTGCCGCAGCGCTTGGATATCGGACGGCTGTTGCCGCTGTCGGTGCGGCGCTTCCTGGCCATGGCGGTGCCCGAGCGCCTGGATAACGGGCGGCTGGCGGGCATGCTGGATACGGTCGGGGCCGGTCACGTGCTGACGCGGCAGGTGGCCGATCTGTCGGGCGGTGAACTGCAGCGGGTACTGCTGGCCCGTGCCCTGTTGCGGCGGCCGGACCTGCTGGTGCTCGACGAGCCGGTGGGCGGCGTCGACGTGGCCGGGCAGGCGGAACTCTATGACCTGATCACCCGTCAGGCTCGCGACAACGGGGTGGGAGTGCTGATGGTCTCGCACGACCTGCATGTGGTGATGGCCGCCACCGACCACGTGGTCTGCCTCAACCGCCATGTGTGCTGCGCCGGCCATCCCGAGGCGGTGAGCCGCCATCCCGAATACCTGGCGCTGTTCGGCCCGAGGGTGGCCGCCAGTCTGGCCATCTATACCCACGCCCACGACCACGGGCACGGCGCCGACGGCTCGGTGCTGCCGTTGGAGGGGGCGGAACACGAGCACGGACACGTTCACGGACCGGGATGCCGCCATGGATGATTTCCTGTTGCGCGCCCTGATGGCGGGGGCGGCGGTGGCCCTGGTGGCCGGGCCGCTGGGCTGCTTCATCGTCTGGCGCCGCATGGCCTATTTCGGCGACGCCCTGGCCCATTCCGCCCTGCTGGGCATCGTGGCGGGATTGCTGCTGGGGGTGGCACCCCTGGCCGGGGTGGTGGCGCTGTGCGTCATCGCCGCCCTGATCCTGGCCCGTGCCGAGGCCGACCGGACCTCGGGGGCCGACAGTCTGCTGGGCATCCTGGCCCACGGCTCCCTGGCCCTGGGGCTGGTGCTGCTGTCCCTGATGGACCGGGTGAGGGTCGACCTGATGGGGTGGCTGTTCGGCGACATCCTGGCGGTGGGCGCCGACGACATGATCTGGCTGTGGGGCGGGGCGTTCCTCATCCTGGCGGTGCTGTTCTCCCAATGGCGGAGCCTGGTGGCGGCCGCCGTGGACGAGGACCTGGCCCTGGTCGAAGGTCATCCGGTGGGCCGTGCCCGGGTGCTGCTGATGCTGCTGGTGGCGCTGGGCGTCGCCGCCGCCATGAAGGTGGTGGGCGTCATGCTGGTCACCGCCATGCTGATCATCCCGGCGGCGGCGGCGCGGCGGCTGTCCCGCACGCCGGAACAGATGGCGGTGCTGGCGGCGGCGGCTGGACTGACGGCAGTGGTCCTTGGTTTGGGGGGGAGTTGGGTCTGGGATACGCCGTCCGGCCCCAGCATCGTGACCGTGGCCACGGTGCTTTTCCTGCTGTCCCGCACTCTTTCCCGGCGATAAACCGAGCGGACGGCCTTGCCGATTACCCAAGGCGGTGCCATCATCTGGCCTTATTCCAGTATTTGGGGGAGGCCACGCTCCGGAACGGGGCAGAAGGCCGTGAGCGATGAACGATTCCAAGCGTCGAGCCAAATTCGAGTCCAAGGTCGCTGAACTGCTTGCCGTCACTGCGGGATTGAAGGTTCCGCAGATTTTGATGCTGCGCCGGATGACCTCGTCCGATCCGGACACCCAATCCTGGGCCAACGACCGCGAACTCGGCGTGGTGTTCGACACCATCCTGGACCGTGCCGTGGCCGCCATGGACGTGGAGGTACTGGGCGCCGCCGCCGATCAGCACTTCGACGGCCTGCTGCCGCCCGGCCCCGAGGAGGCCCGCGACAAGGATCGCTGGCTGCTGTTCGACGTCACCAAGAAGTATCTGGTCAATCGCGCCAAGGCGGCCGCCCAGGTTCCCGTGGCGCCCGAGCCGCCCCCCGCCGTGATCGAGGAGGAGGAGGAGGCGCCCATCGCCTTCGACAACTTCCGGCAGATGTTCGACGAGACCCTGGCCCGTTACGCCCGCCGCGCCCTCCAGGCCCTGGTGGTCAATCCCACCAGCGCTGCCAACCTGCGGCCGCATATTCCGCTGCCTTTCATCATCTCGCCCGGCTTCGCCACCTGTTACGAGACCCTGTTGCGCAAGTTCGTGCTGCCCGACATCCGCGCCACCAAGCGCATCAAGGAGTTGTCGGAAAGCCGGATCTGGGATTCCGCCGGCCCCAACCGGCTGATCGCCATTCTCCAGCAGGGCGGCCAGGGCAATCCCATTCTCGACACCTGGGATTCCCGCTGGTCCGCCTACAAGTCGGAAGGGGTCGGCGCCAAGCACGCCAAGGCCAACGACCCCTGGGCGGTGTTCCGCGAATGGGCCAAGGCCGGCGGGTTTCCCGCGCCGGGCGAGGCCGATATCCCGCTGCTGCATTCCGTGATCCGCTGGGAGCCGGAAGCCCTGCTCGAGGCCTGGCGCGAGGTGGCGCTGCTCTATCAGCAGGAGTTCCATCCCAAGGACCGTCACGATCAGGCCCGCGAGGGAGCCTTTCGCGACGCCATCGTCCGCTCTATCCGGGAATTGCCCAAGTATGGCGGCGACCTGATCGCCATGAAGGCGTTCTTCGAGATGCCCAAATGCGACCGCATGTTCCTGCGCAAGCTGATGCAGACGGTGGGCGGTACCGAAACCGAGCGGCGCCGGGTCGCTCCGGGGCTGGTTCACTTCTACAACAACCTTCCCCTGTGACGCTTGCCGTACCGGCGGAGTTTTAGGCCAACCATGCGGTTTGTGCTATAACCTAAGCATGATGTCCATATGGGAGAGGCCGGCATGTCCGGGGCGTTGAGGGTTGGGGGCGGCGGAGCCAGGAAGCCATCCACGTGGCTCCCCTTCGTGGTGGCCGCCCTGATCACCGCCTGTTCCGGTCTGGTGCTGCTCAAGCTTTATGCCCTGCAATCCGAGCGCCGCCACGAGGCCGCGAGGGTGGAACTGGTTTCCCGGCTCAGTGTGTTGCGCGCCCGCCTGGAATACAACCTGACCGCGCCCCTGCTGATCACCCGGGGGCTGGTCGCCCAGATCATCTTTCAGGGCGGCATGAGCGATGCCGACTTCGCTCGGGCGGCGTCCCTGGTGATCCAAGGCTATGAGTCGGTCCGCAATCTGACCATGTCGCGCGGCACGGTGATTTCCGCCGTCTATCCCTTTGCCCCCAACCGGGCGGCGGTCGGGGTGGATTACCGCGACCGCCCCGACCAGTGGCCGACGGTGGAGCGGGCCATCAACAGCCGCAAGCCGGTGGTGGCCGGGCCGGTGAACCTGATCCAGGGCGGAACGGCGCTGATCGGGCGGGTGCCGGTCTTTCTGCCCGATTCCGGCCGGGGCCAGACCAAACTGTTCGGCCTGATCAGCGTGGTGATCGACATCCCCACGGTCTTCGCCGCGGCGGGGCTCGATACCGGGACGCTGCCCATGGAAGTCGCCCTGCGCGGCCGCGACGGAGAGGGCAAGGCCGGCGCCATGATCTGGGGGGATGAAGCCGTCTTCGGCCGCTCGCCGGTGGAGATGGAGGTAACGCTGCCCGACGGGACCTGGGCCATGGCGGCCATTCCCAAGGGGGGCTGGGGAACCGATGACGGACAGCTGCGGGTGACCGGCGGCATGGGGGTGGTCCTGTTTTTTCTGACCGCCCTGGCGTCCTTCGGCTGGGCCTTCCATGCCCGGGGTCAGCGGCGGGCCCTGCGTCACGTGGCGGAGAGCGAGGAGCGCTACCGCGCCCTGGTGGAAACCGCGCCCATGGCGGTGGTCGTCCATCGCGACGGTGTCATCCTGTTCGCCAATACCCAGGCGTCCCGCATGCTGAAGGTGCCCGAAGGACAGCCCCTGGCCGGCCGGGCGCTGCTTGACTTCGTCCATCCGGACAGCCGCGACGCCCTGGCGGAACGGGTGGACTTCGTACTGGCCTCCCCGGATGCGATCTCCAGCGGTGCCGCCCGCTATATCACCGGCGTGGGAGATGTGATCGAAAGCGAGGTGGTGTCCACCCGGGTCGGCTTGGAGGGGCAGCCGGCGGTGCTGTCGGTGGTGCACGACGTTACCCGGCGTTACCGGGCCGAGGCCGAGCGCGAGCGCCTGCTGGAAAGTCTGCAGCGGTCCAACGAGGACCTGCAGCAATTCGCCTATATCGCCAGCCACGACCTGCAGGAACCGCTGCGCAACGTGGCCGGTTATGTGCAGTTGCTGGGGCGGCGTTATCGCGGCCGCCTGGATAAGGATGCCGACGACTTCATCGCCTTCGCGGTCGGCGGCACCAAGCGCATGCAGGAGATGATCACCAATCTTCTGGATTACTCGCGCCTGAATCAGGCCGATGGTGAGCCCGAACGTATCGACAGCCGGGTCGCCCTCGACGAGGCCCTGGCCGATCTGGGCGCCGCCATGGACGAATCGGGGGCGGTGGTCGAGGTGATCGGCACCATGCCGGTGGTGTCGGTCCGGCGGGTGGAATTGGCCCGGATTTTCCTCAATCTGGTCGGCAACGCCATCAAATACCGCCGCGCCGACACCATTTCACGTATCCGCGTCTTCGCCCGCCGTGACGGACTGAACTGGGTTTTTACCGTCACCGACAACGGTATCGGCATGGAGTCCGCCTATCTGGACCGCATCTTCACGCTGTTCCAGCGCCTGCACTCGCGCGAGACCTATGACGGTACCGGCATCGGTCTGGCCATCTGCCGTAAGCTGGTGCAGCACAACGGCGGCCGTATCTGGGCCGAGTCGGAGCCGGGGCGGGGCTCCAGCTTCCATTTCAGCCTGCCGGCGGCGGATTAGGAAAGGAGCCGTTCAGGACCGTGCCGGGGCGAGGCGGAAGCCGGCCAGGGAGGCGGTCTTGGACAGGGTGTCGAGCAGTTCCAAGGGGGCCGGCTCGCGCTCGGCCAGCAGCGACATCTGGTACTCGAACATCCCGCCGCCATCTTCCAACTGGAAGCTCCAGTCGCGGGCCACGAAGCCGTGGCGGGCCAGCATGGCGTGAATCTCCTCGGCCGGCGGAGTCTGGTTGTGCAGATAGGTCAGCGTGAGATGCAGGGCCGTCTGGTGGGGCAGGGCGTGCTCGATACGCCGCGCGGCGGTCATGACCGCCACGGTGCACAGCGCGCCGAAAACCGCCGCCACATAGAAGCCGACGCCGATCAGCACGCCGATGGCCGCCGTCACCCAGATGGACGCGGCGGTGGACAGGCCGCGGATGCTGAACCCCTCCTTCATGATCACGCCGGCTCCCAGGAAGCCGATGCCGGTCATGATGCCCTGGATGGTGCGGGTGGGGTCGGCGATGCCCGGCGTGTCGGAGAGCCCGGCGTACCACATATGGGGATAGCCGTTGACCACGGTCAGCGCGGTCGAGGCCATGCATACCAGGGAGTAGGTGCGCAATCCCGCCGCCCGGCCGTGATACGAGCGCTCGTAGCCGATCATCAGGCCGGTGGCCATGGCACCCAGCATGTGCAGCAGCACCAGTCCGTTGGTGATCAGTTCCTTGCTGGACCAGTAGGCTTGCAGCGTTTCCATGGACTAGCTGGCGTTGTCGTTGAAGGCGGCGGTCTCATAAATCTCGGCGGGCGCCAGCGACGGCGGCGCTTCGCTCTCCAGGGCGGCCGGGGCGGTCCGCACGGCGACCGTCGCCTCGGCCGGCTGGGTCGTCCGGGCGGTGGGAGCGGGAGGCGGAGAGGCGTTCCGGGCCGGAGCCTGCTCCACAGCCACCGGCGGCCGCGGGGCCGCCGTGGGGGCTGGAGCCTCGGTTTTTCCGGTGGGAGCGGGCGCCGGGGGCTGTGCCGGTGCGGGTGCCGTCTGGGTTTCGCCCTCGGCCTCGTCCAGTTCCATGCCGCCGCCCAGGGCCTTGTACAGGCCGATGGCGGCCTCCAGCCGGCCGAAGCGGGCCTGGACCTTGGCGTCCTCGGCCTGGAAGCGGGTCCGCTGGGTTTCCAGCACGTTGAGGTAATCGACCATGCCCAGGCGGAAGGCCTCGGAACTGAGGCCATAGGCGTCGAGCGAGGCCTGCAGCACTTCCTGCTGGGCCACTTCCAGATCGCCCTGCAGACGGACGCTCATCAGCGCATCCTCGACGTCGCGCAGGCTGGTCAGGATGGTCTGCTGATAGGTCTCGACCAGTTCGGTGTACTTGGCCTCGCTGTATTCGATGTCGGACCGCGTCTTGCCGTTGTCGAAGATGGTGGCGGCCAGGGTGCCGGCCAGGGTGAAGAAGATGCTGGTCGGCTTGGTGATGTTGTCGAAATACTGGGCGGCCCAGCCGCGATCGCCGCTGATGGAGAACGTCGGCAACAGCTTGGCCCGCGCCACGCCGATATTGGCGTTGGCGGCCACCAGGTTGGCCTCGGCCTTGCGGATATCCGGGCGGCGCAGCAGCAGGTCCGACGGCAGTCCGGCCGACATCTCGGGCACCAGCAGGTCGCGCAGGGTCTTGCCGTTGAGCGCCAGGGTCTGCGGCGGGCGGCCCAGCAGCACGGCCAGTTTGTTGAAGGCGCGCTCGCGCTGCAGAATGATCGGTGGAATGGTCGCCTCGGCCTGGGCCAGCACGTTGCGCTGCTGCGCCAGCTCCAGGTTCGAGCTTTCGCCCAGGCGGACGCGCTCGGTCACCGCGACGTACATGGCCTTCATGTTGGCGATGTTGCTGCGCGCCACCGTCTCGCGGTCCAGGCCCTCCAGATATTGGATATAGGTGAGCACCACGTCGGAGATCAGGGTGAGGCCGACCGCCTCGCGATCATGGATGTTGGCGAAGGTGGTCGCCAGGGACGAGGCTTCCGACGCGCGAATCTTGCCCCACAGATCCACCTCCCAACTGGCCGAGACATAGGCCGAACTGAGGCGGTGGCTGCGGTTGGTGGGGGGGGCGGGGTCGGTGCCCTGGCCGCCCTGCGGCGAATCGATGCTGCGCTTGCCCGACGCGGTGATGGTCGGCAGGAGGGCCGAGCCGGCCGAACCGGCCTGGGCTTCCGCCTGGACGATACGGGCGGCGGCGGCCTTGAGGTCGTGGTTGTTGGCCAGCGCCTCGGCAATCAGGGTATCCAGCTCCTCGGAGCCGAAAATCTTCCACCACTGGGACAGCGGCTTGGGCATTTCCGGCGAGGGCTCGGGCAGGGGATTGCGGTAGCTGGTGGGGATGTCCTGCTTCGGCCGCTCGTAGTTCGGGGTCACGTTGCAGGCGCTGCTGCTCATCACCAACGCGGCCATCATCACCCATCGCGCCGCTTGGGCGGACAATCCCCGTCTTTCCCTCGTGCCCATTGGTTCCCCTGGTCCTGATACGGCCTCAGTAAGTACCACGATTGCCACCGGCCCGAAAGTCCCGTCCGACCAAGGTTGCGGCGGGTAGCCTTTCAGTCGTGGGCCGGCCTCCCCACATGAGGGGGGAAAGGGGGCGCCGGAAGCGCGTCATCCGGCTGTGCCCATCACCCTCTAATGTTGCGGCGCAGCAATCGGTTCGCAAATAACCAAATTTCGGTTAACGATAAATAGAGCGTTACGAAACAACGGTTTTTCATGAATATGACCCTTGCAAAATAGGGAAGGTTGGTTTACCTATCGTCCCCGTTGAACGTTTCAGGCTCCGGGAGGAACCATGGCCACCAAGAAGAAGGAACGGGGGGCGGCCGAGCCCACCCCTCAGGAACTCATCCGCTATTATCGCGAGATGCTGCTCATCCGCCGGTTCGAGGAGAAGGCGGGCCAGCTTTACGGCATGGGACTGATCAACGGCTTCTGTCACCTCTATATCGGCCAGGAGGCCGTGGTGGTCGGCATGCAGGCCGTGGCGGGGGCGACGGATTCCTGCATCACGTCCTATCGCGATCACGGCCATATGCTGGTCTGCGGCATGGACCCCAAGGGGGTGATGGCCGAACTGACGGGGCGCGCCGGCGGCTATTCCCGCGGCAAGGGCGGCTCCATGCATATGTTCAGTCGCGAGAAGCGGTTCTATGGCGGCCACGGCATCGTCGGCGCCCAGGTGCCGCTGGGCACCGGCCTGGGCTTCGCCCACAAGTATTCCAAGGACAACGGCGTCGCCCACGTCTATTGCGGCGACGGCGCGGTCAACCAGGGCCAGGTCTATGAGGCCTTCAACATGGCGGCGCTGTGGAAGCTGCCGGTCGTGTTCATCATCGAGAACAACAAGTACGCCATGGGCACCTCGACGGTGCGTCATGCCGCCGGCCAGGAGCTGTACATGCGCGGCGCCGCCTATGGCATTCCCGGCGAGCCGGTCAACGGCATGAGCGTCATGGCGGTGCGCGACGCCGCTGCCCGCGCCCTGGAGCATGCCCGTTCCGGCCAGGGGCCCTACATCCTGGAAATGAACACCTACCGCTATCGCGGCCACTCCATGTCCGACCCGGCCAAGTACCGGAGTAAGGAGGAAGTGACCAAGATGCGCGAGCAGCACGATCCCATCGACCAGTTGAAGGAAAAGCTGCTGGCCGACGGCCTGATCGACGAGGCCGGCCTCAAGGAGATCGACCGCGAGGTCAAGGTGATCGTCACCGAAGCCGCCGAGTTCTCGCAGTCCAGTCCCGAGCCGGATCCGTCCGAGCTGTGGACCGACGTACTGATCGAAGCGTAAGGCGAGGGGGGTATAAAATGCCGATTCAAGTTCTGATGCCCGCGCTGAGCCCGACCATGACCGAGGGCAAGCTGGCCAAATGGCTGAAGGCCGAGGGCGATGCCGTGAAGTCCGGCGACGTATTGGCCGAGATCGAGACCGACAAGGCCACCATGGAAATGGAAGCCGTCGAGGATGGCGTGCTGGGCAAGATCCTGGTGGCCGGCGGGACCGAGGGGGTGGCGGTCAATACGCCCATCGCCCTGATCCTGGAAGAGGGCGAGGATGCCTCTGCTCTGTCCGCCGCCCCGGCCGCCGCCGCTCCGGCCCCGGTGGCTGCCGCGCCCGCTCCGGTCGCCCAGCCCATGGCCGGCGCCCCGGCGCCCGAGGAGAAGGTCTACGCCTCCACCAAGCGCCAGACGGTGCGAGAGGCCCTGCGCGACGCCATGGCCGAGGAGATGCGCGCCGACGCCTCCGTCTTCCTGATGGGCGAGGAAGTGGCCCAGTACCAGGGCGCCTATAAGGTCAGCCAGGGGCTGCTGGATGAATTCGGCGCCGAGCGCGTCATCGACACGCCCATCACCGAGATGGGATTCGCTGGTCTGGCCTGTGGTGCCGGCTATGCGGGCTTGAAGCCCATCGTCGAGTTCATGACCATGAACTTCTCCATGCAGGCCATCGACCACGTCATCAATTCGGCGGCTAAGACCCTTTATATGTCGGGCGGCCAGCAGCCGTGCTCTATCGTGTTCCGCGGTCCCAACGGCGCCGCGTCGCGGGTCGGCGCCCAGCACAGCCAGGATTACGCCTCGTGGTACGCCCATTGCCCCGGCCTCAAGGTGTTGGCGCCGTGGAGCGCCGCCGACGCCAAGGGCCTCTTGAAGGCCGCCATCCGCGATCCCAATCCGGTGGTATTCCTGGAAAACGAGCTGCTTTACGGCCAGAGCTTCGACGTTCCCGATGATCCTGATTTTGTCCTGCCCATCGGCAAGGCCAAGATCGAGCGGGCCGGTACCCACGTCACCATCACCGCCTATTCCCGCATGGTGCAGGTGGCGCTCGACGCCGCCGAGGCCTTGAAGGCCGAGGGTATCGAGGCCGAGGTCATCAACCTGCGCTCCATCCGTCCGCTGGACGTGGCGACCATCGTCGCCTCGGTCAGGAAGACCAACCGCATCGTCAGCCTGGAGGAAGGCTGGCCGGTGGCCGGTATCGGCGCGGAAATCGCCGCGCTGATGATGGAGCACGCTTTCGACTGGCTGGATGCGCCGGTGGTTCGGGTCTGTGGCGCCGACGTGCCCATGCCCTATGCCGCCAATCTGGAAAAGCTGGCCCTGCCGCAGATCGAGCACGTGGTGGCCGCCGCCCGCTCCGTCTGCTATCGCGCCTGAGGAAGGGGGGACGAACCATGCCTGTGCAAATCCTGATGCCCGCCCTGTCGCCGACCATGACCGAGGGCACCGTCGCCAAGTGGCTGAAGAACGAGGGTGATGCCGTCAAGTCGGGCGACGTGATCTGTGAGATCGAGACCGACAAGGCGACCATGGAATTCGAGGCCGTCGACGAAGGCGTGCTGGGGAAAATCCTGGTGGCCGGTGGCACCGCGGGCGTCGCGGTCAACACGCCCATCGCCGTGCTGCTGGAAGAGGGCGAGGACGCTTCGGCCATTTCCGCCGCTCCGGCTCCCACCCCCACCCCGACCCTCCCCNNGCAAGNCGGNNGNGNGNGAGNCAGTACTGCCGGCGACCGCGTCTTCGCCTCGCCGCTGGCCAGGCGCATCGCCAGGGACGGCAAGGTGGACCTTGCTGCGGTCCGGGGCTCCGGTCCCCACGGCCGTATTGTCAAGGCCGACGTGGAAGCGGCCCTCAAAGCCGGTCCCGCCAAGCCGGCCGCCGCACCGGCTGCGGCTCCTGCGCCCAAGGTCGCTCCGGCTCCGGCCGCCGCCAGCCCGTTCGAGCCGGCCTTCGAGGAGATCGCCAACTCCACCATGCGCAAGGTCATCGCCCGGCGCCTGACCGAGGCCAAGTCGACCATTCCCCACTTCTACCTGTCCATCGACTGCGAGCTGGACGCCCTGTTGAAGGTGCGGACCGAGCTGAACGGGCGGTCCGATGCCTACAAGCTGTCGGTCAACGACTTCGTGGTGCGCGCCGTGGCGCTGGCCCTGAAGAAGGTGCCGGCCGCCAACGCCTCGTGGGGCGAAGACGCCATCAAGCGCTACACCGATATCGACATCTCGGTGGCGGTGGCGACGCCCAACGGCCTGATCACCCCCATCGTGCATCATGCCGACCGCAAGGGTCTGGCCGACATCTCGGGCGAGATGAAATCCCTGGCCGCCAAGGCGCGCGACAACAAGCTTAAGCCTGAGGAATTCCAGGGCGGCGGCTTCACCATCTCCAATCTCGGCATGTTCGGGATCAAGGAGTTCGCCGCCATCATCAACCCGCCCCAGGGCTGCATCCTGGCGGTGGGGGCCGGCGAGCAGCGTCCGGTGGTCAAGAACGGTGCGCTGGCCGTGGCCACGGTGATGACCTGTACGCTTTCGGTGGATCACCGGGTGGTCGACGGCGCGGTGGGGGCCGAATTCCTGGCCGCCTTCAAAAAGCTGATCGAAGACCCGCTCGCCATGTTGCTGTGAGGAGGGCCGTGTCATGACGCCCAGTTTCGACCAACTGCTTCTCCAGCGCCGCAGTCTGCGATCGTTCAGTGACCGTCCCATCGAACGCCAGGTCCTCGACCGGATGTTCGAGGCGGCGCGCTGGGCCTCGTCCGCCTACAACGAACAGCCCTGGGGCTATGTGGTGCTGGACGACCCCAGCTCGGAGACCCGGGCCCGCGTGCTCGACAGCATGGAGCCCCACAACCGGGCCTGGGCGGAAAAGGCCCCGGTCATCCTGGCCTCGGTGGCGCAATTGGGATTTCGCGGCCGCGACGGCGTCAACCGCCATGCCCACCACGATGTCGGCCAGGCCAACGCCCATCTGGCGCTCCGGGCGGCCGAACTCGGTCTTACCGTTCACATGATCGGCGGCTTCAACCATCAGGCGGCGGGCGAGGCCCTGGGGCTGGCGGCCGGCTTCGAGGTGGTGGCGCTGATGGCCGTTGCCTATCCCGGCCCGCCCGAGGTGCTGCCCGAACCCCTGCGGATCAAGGAGACGGCGCCGCGTGTCCGTCGCGAGATCGGCGAGTTCGTCCGGTTCGGCTAGAGGTTTAGGCGGACACATCATTTTTGCCGTCATTGCCGGGCTTGACCCGGCAATCCATGGACCCTCGGGTCAAGCCCGAGGGTGACGAGAAATGAAACCGCTTCGGCTAAAACCGGACAAACTCTATCCGGAGAAAGCGGCAATCACCCGAGGCGGGATCGTCGCCGCCCTGATCCGCCCCTGCTCGGCGTCGAAGGCGGTCCATACCCGGGTTTCCGAGCATTCGACGGCAACCACGTCGCCGTTGCGGACGACGTGCTGAAGCTCGAAGGCGCTACGGTGAAGCGCCGTGATGGTGGTCTCGATGACCAGATCGTCGCCCCAGCGACTTGGCGCCTTGAACCGCGCCTTGTTGTCGACCAGGGGGATGCCGTCGATGCCGAATTCCTCGATCAGGGATTTGAGCGACATTCCGGCTCGGGCCAGCAGGGCATGCACCGAGAAGTCGAACCAGATGAAGTAATTGGGGTTGAAGACGATCCCGGACGGATCGCAATGGCCGAATTCCACCTGGACGGATCGGGAGTTGGACAGCATCGGATATCTTCCGCCGGTTAGAGGTTATGGTGCCTGAAATCGTGAGAGGATCAGGCGCATGCTGCAAGCGATCTCTGGGCAAAGCTCGATCAGGCGGCCGGCCAGCTCGCGGGCCTTTCCGGTATTGACGGCGTTTCCCGCCGCTTCCGATTCGAGAATCTCGGCCAGTTCATCGATCTCCTCCCAACTGTGATCCACGGCAATCTCCCTGGACGAAGGTTCGGGAAAAAGGGGCCGGGCGACTGCTCGCCCGGCCAGGAGAGGGTATCGCGGCCCGGTGTCCGGTCAGGAGTGGGGAGAACACTATCCAGACATACCGGCGCGGTTCAAAGGAACCATGACAAGGATAACCGCAGGTGACGGCGGCCACGGTTGCCAATTGATATTTTTGCGTTTGGATTTTCAGAACGTCGCGCGCGGATATTTTGTAATATCTCTATTGTATGTGGCGCTTGCGCCTCCGCAATATCGTGGGATTTTGCCGTTCGATTTCTGCGAACGCTCTCCGACGATATTCAATCAAAGACCGAAACGCCCCCGGCATACAGTGATGTGATCATCGCTGTCGTGCCGTACGGCCACGGCACATTGCCTTTGCGGTTCTTGATTTGAGGAGGAAGCGTGATGACGCCAGCCGAAGTGTCCGTTGAAGCGACCGATGGCGAGACGACCGTCCTGAAGAGCGTCTGCCGGTCCTGTCACGGTGGCTGCGGCACCCTGCTTCACGTCCGGGGCGGAGAGCTGATCAAGGTGGAGGGCGACCCGGATTCCCCCCTCAATCGCGGCCGCCTCTGCCCCATCGGCACCGTGACCCGTGATCTGGTCTACCATCCCGACCGGCTGAAGTATCCCATGCGCCGGGTGGGCAAGCGCGGCTCGGGTCAGTGGGACCGCATCACCTGGGACGAGGCGCTGGACGAGATCGCTGCCCGGCTGGGCGACATCAAGGCCAAGTATGGCGCCGAATCCATCGCGCTCGGCACCGGTACCGGGCGTCACCACATCCGCTGGGTTTCCCGCTTCGGCCATGCGCTGGGCACGCCCAACTGGGCCGAGCCGGGCTTCGCCCAGTGCTTTCATCCCCGGGTCAACACCTGCATCCTGACCATGGGCGACTACCCGGTCTGCGACTTCACCGGCGACGTCGCAGGCCGAGACCGTCATGTACTGGGGGCACAACCCGGTGAATTCCGGGCCGGATGGCGAGACCCGCTTCAACGCCCGCGATTCGGCGGCCGCCGCCAAGCACATCATCGTCGTCGACCCGCGCGAGACCGAACTGGCCAAGCGGGCGGAGATCTGGCTGCAGGTGCGGCCCGGCGCCGACGATGCGCTGGGGCTGGCCATGCTCAACGTCATCATCGGCGAAAAGCTCTATGATGAGGTGTTCGTCAGCCGCTGGACCCACGGCTTTGCCGAACTGGCCGCCCATGTGCGGCAGTACACGCCGGAATGGGCCGAGCCCATCACCTGGGTTTCGGCCGAAAAGATCCGGGCGGCGGCCCGGCTGTTCGCCCAGGCCAAGCCGGCCCTGCTGGAATGGGGCTGCGCCATCGAGCACACGCCCAAATGCATCCAGACCATCCGGGCGCTGTCGATGCTTCCGGTGCTGACCGGCAATATCGAGATTCCCGGCGGCTGGGTGTTCGGCATGAAGGGCATCGGCCGTTTCCCCAGCCTGATCGAACTGCTGAGCCCGGAGGCCAACGCCAAGCGCCTGGGCGGGCAGCAGTTCAAGCTGCTGGGCGGCGAGGGCGCCGATCTGCCGGCCGCCCACATCCCGACCCTGCTTCAGGCCATGCGGGAGGGCAAGCCCTATCCGGTCAAGGCCTTCCTGGTGTTCGGCAACAACACGCTCACCACCTACGCCAACAGTTCGCTGGTCTACGAATCGCTGATGAAGCTGGACTTCATGGTCAATGCCGACCTGTTCATGACGCCCACCGCCGAGCTGGCCGATATCGTCCTGCCCGCCGCGTCGTGGCCGGAACTGGACCAGATCGCCGGCCTGCCGACCATCGCCGCCAACGTGGTGCTGGGCCAGCAGAAGGCGGTCCGGGTGCACGAGTGCAAGGCCGACGAGGAGATCTTCACCGAACTGGCGCGGCGCATGAACCTGCCCGGCTGCACCGAGCCGGTGCGCGACGTGCTGAACTCCCAGTTGAAGGGACTGGGGATCACCTTCGAGGAACTGACCCAGAAGGGCTTCGTCAAGGTGCCGTTCAAGTACGGCAAGCACGAGGAGAAGGGCTTCAAGACGCCGACCGGCAAGATCGAGCTCTATTCCACCCGGCTGGAGGACATGGGCTACGCCCCGCTGCCCTATTACGAGGAGCCGCCGGAAAGCCCGATCGCCTCGCCCGAAATCGCCAAGGACTTCCCCCTGGTGCTGACCACCGGCGGGCGCATTCCCTTCTACTTCAACTCGGAACATCGCCAGTTGCCCAAGCTGCGCAAGGCGCGGCGCGATCCGCAGGCGGAAATCCACCCCGAGACCGCAGCCCGCTTCGGCATCAATAACGGTGACTGGATGTGGATCGAGACCAGGCGCGGCCGCATGAAGCAGAAGGCCAAGGTCACCACCGGCATCGATGCGCGCGTGATCAACGCCGAGCACGCCTGGTGGTTCCCCGACGAGGAGGGGCCGGAATACGGAGTCTGGAAGTCCAATGTCAATCTGTTGACCAACAATGAACCGCCCTACGACCCGGCCATGGGAACCTATCAGCTCCGTGCACTGCTGTGCCGGATCGGCAAGGCGGAATAATCACCAAAACGGGAGGTTAGAGGCATGCATCGAACATTCTGGAAGGCGGCGCGGGCCGCAATGGTCGGGCTGGCGGCGCAAGCCGCCGTGGTCGGAGTAGCGGCGCTGGCGGCGTTTCCCGCCGGTGCGGAAACGGTCAAGGTCGGAGTGATTCTGACCTATTCGGGGCGCGATGCGGCGCTGGGCGAGCAGATCGACCGCGCCATCAATCTCTACATCAAGCTGCATGGCGCCGAACTGCCGGCCGGACTCAATGTGGAACTGGTCCGGCGCGACGATACCGGTCCCAACCCGGATGTGGCCAAGCGTCTGGCCCAGGAACTGATCCTGCGCGAGAAGGTTCAGATGCTGACCGGCGGCCAATGGACGCCCAACGCCACGGCGGTGGCGGCGCTGTCCAAGGAAGCCAAGGTCCCCTTCGTGGTGATGACGGCGGGCGGTTCGGCGGTGACCGAACAATCGCCTTACGTCATCCGCACCGGCTGGACCCTGTGGCAGACCAGCTATCCCCTGGGGCAATGGGCGGCCAAGCAGGGGCTGAAGAAGGCCTATACCGTGGTCAGCGACTTCGCTCCCGGCCATGACGGCGAGACCGCCTTCATCAAGGGCTTCACCGAGAATGGCGGCGACATCGTCGGATCGGTCCGCATCCCGCTCAAGACCAGTGATTACCTGCCCTATCTGCAAAAGGTCAAGGAAGCCAATCCCGAGACCATCTACCTGTTCAATCCGGGCGGTCCCCAGGCCACCGCCTTCATGAAGGCCTTCGACGACATCGGACTGACCCGGTCCAAGGTGAGGATTCTCGGCCCCGGCGATATCACCAGCGACGACGAACTGCCCAACATGGGCAAGGCGGCGCTGGGCGTCACCACCTTGCTGCAGTATTCGCCGTCGGCCGACCGGCCCGAGAACAAGGAATTCGTGGCGGCCTGGAAGAAGGAATACGGCGAGGCGTCGGTTCCCACCTTCTTCGCCGTGGCCGGCTGGGACGGCATGAAGGCCGTCTTCGACGCCATCATCGCCCAGAAGGGCAAGATCGAGGCGGACAAGACCATCGCCTTCCTGGCCAACTGGTCCAACCCCAAGAGTCCGCGCGGCCCCATCAAGATCGATCCGGCCACCCGCGACATCGTCCAGAACCAGTATATCCGCCGGGTCGAGGAGGTGGGCGGCAAGCTGGCCAATGTCGAGGTCGAGACCATTCCCCAGGTCGCCGATCCGTGGAAGGCCATGAAGAAGTAGGCCATCGGCCGGGGCCGGCTTCGACGCGCCGGCCCCGCCTTACCCAACCTGCCCGCAGCGGATTCCGTCGGAGATCATGGACATGGGGATACAGGCAACGACACGGTGGTCCGTGGTCGGCGTATCGATCCTGGCCGGCGTGGTGGCCGCGGCTCATATCGGCAAGGTTCCGACGGTGATTCCGGCCTTGCGCGGCGAACTCGGCCTGGGGCTGGTCGCCGCCGGCTGGGTGGTCTCCATGTTCAATACCCTGGGCTCGGCCTGCGGCATCGTCCAGGGCATGATCGGAGACACGCTCGGCCATCGCCGGTCCGCCCTTGTCGGTCTTCTCCTGCTGGCGATCGGCGGAGGGGTGGGGGCCCTGTCCTCCGATGAGGTGCTGCTGCTGATCGGACGCTGTATCGAAGGCGTCGGGTTCATCTCGGTGGTGGTGTCCTGTCCGGGCCTGATCCTGGCCGCGACGGCGCCCCGCGACCGGCGGCTGACATTCGGGCTTCTTGGGGTCTACATGCCGACCGGCGTGGCGATCGCCCTGGCCACGGCGCCCTTCATCGAAGCCGCCTTGGGGTGGCGGGGGCTCTGGATGGTGCTGGCCGGGGTTTCCCTCGGCATGGCCGCCCTCCTGGCCTGGATCACGCGGGAATTGCCCGGGAACGATGCCGTCCCCGGCGCCGGTACCGTCCGGGGCGTCGCCGACGACTTGCTGATGACGCTCCGGCAGCCGGGGCTGTGGTGGCTGGCCGCCGCCTTCACCGCCTATACCGTGCAGTGGTCGTCCCTGCTCGTATGGCTGCCCAGTGTGCTCATGGAGACCCGGCGGACCGATGCGGTCGGCGCCGCCGGGCTGACCGCCCTGATCGCCGCCGCCAATGCCCCCGGCGGCGTTCTCGGCGCATGGCTGCTGCATTGCCGTATCCCTCGCGGCCAACTGGTCGTCGGTGCCAATGCGGCCATGGGATTGTGCTGCATCGGGATTTTCTCTCCCACGCTCAGCGACCAGACCCGCTTTGCCCTGTGCCTGCTCTTTTCCGGTCTGGGTGGAATTTTGCCGTCCGCCGTGCTTGGCGGCACGGCCGTGCATGCCTCCGGGCCGCGCCAGATCGGGGCGGCCAACGGAATGGTCATACAAGGCTCCAATCTCGGCCAGCTGATCGGCCCGCTGACGGCGGCAGGCCTGGTCAGCCTGTTCGGCAATTGGGACAGCGTCCGCAGCTTCCTGGTCGGAGCCGCCATGCTTGGAGTGATCGCCGGGCTTCTGGTCGAGCAAAGCGAACGGAGGTTGTCTTATTCAGAGGCCGACTGATCCGCAGGGACCCCGTTCCGACCTTGCCGCCCAATGGAAAAAGCCGGGGGTGCTAGAATTCTGGCACCCCCNTTTTAGTTTTCGGGGGAGGGACGTCTGGCTTTTCGACTCCCCCGACGGGAATAGCCGCCGCCAAGGCGGTGGGCCGCTCACCACCACAGTGATAAATAAAGCCGACTGAACGGTCAATTAATTATTTTATTATCGGTGATATGGCTGATCAATACTGGGTATGTGGGGCTTGACAAAGACCGAACGGACGGACTAATAATCGGAAATGGCTTGTGCGAGGGGATGATGCAGCCGCTAACGGGTCTTAAGGTGGTGGATTTCAGCACTTTGCTGCCTGGCCCGCTGGCATCCCTGATGCTGGCGGAGGCGGGGGCGGAGGTTGTCAAGGTCGAGCGCCCCGGCTTCGGGGACGAAAGCCGCCTCATGTCCTCCGCTGTTTTCGCCATGCTGAACCGGGGCAAACGCAGCCTTTGCATCGATCTGAAGGACGAGCGGCGGCGGGCGGAACTGCTCGACGTCATTGCCCGCGCCGATATTCTTATCGAACAGTTCCGCCCCGGAGTGATGGCCCGTTCCGGCCTGGGGTGGGATGCCGTCCGCGAGATCAATCCGCGACTGATCTATTGCTCCATTACCGGATATGGTCAGTCCGGTCCCAAGGCCGCGCGGGCCGGGCACGACCTGAATTATCTGGCCGAGGCGGGCGTGTTGTCGCAGTCCCGGTCCATGCCGCCGGTCCTGATCGCCGATATCGTCGGCGGGGCTTACCCGGCGGTGATCAATATCCTCCTGGCCCTGGCGGCGCGCGACCGCGACGGAGAAGGCCGCCACATCGACGTGGCCATGACGGACAACCTGTACCCGCTCATGTTCTGGGACCTGGCCCAGGGGCTGGTGGCGGGGAGTTGGCCGTCGGCCGGGCAGGGATTCTTTACCGGCGGCTTGCCGCGCTACCGCCTGTACGAAACCGCCGACAACCGGATGCTGGCGGTCGGCGCCG